>DLRK01000050.1:58041-87506 GCA_002501065.1 Akkermansiaceae bacterium UBA7890
GGGCTTCGGTTCGGGCTTTGGCTCGGGCTTTGGCTCGGGCTTTGGCTCGGGCTTTGGCTCGGGCTTTGGTTCGGGCTCCTCGGGAGGAGTGAGGGCTTCTTCCAGCGGATCAAGATAGTGGACTGGCACCTTGAGTGACTTGAGCTGTTTCAGGATTTCCTCGCCTGTTTCCAAATCACTGCTCCGGGCCGCATCCCAGGCGTCACGGTAGAGGGAGCCGGCGAAGGTTTCCTTCTCGGACGGCGCTTCCTTTTCAAGGGCGGTGAGCGTGTTCTTGACGGTGTTGAGGACCTTGCGCATCGGGTCGCTGTGATACTCATTCAGCGACACCCACTTGGTCTTCAGTTCGTTGGTTTCGCGCCCGACGAGTTTGAGGTAATCGGCATCAGCCTTGTCTTGCGCGGCCTTGTTTTGGCCGCGGAGGTTTGCCGGAAGAGTGGCTCGCGCACGTTCGCGTTCCTGTCTCTTGAACTGCACCTGACTGATCTGACGTTGCAGAATCGGTCCATAGCTCCTCAGAGTCTCGATAGCCACCTCACGGGCCTTGGCATAGTTCTCGGAGACGGCAAAGTCGGAACTGATCTTCTCGAAATGCCGCATGGTCACCATGAGATTGGAGGCCTCCTTGGCGGCTAGCATATCGGAGTATTCCATGCCGGCATCAATGGCGTAGCGGTCCCGTTCACGTGCTTCAGGCGGGATCCACTTGTTGTCCAGCTTGAGGCCGCCGGCGACCGCCTTTTTGTGTTCCTGCTTGAGGGTCTTTAGAATAATTTCCGCCTTGGGGGCGTGCGCTCCTTTCGGAAAGATCTCAAGGAAGGCCGTGCACTTGGCCATTCTTCGCAAGTAGTCCTCGGGGGTCAGGCGGTCCGGGGTCGGAACTAACTTTCCCATGTTCCTGAACTGAATGTCTTCCTTGGTGTCGATCTCGACCCGTTCGATGCTTGTCTTGAGGTAGCGGTCGGTCTGGAAGATGCCGGGGCGCTTTTCCCATTTCAGTTCCAGAACGGTGGGAGTTTGCAGCATCACCTTTCCTTCCTTGAAGGGGCGGCCATCATTGAAGTGAATCCGGTCTGCCAGGAGGAGGCTCGTGCTGAGGCTCAGGAGGAGAGAGATGCAAATGGGCTTCATGTAGCGGAAAGGCATGTATGGTGCTGACGTGCGTATTGTGGAGCAAAAGAACCGGATTTGGCCAATGAATTCATTCTCGGACTATCACCTTAGCTAGGTGTTTACACAGTAGTATGGCACGGGGACACGCGCGGCTGTGAAGAATAGCGGGAAGGGCGCAAAAATATTTCTCAGACAGGTCTGCTACACCGAATTTCAAGGCCGGGGTTGCGGAGCAGATTATCCGAGAGATCCGGGATTGGAGGGGTGGCAGGAGAGACGTGCCCTTTTCAAGGGGCGGGAACCCCTGTTGCGGCCCGTAGAATGGCGGTGCCCGCGGGATTGGGAGAAAAGGCTTTTTGATCCGGGGAGGGGAGTTAGAGTCATCCCAAGGTCCTCATTGGTGATTACGATCGCAATCTCGAGCCAGAAGGGTGGAGTCGGCAAGACAACGGTCGCGATCAACCTGGCTCATGCTTTTGCCAGGAGCGGTCGTCGCACGATGCTCGTGGACTCCGATCCCCAGGGTTCGGTGGGATTGTCCCTTACCCGGCAGAGTCGGAGGTTATCAGGTTTTTACGATCTTATCGACGATCCGGCAGTGCGCGTCGCGGATCTCATTGTCCCGACGCGTCTTGAGACTCTGAGTCTGGTTCCAGCAGGACAGGCCAGTGTCTATGACTTGAATGGATCTGCGCCCGGCGCAGTCCTGCCCCGGTTACGCACTTTTCTGCGAGACCTGGCTTCCTTTGACGTTGAGGTCTGTATTGTCGATACCGCCGCCGGTTTCTTTGGAGCCACCGCCGATGTACTTTCTGCGGCCAACGCGGTCATGGTCCCGCAGCAGGCCGAACCGCTGGGGATACGCTCCGTTCCCAAGATGCTGGAAGCCCTGACCCGGATGCGAATTGCCAATCCTCAGCTGACAGTCCTGGGAGTAGTGCTCACCATGATGCAGAACAGGCTCCCGGAGAGCCGGGATGCCGTGCAGGCGTTGCGGGCAATCCTTCCGCCGGAGATGGTGATGCGGACGGTGATCCCCCGCGATGACCTGTTCATCAGGGCCAGTGCCCGCGGTGTTCCGGCCGGGGTGATGGACGGGGGAGACCCGATGCTGGGTGTATTCGATAATCTCCGGATCGAAGTGGAGCGCAGACTGGGCGTGACTACACAGTTTTGAGAACATTCCAGAATTCGCCGATTAGTTTTGGCAAGGAGGAGGGAATTTTGCATCAAGGCAGGCGAATCGTGAAGCTGAGGAGGGCACATGGATCCAATTGAATCATGGGTGGATGCCCGTGAGTTACGGCGCATGGCAGATGCGCTGCTCGCTTCGCCTCCCGATCCCGAAGGGGCCGCTTTCGGCACTGACTTTGTTGGCTATGAGGTGGAGGGCTCGTCGTCCCCCCGGCCAGTTTCCCAGCAACAATCTCCCCCCGGAGAGGAGGGCGCCTGCCGCACTCTGGCAGCGGCCAGGGAATTAGCGCAGCGAGGGGGAATGCTTGAACCCCGGGCGCATTCCCCGGAGAATCCCGGTGAGGCTGCGGAACTGACCCAGGTCACGCCGGTAGCAGGGACCGGGTTTCCATCGTCTTCACCTGCCAGTCCGCCCTTCATCTCCGGGCTCAGATCCTTCGGTCCATGGCTCCGGGAGGCGGTGCAGGCGAGATCGTTTTTCCTGCTCGATCGAGGAGGAGGCGTTCTCATCGACGAGGTCCATTCGAGCAAACTGCACCAGGTGGCACGAACCCTGGCCCAGGCCTCCCATACCGCCAACCGGCAGGCCGGAACAGTGGTGGTTGGGAATTTGCACATAAAAGTGACCCCTGAATTCGTCCTGGAAGTGATCCCCGTCAATACACGCTATGGGCCACTGATCCTTGGAATTATCGTTCCTCATCCTCTCAACTCCGGGCATGTGGAGGTGGTGGCACGGGGTTTGCAGCAGGTCGTTGACGCCCGTTAACAGTCCTGACGTCCTTATGTGTCGAAGATTTAAATTTTCTTTTGAGGTCATTGGTTTAGTTTCGTATGTGGCCTGAGCCGCGCCCGTCGACTAAGACCCCCTGATTCCATGGCTGACGAACATCCCCCAAACCCCGGTCCCAAAGACCCCCGCAAACCGAGTGAATCGGGTGGATTCAATTGGCGGGTCCTTGTTCTCTTCGCCATCGCCCTCGGTCTGCTGACCATTGCCCTCTCTGGCGCCGGGAACAGCAAGGGCAAATCGATTTCCTTCAGCGAGTTCAAGACCAATCTGGAGGAGGGGCGGATTGTCAAGGGAGTAGGTCAGTACCCACTAGAAGTGGTTACCAATGAGTCTTCGTTCAACGCGCAAATCGTTGGCTACCGGACTGAGGAGTCCACGATCATCCGCAGTGGCGAAGCGCCGCGGTCTTTCCGGATCCGGATCAATCTTGATCTGGACGGCCCCAAGCTGACCAGATTGCTGGGCTCTCGCGTGCAGAGTGTGCCGCCTGAGGATGTTACAGCCCTGGAAGACCAAGACAGCACGTTCGCTGAATTCGAACAATGGGTAGCCGGACATGAAGTGATCCTGGAGGGAGCGAATGCGCTCAAGCTTGCTGCCATCCCCAAGACGGGAGATGCCTACCTGATGGGAACCCGTCAACCAAAGGTTCGGTTGACAGGCAAGGAGATCGAAGAACTTGATCCTAAACCCAAGAAAATTCGCGTCCCGGTCAATATCATGGCCATGCAGGAAGAGCTTAACATGCTTTTCAACAGCAAGGTGCCTTACCGGTCGGAGACAAATTACCTGCGGACGGTGCTGCTCAGCTTTCTGCCCATCCTGATCCTCATTGTCCTGCTCTTCCTGCTCTTCCGTCACCAGATGAAACAGGCCGGTCGCGGAGCGATGAGCTTTGGCAAGAGCAAGGCGCGCATGATAAACATGGAGGGGAACAAGGTGACGTTCAAGGATGTGGCGGGTATCCAGGAGGCCAAGGAAGAACTCTGGGAGATTGTCGACTTCCTCAAGGATCCCCGCAAGTTCCAGAAACTGGGCGCAAATATCCCCAAGGGGGTCCTGATGATAGGTCCGCCAGGAACAGGAAAAACGCTGCTGGCCCGCGCCATTGCGGGAGAGGCCAGCGTTCCGTTCTTCACTATCAGTGGTTCGGATTTCGTCGAAATGTTCGTTGGCGTGGGCGCCAGTCGGGTGCGTGACATGTTCGAGCAGGGCAAGAAGCACGCTCCTTGTCTCATCTTTATCGACGAGATCGATGCGGTTGGACGCCACCGGGGACATGGATTGGGTGGTGGTCACGACGAGCGGGAGCAGACGCTCAATGCTCTCCTGGTGGAGATGGACGGATTTGACACTCAGGAGGGCGTTATCATCATTGCCGCTACGAACCGGCCTGACGTGCTCGATCCGGCCCTCCTGCGCCCGGGGCGCTTTGACCGCCAGGTAACTGTCTCATTACCCGATGTGAAGGGCCGGGAGCAGATTCTCAAAGTGCATGCCAAGAAGATCAAACTGGCAGCTGGAACCAATCTGGGAACGGTGGCACGGGGGACACCAGGCTTCTCCGGGGCCGAACTGGCCAACATCATCAATGAAGCGGCCCTGCTGGCGGCCAGCAAGGATCTCAAGGCGGTGACCCTGCCTGAGCTCGAGGAAGCTCGTGACAAGGTGCGCTGGGGACGGGAACGTCGCAGCCTTGCGCTCAGCGAGAAGGAAAAGAAGTTGACCGCATATCACGAGGCGGGACACGCCCTCCTCCTTGCCACCCTTGAGCATACCGACCAGTTGCACAAGGTCACCATCATTCCGCGGGGACCGTACCTCGGTGCGGCTTTCCACCTGCCCGAGGAGGACAAATTTCAGGTTCACAGGATCGAGGGCCAGGAGCAGCTCATCGTCACGATGGGAGGACGGGTTGCGGAGGAGATGGTTTTCGGGGACGTGACTAATGGCGCATCCGGCGACATTCGTCAGGCGACCACCCTGGCTCGCCGCATGGTGTGCGAGTGGGGAATGAGCGAGGAGCTTGGAATGGTGGAGTATGGAGAGTCCCGGGACGAGGTCTTCCTGGCCCGTGACATCGCAAAGGCAAAGAACTACTCGGAAGAAACTGCCCGGAAGATTGATGCTGAGATCAAGGGTATCATCGATCGGGCCTACGCCGAGGCAAAGCGCATTCTCAGCGAGAAGCGGGACAAACTTGAACTGATCGCCGAGGCGCTCCTCGAGTATGAGACGCTCGGTGGAGATCAGATCTGTGATCTCATCGAGCATGGGGAGATGAAGAACCCGCCTCAGATTCCCAAGCCTCCTGCCCTGCCTTCCGATAGTCCCTCAGCTACTTCCAGCAAGAAGGGGGAGGACGACGTGGAGGATGATGGTCCCTTACCGGACCCGGTGGGCGCACCCGCCTGATATCAGCATCCGGATCCGGATTCTCAGTCTCCGGTGCCAACCACCAGTTGGACGAAACCGCGCTGTTCCCTGGGCAGGGTGATGGTAACGGAACCCGCCGTGCCCCGGGGGATCGGGTTGCCACTACTGACCGAGGCGGTGCCCAGCACGCTGAAGGGCACCTCAAGATCGGTGGTGGTTACGACCGTGAGAGGAGCGGCTGTCCCGCCGTCAGGGAGGGCGAGAGAGAAATCCACGGTTGCTGCAGTGGTGCCGTCCGACCTGAGAAGATGAGGGAAGGGGGAGTCTGAGGCGGTGAGTCCCAGGGCCCACTGCAGGCCGTTGGGGACGCCGTCACCGTTTGCGTCCTCGAGTTGAGTCGCCCCGGCAATGCCGCTCTGTACTGTCCAGGCGACAAAGGGATCCTCCGGTTCGATTTCGATGGTGGCAGGACCAACGAGTTTGGCGGTCCCTTCGGCACGAATCGGAATTTCGACCCCCTCGGCCTCAAAGGTTTCGGCGATCGCGATTGGAAGAAGAACTACCACCTCGTAGCTTTTGCTGGTGGGGGTGGCCCCTGTTGGAGTGAGGGTTACGGTGCCGGCCCCGAGTCCCGTGCCTCCCACCGGAGTCTCAACGAAATCAAAGGCGATGTCCTGGTCCATGCTTAGAAGGGGTACTGAGATGTTGCCTCCCAAGGTTCCGCTAGTGACCGTGAAGCTGTGCTGGGAGGAGTCAAATTCACCGTTATTCGGATCTACAAGCCCCGGAGGTTCAAGGGTGGCGAGAGTGGCGCCGAGGATAGAGCTCTCAAGACTGTAACTACCAACAAAGAACGTGCTGCCGGAGATCTCAACAGGGGACCCTTCGATCTCCCCTTCGACAATAGTCATTTCGGAGACCTGGTCGGTGGCCGGATCGATTTCGAGCAGGATCTCAACGGTACCGGAAATCCTCGTGGTATCCTCGCCGGTGGGCAGAACGGGCGGCTCGAACTCCAAGGTGATCTCGTTGAAGTTTTCCTCATTGACGGCCGTGAGCTGGGCAGTGGTGGGAGTGGCGGAGCCTGGTGAGATCAGGGAGACCTGGAGGAGAAGGAGGCAGAAGAGGGAACCGGCGGGCTTCATGTTAGTGCCTTACCATAGTCATGATGCAGCTGCCAATGCCGAACATCTCCCGGGAGGCAGGGTCAGGCCGGCACCCGCTCCACCTGTCCACCAAGTTGCAGCAGTTTGTCGTCGATATGCTCGTATCCCCGGTCGATATGGTAAAGGCGGTTGATTTCGGTGGTTCCTGCGGCCTTGAGAGCAGCCAGAACGAGGGCCGCCGAGGCCCGAAGGTCCGAGGCCATGACCGGTGCCGCACTGAGACGCTGGACCCCTCGCACCAGCGCCCGTCCTCCGTCGACTCTGATGTCGGCCCCCATGCGCTTCATTTCCGAGCAATGCATGAAGCGCTGGGGAAAGATGGTGTCCTCCACCACCGAGATACCCGGGGTCGTGGCGAACATGGCCGTGAACTGGGCCTGCATGTCGGTGGGGAATCCGGGGTAGGGAGCAGTGGTGATATCACAACCCCGGGGTGTTTCCCCTGGTGAGATCGCTACCTCCGTGCCGGTTTCATTGAAGGTTACGACATGCCCGGCTTCCTCCAGTTTTTCGGTGGCAGCCTCGAGATGTCTCCGGCACACTCGCCGCAAGGTCACTCCTTGTCCGGCCATCGCGCCCGCCACCATGAACGTTCCCGCCTCGATCCGGTCAGGGATGATGGTGTGCTCCACGCCTTTGAGTTCTTCTACTCCTTCGATCACGATCCGCCTGGTTCCGGCTCCCTTGATCCGGGCTCCCATCTTGACGAGGAAATCCGCGAGATCCACGACTTCCGGTTCGCTGGCGGCTGAATCGATCACGGTGGTGCCCTTGGCGAGAACTGCAGCCATCATCAGGTTATCGGTCCCCAGCACGGTGGGGCCGTGTTTTCCCCGCATATCTATTTCAGAACCAAGGAGTCCTTCGGGGGCGCTCAGCATGATGTCCCCGCCTTCCATCTCGATCCGGGCTCCCAACCCCTGCATGGCCTTGAGGTGGAGATCCACCGGGCGGTCCCCAATCACACAGCCCCCGGGCAAGGAAATCTTGGCACGCCCCACCCGGGCCAGAAGCGGTCCCATGACGCAGATGGAGGCTCGCATTTTGCGGACCAGGTCGTAGGGGGCTTCCGGGGAGATATCGGCGGGTTCCACCCGTACCGTGCCACTGGATCGTTCGACCTCCGCCCCCAGGGCACGGAGAATCTGCAGCATGTAATTGGTGTCAGAGACGTCGGGAACCCTGCGCACGATGGAAGGCTCGTTTGAAAGAAGAGTGGCCGCCAGGATGGGCAGGGAAGCATTCTTCGATCCCGAGATATTGATGGCCCCCTTGAGGGATCCGTTTCCGTGCACGAGAAGTTTATCCATTTAGTGGGGAGTGGAGCTATTCTCGGCATGACCGACTGCTTGCGCAAAGACAAAGCGGGGATTTCCGGAGAGATCCTGAGTCAGACGAATGGACTTCAGTGCGGACTTGGCGGCCAGGGACATCACTTGGTCTCCCTGGGTGGCGCCAATTTCAAGGGCAAGCCATCCACCGGGAACGAGGTGGGCGGAAGCTTCAGGGAGAAACCGCCGGAAGGCATCCAGGCCATCTGATCCGGCAAAGAGAGCCTGATCCGGGTCGTGGGAAACTTCCCGGGAGAGGCGCTCCCTTTCCCCGTCGGCGATGTAGGGGAGGTTAGCCACAATCAAATCGAAGGTTCCGTCAACCTCGGCAAAAAAGTTGCTTTGCAGGAGGGTCGGATCCTGGTGGTGCCTTTCCGCGTTTTCACGGGCCAGTCCGAGCGCATCGGCAGAGATGTCGGCGAGAACGGCCTCCCGGCAGTCGTCAGCGAGGGACAGGGAGATGGTGATCCCGATCACACCACTGCCTGTTCCCATGTCGAGGATGCGTGCGGGGCGGGGGAATTCCAGTTTCAGGACCTCCTCCACCAGTTCCTCGGTTTCGGGTCGAGGGATCAGTGCCCGTTGATCACAGAGGAACTCCCGGCCGCAGAACTCCACCGTCCCGAGGAGATGCTGGAGTGGTTCTCCCTGACCACGTCGTTTGAGGAGTTCCCGCAGCGGCACAAGTTCGCCTTCGGTCATGGGACGGTCGAACTGAGTGTAGAGCTCGATGCGACTGCATTCCATTTGCCGGGCCACCAGCCACTCCATGCTACGTCTGGCCCCGTCGACACCTCGATCCCGGAGGTAGGCAGTCCCGCTTTCGATGCATTCCAAGACGGTCTTCATGGGATGAGGATGGCACCTTTTCTCTTATTCGGCCTTCAAGCCGGATTCAGCGAGACGTTGGGACATCTCCGCCTTCTGCAACTCCTCGGTGAACTCCTCGACCGAACCGGCCAGAATTCCCTCCAGGTTGTGGGAGGTATGGTTGATACGATGATCAGTGACACGGGATTGCGGGAAATTATAGGTCCGGATCTTCTCGGATCGATCACCTGAGCCAATCAGGGCGCGGCGCTGGGCCGAGTATTTCTCCTGCTCCTCGTGCTGTTTCGCTTCAAACAGTTTGGAGCGGAGAATCTCAAGGGCCTTCTCCTTGTTCTGTCCCTGACTCCTCCCGTCCTGGCATTTCACCTGGATTCCGCTGGGAAGGTGGGTGATCTGTACCGCAGAGTCGGTGGTGTTGACGTGCTGTCCTCCCGGTCCACTTGAGCGAGTGGCCTGAATCTGCAACTCATCCATCTTCAGTTCAATATCGACGTCCTGCGCTTCGGGCATCACCGCTACTGTCACGGTGGAGGTGTGAATGCGTCCCTGCGTCTCGGTGGTGGGCACACGTTGGACGCGGTGGACACCGCTTTCATACTTCATGCGTCGGAAGACCTCGTCTCCGCTTACCTTGAGCACCACCTCCTTGTAGCCCCCTACTTCGGATGGACTGCTCTCCAGGTGCTCGCATCTCCAACCGCAATTCTCAGCGTAGCGTTCGTACATCCGCATGACCTCTCCTGCAAAGAGGGAGGCCTCGTCACCACCCGCGCCCGCCCGGATTTCCACGAGCGCATTGCGTTCCTCGGTTGGATCCTGGGGCAGGAGGGCATATTGCAGGTTTTCCTCCAACCCGGGGAGGGTCGCTTCAAGGGTCGGAATCTCCTCGAGTGCCATAGCCGCGATCTCGCTGTCTTCGTCTTTTGCCAGTTCGCGGTTCTCCTCCAGATTCCGGTTCGCGGATTGGTAGGTTTCCCAGAGGTTCATGAGCTTCTGGAGTCCACGATGCTCCCGCATCACTTCCGCAGCGGCCTTTTGGTCGTTGTAAAAGTCCGGCTGGGAGATGAGTTCCTCCAGTTCCGCCAGGCGTTTCCGGCGTTGTTCGATCAGGCCACCAAATTCCATCTTCTGCTGTGGGCGAGAACCTCTCGACCGGGGGGCGGAGAGTCAAGTGGCTTGCTGTGCTTTCGTGTATTCTGGGTTGAATCTCTCCCGGATTCACCCTATCTAGCGCTGCGGCAGTCAAAAGCCCTGTGGTGTAATTGGTAACACAGCTGATTTTGGTTCAGTCATTCAAGGTTCAAGTCCTTGCGGGGCTGCCACTCTGTCCCGGGGGTGGCGCCCATACGGGACTGGAGGCTAGAACGGGACCGGACGGCCCCTGACAGGGAGATCTTCCACGTTGGCGGGGGGGCCATCGAAGTGGGTGTCCACGAAGTCGTCCCACATCCCCCGGGTTTTCTGGGAGAGGAGTCCCTGGATTGCCTCCTCGCACCTGCCACAGAGGCACAGCGGGTAGGGGTCGTAGATCATGTTTCTGCCGAGGAGCACTCCGCCCAGCGAATAGCTCTCCAGTTGGTTGCGCGGGATCTCGCAGGAGGCACATTTCTCTATCCAGGGTGCGGGTTTGTCACCGAAGGCCAGGAAAATGGAGCGCTCGCGCACGTTCACGTGTTCCTCAAAGAACCGCGCAAGAGCCTGTCGGGATTCGCTGGAGAATTCCTGGGCCATGTTGGAACGGCAATCGTCGCAGATGGCATACTCGAAGATGCACTCGCCCCGTCGAAAGCTCTTGGCGACGAGGTAAGGGAGTTCCGGATCGTGATCGAGATCCAGTCCACAACTGATGCAATCCCGAAAGGGGCCGCCTGTTTCGGCAGAGTGGAAATCGGCGTAGGGATCAGGTTCCACTCCGGAACTGTGACCAGAATTCCTGCGCCCGCAACTATTTGCTTTCCCCTGAATCGAAGATTGTGTCCGGCAGTTGATTGAGGGTACGCACTGAATTGTCCGGGGCTACGCCAGGCCACGTGTAGGAGCTGCGAAGAACCCGGGTCACGTGAGTCTTCGCGCCGGCGATGGCCTTCTTCATATCAAGGCCACGGGCGAGGAAGCCGGTGATGGCAGCGGAGTAGGCGCAACCGGTGCCGTGGGCTCCGGGAATATCAATCCTCGAATGGCTGAAGTAGTGGATCTCATCACGATGGCATAATATGTCAGTGGCTTGATCGTTCCAGATACTGTGTCCGCCGGTTAGGAGAACGGTCGTGCCCAGTTCCCGGGCAAGTTGCCGGGTCACCCCGAGAGCGGGATGTTCATCAGGGGGGGCGGGTTCCGCCCGGTCGTCAAGGAGTCGCTCGGCTTCCGGGAGATTGGGCGTCACGAGGGTGGCGATGGGGAGGAGTCGCTCACGGTAGGCACTGATGACCTCCTCCGAGGCAAAGAGCGTGCCCGTGGAGGAGCCGAGCACGGGATCAACAACCAGGGGTTGCTCCCGTCCCTCCAGCAATTCGGCCACCGCCGTGACATGGGGAGCCGATCCCAGGAGGCCGGTCTTGATGGCTGCCACCGGATAGCAGTCGAGAAGGATACGAATCTGCTCCTGGAGCGCCGCCGGGGACAGATGGTAGATGCCATGCACCATCCGGGGCGTCTCGGCCACCACCGCGCTGACCGCCGTCACCCCATGCACGCCCAAAAGCGAGAAGGTTTTGAGATCGGCCTGGATCCCGGCCCCGGCACAGCAATCAGATCCAGCGATGCTCAGGGCGACGGGCGGGCCGGACATGGGAAGAGAATAGGGGGTGTGGCTGAGGTCGCAAGCAACCTTGTCCTTGGCAACTCCCTGCGGCGCACTAGAGTGCAGGGCGGTGGACGCTTCCTTTGAAGAACTGGATGGCTTGAGCGTGGTGGTTGACGATGTCATCTATATGCCGAGCCTCGATCACCCGGACGACCGTCCTCATCCCTTTGTCTACTTCCTCAATATCCGGAATCATTCAGCCGAACGAATCAGCATTCAGGGCCGCAAGTGGCTGGTCCATGAGGATCAGACCGAGGAGGTGATCGTGGTCGAGGGTGACGGAGTGGTGGGGCAGACGCCCAATCTGGGTCCGGGCGAGGAATTTTCCTACAACAGTTATCATGTGGCTCGCGGCAGTGGACACGCCGAGGGGTCCTTCTTTGGACTGACCGAAGAAGGAAAGCGGGTCTTCGTGCGTATCCCGCGCTTCAAGATGAAGCTGCCGGAATGGGCCTGAGGCCTTCTTCGGTGCCGAGGTGCGTCATGAGGACGTCGTGGGCTTCGCGGGGAAGGGAATCGCGGACCTGCAATTCGAAGGCGATGCCTACCCGGAACACGGAGGAAGGGAGTTGGGGGAGAACTGAATCATAGTAGGCCTTGCCGCGTCCGAGTCGCACTCCCCCGCGGGTGAAGCCCATTCCCGGGCAGAGACAGAGATCCAATTCATCCGGTCCTGCCGCGGCGTGCACCCGGGGATCAGGTTCAGGGACACCAAAGGTGCCTGTCCGCAACTCGTTGGGATCTGCCACTCGGTAAAAGCGCAGGGTGCGGTCTACCACGAGTGGGTAGGCGAACTGGAAGCGGCCCTGCAGGCCGGCATGCAGGGGGCCAAGGTCGACTTCAGTCTCCAGTGCGGCATACGTGGCGATCGTCCTTACCTTGCGTAACGACGGAATCCAATGGGTCAACCAGTGGCAGATGCGACTGCTCCACTCGTCCCGCTCTTCCCTTCCGGAAGCGGTGAGGAGCGTTTGAAGCAGTTCACGGTAGTGCTCCTTGTCGTGGGAACGGGCTGGATTTGCCACTTGCGAAGAGATCCTTTCAAACGGACTATATGAACGATTCGAATGTTGAAGCAAGCAATGGTAGTCATGCTTCTTTCGGTGTCCATCATCTGTGGACAATCGGAGAAGAGTCCCTCCGCCTTCGCCTACCAGTCTCCCATCGTGCAGAAGGTGATCTTCGACGACAGCGTGATGCTGGCGCAGGAGCGACATAATTATGCCACCAACCTCGCGACCTATGCGGCCAACCTGGTCTCCACCAAGAAGGCAAGCAAGGAGTCCCTGGAAAGCGCGCGGCGTATCCTGGCGCTGGCCCTTCACCTGGAGCGTCGCAACAAGCAGGCCGTGGTGGTCAATTTTCAACTGCGTGAGGGGGTGATCCCTGAAATCAAGAAGGGCGACTACAACCCACGCACCTTTGCACGACTTCTGATGACCCGGGCCAAGCTCCTCCTCAAAAGCAACAACGACAACGAGAGCGAGAGGCTTCTGGCCCGATGCTTCATCGAATTGGCCGCTCATATCGATCCGCGTAACGAAGATGCGGTATTCGAATATGAGAACCAACGGATAGATTCGGGGGAATTGGATTGGCGTGTCCTGACCGACGCCGGGAGGGACAAACCTAGTCGAGCGCCCGGGGCCGAAGAACCGCCAGGCTAGCCGATTTCCTGGTCGCGAGAATCCTGATCCAGATAATGCTTAAGGGTTTCCCTCAGGCTGCTCCGGGCACGAAAGAGCTGACTCTTGACCGCTGAAACTGAAAGGCCCAGCACTTCAGCGATTTCATCGTAGGGCATGTGCTCGTAACGACGCAGGACTACTGCCATGCGTTGTTTTTCGGGCAGGTCGGCAATGGCCCGATCAACCGCCTGCTGCAGTTCGGACTGCAGCAGCTGCTGGTCAGGGTGAGCATGACCCTCTTCCGGAAACTGCTGATGCCAGTCGTCTTCCTGTTCCTCAAGGGATTGCTCACTGCGGCGGAATTTCCTGCGTGATTCGTTGAAGACGAGGTTCCGGGTGATGGTGAAGAGATAGGTGGTGAACTTGGCTGTTGCCCGGTAGCGGGGAGCGCTCTTCCAAAGGCGCAGGAAGACCTGTTGCGCAACGTCCTCTGCCTCGCTGGGATTTCCCAGCATTTTGGCCACCGTGCCCACCACCGCATACTGGTGCCGGGTCACGAGTTCCTCGAAGGCCTCGTGGTCGCCTTGCGCCACCTTTGCCATGAGCGACACGTCCAAGGCGTCATCGGGATCCCGATCAGAGGAAGAGTCGGTCATAGAGGAAGTCGTTCCGGCGGCGACGGAATACGAAAGCGTGTCCCGTTAGACAACGGTTAGTTTCATATCCAGCAGGCGTAGAAGACGTGGAGGGTGAGGGACTTGTTCATGGGGAGGATTCAGGATGGGTTGTCATGTGCATGCGTGGATAATGGTGGGAATCCGCAGAGAATTGACAAATTGAGGCTTCTCAAGGAGGGATTCTTGATCTCCCGATGGAGCCAGGTCCTGCCATAGGCCCAGAGGGCCTCCGCGGTGCGCTTCTTGAGATCCATGGCCTCGGCAGCTTCAGCCGTTAATAGGGGCTCTTCGTGTGGTCCTGTTAGAAATTGTTAGGGGCCATGGGGGCTTCATGAGGTTAGCATCGGAGATGCAAGCTGGAAAAAGCCTGTGAACAAGTCTGGCGGATCGATGTTCGCTGATCAACCGGAGGGAGATTGTGGGCTTCTTATGTAAAATCGTGAAAAATGATACAAGAAATCCCGGGACGCCTCAGTCCTGCTTTCATTTCTCTCTGGGAATATCTAACCGTTAGAGAATGAGATGTAACAGCTAGAGGAACAGACAGTTAGGATTCAAAAAAACACGACCTTCAGGCTTGTGCACAATTTATTCAGATCGCCTCGCTGGGAGAAAGCCAGTTGCAGGAGGTCCCAAATCCATGGGCAGGGGGGGGCTGCTAGCACATTCAGGGTATCTGCCCAGGGTCACCTCACTGGATGTGAGCAACCTGGGGATGAAAGATCATGGGCGTCCTGATGACTCCCTGTTTCTCATCCCTTAATTTCCAACAACATCTGGGCATTGTTGGGGAACTTCTTAAGGAAAAAGAGGAGGCGTTCCATGGCCTCCAGGGGGCGGTGTCCGGAAAGTCCGCGTCGGATGAGATAGATCTTGTGGAGCAGGTGTTCGGGAAGAAGAAGTTCCTCTCGCCGAGTGCCCGATTTGAAGATATCAACCGCCGGGTAGATAAAGCTTTCGGCAATCTTACGGTCGAGCACGAGTTCCATGTTTCCTGTGCCCTTGAACTCCTGGAAGATGGCTTCGTCAGCTTTAGCATTGGTCTGGATCAGAGCAGTCCCGATGATGGTGAGAGAACCGGCTTCTTTGGTGTTGCGGGCGGCAGCAAACAGGCGTCGGGGCATTTCGAGAGCCCCAGCCACAATGCCACCGGTCTGGTAGCCGCGACCTTTGCCTCCTCGCATGCTGTTGTTGTAGGCGCGGGCCAGGCGAGTGATTGAGTCGAGGAGGAGAAAGACGTCCTTTCCGGCCTCGACCAGGCGCTTGGCGCGCTCGATGCATAGTTCCGCCAGGCGGCAGTGGTTCTTGGCCTGCATATCGTTGGAACTGGCGTAGATCTCGGCTTCGGGAAGCTGGCGCTTGAATTCGGTGACTTCCTCAGGGCGCTCGTCGACAAGCAGGACCATGAGATGGAGGTTTTCGGAATGGCGTTCGCGGACGGCCTCGGCCAGGTGAAGGAGGAGGGTGGTCTTGCCGGAGCGGGGAGGGGAAACGATCAGACCCCGTTGACCGCGACCAATAGGAGCGATCATGTCAATGACTCGCGTGGTGAATCGCTCTGATTCCGTCTCAAAGGGGATGCGTTTAACAGGGTTGGTGGCCTTGAGTTCTTCGAAAAAGGCGAGGCTTCCTGCCTCCTTGGGTGCCATGCCGTTGGCCGAGGTCACTTCGATCAGTTGTGGTCCCCGATTGCCTTCCCGGGCAATGCCGTGGATCCACATTCCAAGACGCAGTCCTTCACGGCGGACGAGTTCCGGGGACAGGAAGACATCCTCACGCGATTGTTCGAAATCCTTCTCGGGTTGACGAAGGAAGCCAAAACCCTTGGGCGCGAGTTCAAGCATGCCGTCCACTTCGATGGGGGGACCACTCAGAACCACGTCCTTGCGCTGTTCTCCTTCATCGATCTCGCGGTTGTGAGTGTCCTTCTTGCGATCATTGCCCCGGTGGCGCGACCTGCCGCGGACCCTGCCGCGGACGGGGCCTCCCCGCCGCCGGCGGTTCTTGCCGCCGCCGTTATTGCGCCTCTCTCCGGAGTTCCTGCCCGATTGATCCGGTGTTTCACCGGAACGGGGAGAGGTGGCAGCGTCAGAGGGAGGATCGGAACTCATGGTTTGAATACGGGGATCGAATCTCAGGCGTCCAGTTTAGCGAGTGCTTCATCGGATATCTCAAAATTTGTGAAGACATCCATGGTGTCTTCGTAATCATCGAGTAGTTCGTAGAGGCGCAGTGCCTGTTTGGCGGCGGTGACATCTTCGATGACGCTGGGGTTTTGAGGCACGGAAACGAGTTGTCGGGAAACCGGCATCATTCCTGCCTCGCTCAGGGCGGAGGCGACCGCATTGAGTCGGGAGATCTCGCAATAGACGACATGTTGTTCCGGATCACTCTGGATATCATCCGCACCAGCCTCCAGAACGGTCTCCATGACGGTCTCTTCACTGTTCCCCTCCGCTGAAATACGGATTTCGCCCTTGCGGTCAAACTGATAACTCACGCTTCCCGGTGTCGCGATGCTTCCGCCATTCTTGGTGAAGATTTCGCGCACCTTGGCAGCTGAGCGGTTGGTGTTGTCGGTGGCCACCTCCACCATGATTGCGATGCCGCCAGGCCCGTAGCCCTCGTAGGTGATTTCCTGGATGGCTTCGCCACCAAGTTCACCGGTGCCCTTCTTGATCGCTCGCTCGATGTTGTCCTTGGGCATTGAATGGGCCTTGGCCCCCTCAATTGCGGTGCGGAGTCGAGGATTGAGGTCCGGATCGCCCCCTCCGTCGCGGGCTGCGATCGAGATCTCCTGGGCGAAACGGCTGAATACCTTGCCCTTCCTGGCATCCACGCGGGCCTTGATGTGCTTCACCTTTGACCACTTGTTGTGTCCGGCCATGCGTGAGAACTAGGAATAATGAGTGCGGTAAGAGGCATGCTGGACACAGCTCCAGTGTCTCAGCGTCTGCGAACTTGCTTCCGTTGCGAAACCCCTTGGGTGACGGTGAAACCGCAGGTGGCTTCGCAAGCCTGCCGACGAGCGAAAGATCTGCCGTCGAGCAATCCAGACAAAGACGATGATGGGGCTCTACAGACGTTTGGCAACCATAAATTTTAACAGGAATGCCCCCAAATGGTGCCTGTACTGCCTGTTTTTGCAGGTGTTGACCGACCTGACATTGACCGCGGAAGTTCCCGCCGCTAAAGCCAGCAGCATTGTCATGAAGGACTGCATTACTGTCTCCATTACCGGTGCAGCGGGTCAGATCGGCTACGCTCTACTTTTTCGAATCGCCTCGGGCGCTATATTTGGCCCGGATCAGCCTGTTCATTTGAAGCTTATCGAGATCGAAGCGGCCATGGATGGCCTGGAGGGCACGGTGATGGAACTGAGTGACTGTGCTTTTCCGCTCCTGGCCGGAGTGACCCCGACCGCGGATCTGAATGAAGGGTTTAAGGGTGCCAACTGGGCACTCCTGGTGGGTTCCGTGCCTCGCAAGGCAGGCATGGAGCGCAAGGATCTTCTGGGAATTAATGGCAAGATCTTCACCGGACAAGGCCAAGCCATTGCACGGAACGCAGCGGACGATATCCGCGTTCTGGTGGTCGGCAATCCCTGTAACACGAACTGCCTCATCGCGATGAACAATGCTGATGGTGTTCCCCGGGATCGTTTTTTTGCCATGACGCGTCTCGACGAAGACCGCGCAAGGAGCCAACTTGCAACCAAGGCTGGCGTGCATGCCAATTCTGTTTCCAACATGTGTATTTGGGGAAACCACTCTGCGACCCAGTATCCCGACTTTGTGCATGCGCGAATCGAGGGAAGTCCGGCTCCTGAAGTCATCACCGATCGTGAGTGGTTGGAGGGCGAGTTCATTGCCGCCGTTCAGCAGCGGGGCGCTGCGATTATCAAGGCGCGTGGAGCCTCTTCGGCAGCTTCGGCCGCCAATGCCGCGATCGATACGGTGCGCAGTTTGACCAAGGCCACGCCGGAAGGAGACTGGAACAGCGTGGCAATCTGTTCGGAGGGGCAGTATGGTATCGATGAGGGATTAATCGTCTCCATGCCGGTGCGGTCTGACGGTGCCGGCAACTGGTCGGTGGTGGAAGGGGTTGAGATTGACGGGTTTTCCCGCGGTAAGATCGACGATTCGGTGCAGGAATTGCGCGAAGAGCGTGAGGCAGTGAGTGACCTTATCCCGTCCTGACGGTGAGTGCTGTGGGACTAGAAATCGCGGGGCGCACCTTTTCCTCACGCCTCCTGCTCGGCACCGGCAAGTTCGGTTCCCTGGAAGTGATGCGGGAGACCTTGGACGCCTCCGGCTCCGAAATCGTGACGGTCGCGCTGCGCCGGGCCGACGTGAGCGGGCAAGGGGACCCCTTTGCCAACATTCTGGACTACGTCGATACGGAGAAATATCTCCTCCTGGCCAATACCAGTGGAGCGATGAATGCCGAGGAGGCCGTACGGCTAGCCCGGCTTGCAGAAGCGGCAGGCCTGCCCAAGTGGATCAAGCTCGAGATCCACCCGGACCCCAATTACCTCCTCCCCGATCCTATCGAAACCCTCGCTGCTGCCGAAACCCTCATAGAGGAGGGCTTCACGGTCTTGCCCTACATCAATGCGGATCCGGTGCTGGCCAAACGCCTGGAGGAGGCAGGCGCTGCCACGGTCATGCCCCTTGGGGCTCCTATCGGATCGAACCGTGGTTTGGCCACCCGGGATCAGATCGAAATCATCATCGAGCAGGCGAATGTGCCTGTAGTGGTGGATGCGGGGATCGGAGCGCCCAGTCACGCAGCGGAAGCAATGGAGATGGGAGCGGATGCCGTCCTCGTGAATACGGCGGTGGCGGTGGCGGGCAACCCGGTGAGCATGGCGCGGGCCTTCCGTCTTGCAGTGCAAGCCGGACGCACCGCTTTTGAAGCAGGTCTGCCCCTTCAGAGTGACCGCGCTGAAGGGACCAGTCCACTGACAGGATTTCTCACTGATTGAGCAGATTCCAGACAGGGATCATGGGTCCCCGGCGTGAGGGAGCGGCAGACATGCTCCTGGTCGCGTCCTCGCTCCTTGTCTTCGAGCCCTTTCGCCGTATGATTGGCCCTGATTTGAGATGACTCCGCTCTTCCGAAAGTTCCTCGGAATGAATTGGGTGCTGGTCCTCACCATGTACGGCCTGCTCGTCTTTGGAGTGTTCAGCATCGAGAGCGCGGCACGCCATATTCCGGTGCCGGATCTGATCGATCAGCCCGATCTCTGGGGGAGCTGGTTTGCGGACCGGCAGAAGTTATGGATCGTCATCGGCAGCCTTGTGTATTTTGCGGTGGCCCTGATCGATTACCGATGGCTCATGTGGCTGGGCATCCCGATGTATCTGGTGGGAATTGTGATGCTGCTGGTTCTCATGTCCAGGGGGTCGGAAGTGCACCAGCTCACGGTGATGGGCCTCAGCTTCCAGCCCACTCAGCTGGTCATCGCGGCTGGGATCATCATGGTGGGGTTCACTTTCCAGACCCTGCCCAGGATTCACCGGATCCTCGGGCATCCGGTGTGCCGGTTGGGTATAATTGCAGGTCTCTGCGGCGTGCCTTTCCTGCTGGTCATGAAGAACGGTGACATGGGGTCGGCCATCGTGTGGCTCCCGGTGGCATTCGTCACCATGCTGGTGGGGGGGATCCCGTTCCGCTATCTTCTCTTCATGGCGCTGATCGGAGCCGGGATCCTGCCCCTGATCTATTTCATTGTCCTGCCCGGGGTTTCGGAGCGTGGGAATGCGCGTATCAACAACTACCTAGAGAATCTGCAGCGGGGCCATATCACCAACACGGACAAGAACTATGCAGAGTATCGAGTCACCATGGCAGTCGGCAAGGCGGGGTGGCGGGGCGCCGGCTACGGGAGCACCTCCAAGGATTCCCTGCACCATCGCAAGGACATCCCGTGGAAGACTGCTCACAATGACTATATTTTTGCGGTGATCGCGGAAGAGCAGGGATTCCGTGGAAGTCTCCTGCTCATCACGGGCTTTGCCCTGCTACTCATCCAATGCCTCTTCATCGCGTTCTATAGCCGGGATTTTGCAGGACAAATCATTGCTGGGGGAGTGGTTGCGCTCCTGTTCGCCCACATCTTCGAGAATATCGGGATGTGCGTTTCGATCATGCCGATCACGGGCATTCCGCTACCCCTCATCAGTTACTCGGGAACTTTTGTGGTGATCTGCATGTTCCTGCTGGGACTGGTGCAGAGCATCTGGGTGCATCGCTACGCGGGAGAGCAGCAGAATGCCGTCTAGGGAATCGGATCAAATATGGAGCCAGTCCTTCAGTTCTGAACGACCGGACCATTGGCCTCAAGCCAGGCTACGATGCCGCCCTGCAGGTTGGTCACGTCCGGAAAACCGGCTTCGACCATCATTGCCACTGCCTGAGCACTCCGCTGGCCCATCTTGCAATAAACGAGATAGGGGCGATCTCGGGGGAGGTCGGTGAGGTGGGACCTGAACTCGCTGAGGGGAGCCAGGCGGCAACCTTCGATGTGGGCCTGGGCATGCTCGTCCTTCTCACGCACATCGAGTAGAATTCCATCGAATCCCTTCTCCAGGAGTTCGCGGCCCGCCTCGACGCTGATCTCCTGCAGATCGTTCGCACCGGCCCCTCCTTTCTCATAGTCGACCGGTTCGGTGATGGTGGCAGCTTCTCCGCACAGGGCGCAGGAGGGATCGGGCCTGAGGGCAATTTCCCGCATACGCGCATGGGTGGCATCGTAATGCAGCATTCGACCGGCGAGTCCGGTGCCATGCCCAGTGATAATCTTCAGTGCTTCCATGGCCTGGAGGGTCCCGATCACGCCGGGAAGGGCGCCCAAGACGCCCGCTTCTTCTCAGGTCGGAACCGTGCCGGGTGGTGGGGGCTCCGGAAGGAGACAACGGTAGCAGGGGGAGGGGAGGCGTGGATCAAAGACGCTGAGTTGTCCCTCAAACTGATGGATCGCGCCAGCGACCAGCGGTTTGCCCTGGAGCCAGGTGGCGTCCGCTACCAGAAAGCGGGTCGGGAAATTATCGGATCCGTCAACCACGACATCGTAGCGGCTGACCAATGCCATGACGTTACCGACATCCAGTCTCTGCGCGTGCGCCTCCACGGCGATATCGGAATTCAGGCCCGAGAGGCGTTTCCGTGCACTTTCAGTCTTGGATGCGCCCACCCAGTTTTCGTCATGGAGGATCTGCCGCTGCAGATTGGAAAAGTCGACCGTGTCGTCGTCGATGATGCCGAGGCGGCCGACACCCGCTGCAGCCAGGTAAAGGGCTGCCGGTGATCCGAGGCCTCCTGCTCCGATGCAGAGCACGGAGGCCTTCCGCAGGGCAAGTTGGCCCTCCGGTCCGAAGGAGGGGAGGGTAAAGTGGCGCTCGTAACGAGCCTCTTCGCGGGTGGAGAACATCTGGACGTCTATTCGGCCTATGGTTAACTTGATTTCACTTCACGGCAAGCGTCTGGTATCCTATCCCGACTTGGTCATGTCCGAAGTTCAGTCCACCTTCCGCCTTCAGGCCGGTGACCCTGCTCCCGCCTTCGAATTGCCGGAACCGAACGGCCAGCTTCACACTCTCGAAGGGTTGCGGGGGGACAAGGGGACTCTGGTGTTCTTTGCCTGCAATCACTGTCCGTTTGTCATTCATCTGGCTGGTGCGGTGGGACGACTGGCGGAAGAAATCGCGGCTGCGGGTGTCAGCACGGTAGCGATCATGTCCAACGACGTGGAGAATTTTCCTGCGGACCATCCGGACAGGATGGGACCGTTCGCAGCGGAATCGGGATGGGCCTTTCCTTATCTCCATGACGAGAGTCAGGAGGTGGCAAAGGCGTGGTCGGCCGCCTGCACGCCCGATTTCTTCCTGCTCGACGGGGGAGGATGCCTTTTTTATGCCGGGCAGTTTGATTCCTCCCGTCCTGGGAACGGACTTAAGGCAACCGGGGCAGATCTGAGGGTGGCAGTGGATGCATTGCTGACCGGTGGAGAAGATCCCGGTGATTCCCGTCCCAGCAGCGGGTGCAACATCAAGTGGAAGGTGGGCAACGAACCGCCCTACTTTGGTTGAAATGAAAGAGTCAGAGCTTGCCGATGAAGCTGCCATTTACTGAGATCTCATGATGGAAGGAAGCATGGATGACCTGATTGCCGATCTTGAGACCGGACGTGAACTGGATGCATCCGGCATCAGGGATACGGTTGAGTTTCTCTTGGATGAAAGCGCCGATCCCGGGCAAAAAGCGTGCTTTCTCGAAGCGCTGGCCCGGAAAGGGGAAACCGCCGCAGAGATTGCCCGGTTTGTCAGCGAGTTGCTCGAACGGGCGATAGACCCGGAAGTCGAACTCCTCAGGCTCGAGGGGCCGTCAATCGATGTATGCGGAACAGGGGGAGACAAGCTGAACCTCTTCAATGTTTCCACTACCTCGATGTTTGTGATCGCTGCCGGGGGTGTGACGGTTCTCAAGCATGGAAACCGGGGAATCACCTCCAAGAGCGGAGGTGCCGACGTCCTGGAGGCCCTGGGCATCCGTATCGATTTGCCTCCTGATGGGTTCCGGGAGTGCCTCAGGAGTGCCGGGGTGGGTTTTCTCTTCGCGCCTCTCTATCACCCCGCCTTCAAGGCCATCATGCCGGTCCGCAAGATTCTGGCAGAGAAGGGAGTGCGGACCATCTTTAACTTGATCGGTCCCCTCCTCAATCCGGCCCGGCCCAGTTGTCAGCTGGTGGGAGTGTTCAACCCCGACCTGCCCCCCATCTACGCCGATATCCTGCAACGCCTGGGACGTGAATCGGCCTGGGCGGTGCACGGGACCACGGGAGACGGGCGTCCGGTTGATGAATTGAGCACCATGGGACCGACGCGACTTTGCAGGTCGGGGACGAGGGAGAATCCCGTTGAGGAGGAAGTCCAACCAGGGGATTTCTCCTTTGTTGAAGCCAGGGTGGCGGATCTGCAGGGCGGCGATGCCGACGAGAACGCTGCTATTCTCACCAGTATCCTCGACGGCAGCGAAACCGGGCCCAAGCTCGACATGGTTCTCCTCAATGCGGGGGCAGGTCTGGCCTGTGCCGGAATCGCGAAAGATCTGGGCGCCGGCGTTGCGCAGGCGCGGGAACTGATCAATTCGGGAGCCGCTATTGAGCGGTTACAATTGCTGCAGGAAGTGGGTGGATAATGCAGGCGATGCCCCCCGCCTGCGGGGGAGAGAGCGTCCAAGGTGGAAGTGGCCGAGGCTCGGAAGAGTTTGCCCCTCAGCCCGGGATGAGGGATTTCTCGGTCTGCGCGTCAATGATGTCGTAGCGCTCCCGGTGAAGGCCGGGATCGCTGCGGAAGATGAGGCGACCGTTGTGACTGCGCTCCAGTTCCATGAGGATACTGGCGTCTTCGCTCTTGAAGCGGTTCAGAACATCGGGGTTAACCACCACGATGACATCTCCAACTTCCTCCCGGTGCGTTGAAAGCACGGTGTTGAGTTCCCTCTGGATCTCCACGCTCATGGTCATGGTGGTCTTAATCTTTCCGCGGCCAGCGCAGTAGGTGCAGGGCTCCAGCAGGGTTTCTCGCAGGCTTTCGTTGAGGCGTTGGCGGGTCATCTCCATGAGACCCACCGCCGATATCTGAAGAACCTGGGTTTTGGCTCGATCCCGGCGGAGCCGGTCCTTCATGGCGCGGTAGACCGTCTGCTGGTCCCGGCGATGCCGCATATCAATGAAATCGACCACCACCAGTCCGCCAACGTTGCGCAGTCGGAGTTGACGCGCAGTCTCGTGAGCGGCTTCGACGTTGGTTTCCAGGATCATTCTGTCGACGTCCCTGCCTCCGCGGTTGCGTCCCGTATTCACATCAATCGAAATCAGGGCTTCCGTCTCGTCGATCACGATATAACCGCCACAGGGCAACCAGACCTGGCGATGGAAGGCTTCGTCGATCTGCTTTTGCACGCCGAGTTGATCGAAGAGCGGTTGCTGGGTCTGCAGATGGTGGACCTGGCGCTTTGCCCGGCGTGAAATCTTTTCCGCGACCTGCTTGATCTCCTCAGTGGTCTCCTGGTCATCGCAGACCACCTGGTCGATTTCCTCAGTCAGGAAATCACGTGCGGTACGTTCAATGAGTTTCGGTTCTTCGAAGATGCGGATCGGCGCCGGGTTGTCGTCCCGGATCTCTTCCACCTCTTCCCATTGTTCAAGGAGCATGGCCAGATCGCGGATGAAGTGACGAGCCCGTTTCCCAATGGCCACCGTCCGCATGATGATTCCCATCCCTTCCGGAACAGCCATGCGCTGCATGATGCGGCGGAGGCGGGTGCGTTCCTGGGGATCCTCGATCTTGCGGGAGATTCCGAACTGGTCGGCAAAAGGAGTAAGAACCAGGTAGCGACCGGGAAGGGAAACGTTGGTGGTGACCCGGGGTCCCTTGTTTCCGATGGGTCCCTTGGACACCTGGATCACCAGTTCCGATCCCGCCGGGTAGAGGTTCGGGATGTCCTTGGAAGTGATTTTCTTGGGCCGACCCTTCTTCTTGGAGCGTCCCTGCCGCTGAATCTCCTCCAAGCCGTTGTCGAGGGCCGCTGGAATGGCATCCCAGAAGTGGAGAAAGGCATTCTTTTCCATGCCGATGTCCACGAACATGGCCTTCAGACCGGGTTCGATGTTCTTGACCCGCCCCTTGAAAATGCTTCCCACGATATTGACATCGCCTTCGCGTTCGACCTCGTATTCTTCAAGAACTCCGTCTTCGAGCAGGGCCACCCGGCGTTCAAGCTTCTCAGCATTGATGACAATCGTATTGCCCTTCCGCGCATCGATATTCCCGATTCGGAGGGCCTGCCTGAGTCTTTTTAACATGGTCTGGAAATGGTTTGATGGTTGTCTTTGAGCCGGTGAATACACCCATGATCATCCGTTTGATCAACGTTGGTTTTGCCGGTTCGGAGAAGTTCCCGAGTCCGCGTCGGGCGTGATGGAAGGGAGGGGGATTGCGCGGGGCCGTACCCGGACGGGTGTTCCCGGAAGCTGAGCCTCCGCTGCTTCCTCGCCTGTTTCGCCCTCTTCGTCAATAGCGAGGGTCAGAAGATCTCCTTCAGGAAGGGCTATTTCCTCGATCGGTTCAGAATTGCCCGCTACTTCCCCCATCCGGCGCAGGGGGAGCCTGAGGCCTTTTTCGGCGGCAAAGAGGCCGCGGAAAATCAGGCGAACGAGGGGACCGGCCACTTTCCCACCGGATTTCCCGTTCTGCACCACTACCGCGATGGCATATCTGGGGTGGTCGAAGGGGCCGAAGGCGACAGTCCATGCATTATGGGATTTCTTGCCAGAGTCGGTAGTCTGGGCCGTTCCGGTCTTGGCCCCAATCTCAACGTCCCGGGGAGAGGCACGCCGGGCGGTTCCTCCCAGTTCGTTGGCCGCCTTCCACATCCCGAGGCGGATGTTCTCGAACTGATCGAGGTCCATCCCCTTCGCCATGAGGTCGACCTTGAGTTCCGGAATGTCGCTCACCAGAACGCCTTCCTTGGGGTCCACTACCCTTTTTATGAGACGGGGACGATAGTATTTGCCTCCATTGGCGATACAGGCGACGAGGGCGGCCATCTGCAGGGGGGTGGCTTCGCATTCGTCCTGTCCGATGGCGAGCATGGCCATCCGCGCGGGGGTCATCGATTCACCGGGATGAAGCTCCCGGCGCCACCATGCACTACCCGGGATGATCCCCTGATCTTCGGCTGGCAGTTTGATGCCGGTGGGAAGACCCAGGTTGAGCAGAGCGAAGCTATCAGCCATCCTGGCATCACCCACCTCGTTGGAAAGTTGCATGAAGTAGGGATTGCACGAGCGCTGGATGGCGTTGGCCAGGACCAGGGAACCGTGTCCCACGGTTTTCCAGCACCGGATCTTTAGTCGGCCCGATCGTCCGTAGCGAAGATGCCCCACGCACCTGTGGGCGAAATCACCCTTGCCGTGCATGCAGGCTGCTACTGCGGTGGGAAGCTTGAAGGTGGAGCCGGGAGTGAAACTGGAAATAGCCCGGTTGATCAACGGATAGGCCTTGTTCGCCTTGTAACTCTCCCATTTCCTTGCGTCGATACTGGGAATAAACTCATTCGGATTGTAGTTTGGCACGGAGGCCATTGCGAGAATCTCCCCGGTGTTGACATCCATAACCACTGCGGCCACCCGACCGGCCTTACGCAAGACGTTCTCAACGAGAAACTGCGTTCGGGCATCGATGGTCAGCATAACCTGGCTGCCCTGATCCGGTGCTATGCGTTCGTCCAGCACTTCTCCGAGGATACGACCCTTTTCGTTTTTCCGCAGGACACGTCGCCCGGGGGATCCCCGCAGGTAGTCGTCCATGGTAGCCTCAATGCCGGTAGCCCCCATCGCGTCCCCGAGGTAATGGTTGTATCTCTCCTTGGCTTCTGCAGGAATATCGCCCTTCTCCCACTGCTTGAGATAACCCAGGATGTGGCAGGCAAGGGTGCCATAGGGATATTTCCGGCGGGGCCGGACCGTGACATAGACTCCGGCCATCTCCAGGTTGTGTTCAGCGAGGCGCGCGAACTGTTCGTAGGTGAGATCCACCGGAAAGGTGAAGGGGATGAGTCCACCGTGAGTCACGTAGTGCTTCTGAAGGGCCTCCGAGCTGTAGCGCGCCTCGATCCCGTGATGGCGCAGGCGCGGAACAATGCCGTCCTTGACAATCTGGACGATCTCGCGACTGCGCTCGGAGGTGGGCACGGCCATCCCGATCTGCCTTCGACCGGGTCGCTGATCCTCCGAGTGCTGTCGCTCCCACTCGTGGTGAATCTCATCGAGGTTGAGGACCAGTTCGTAGTTGCGCAGATTCTTGGCCAGGAGTTCACCGTTACGATCGACGACAGTCCCGCGTACGCCGGGATCCCTGATAGAGATTGTCGTCTCTCCGGGAATGAGTTTCCGGTAATAATCAGTCTCCAGAATCTGGTAATCGAAGAGACGACTGAGCAGGGTTCCTGCTCCCGACAGGATGATGACGGTCAGCAGGTAGAGCCGGAAACGGTAGCGGGGTTCCATGGGAATTGAGAGGCTAGTTCCCGGCGCCTCTCCGGGGCTTCTTCAACCCTTCGTAACTGATCGTATGATGGAATAGGTCAGCCAGACGGTAAAGGGCCCAGAACACCACGGGGCAGAGGAACATGGTGAGAAGGGAGGTGAAACTGATTTTCAGGAAAAGGCTACGGGTCAGCACCAGGTCGCCACGGACGAAGGTGATGAAGAGATATTCGACAGACAGGTAAAGAAAGATAGCCACCCCGGACAAGAGGGCGGAGATGTGCCACCGGCCTTCGCGAAAGAGCGGTTGGATGCCCTGCATGAAGAATCCCATCATGGCGTAGAGAATGATGGAGTAACCGAATATCACGTCTTCATTTGGATCGATGTAGACTTCCGGGTTGCCCCGCAATTCCTCCAAGGGAGGGGTGATAACATGCTGGGCATCCCAGAGGAATCCCCCGATGAAAGCCAGTAACAACATGGGTCCCACATTGACGGTGACTGCGGCACAGAGAAAGACAAGAGGGACGACCAGAATCCTTCCTTCGTAGAGCGATTCGAAGGCGGGCGAAAACTGCTGCAGGATGCAGGCCGTGATGACCAGGCCTACCAGGCTCAGATGATACCAGCCCATTTCCTAGCCCTCCTCTTCTCCGGTCCTGTGTGCGATGACGAAGACCACCCCCAGTTCACTGAAGTTGACCGAAGGCTTTACGAGGGCCACGCCTTCTACCGGGCCGGGGGTGTATTCCTTGACCGTGCCAACCAGAAGATTGGAAGGGAACAGTCCGCCCTTGCCGGTGGTGATCACCTTCATGCCCGGAAGGATGGCTGCTTCCCGGGAGAGATGTCGCAGAATGAGTCTGGGTTCCTCCCCATAGCGTCCCCGTCCACCATGAAGAATGCCTACCTCCGGCGTGCCGGCAACCTGGACAGAGACCTGACAGCGTTCGTCGGTCAGAAGGATGATGCTGCAGGTGTCTTCCGATGCGATGTCAACCTTGCCAGCCAGTCCGCCCGGCGCGATGATGGGAACGCCGGCACCGATGTCCGAGGACTGTCCGCGGTCAATGATGGCGGTCTCCCACCAGGTAGAGGGTTGCCGTTTGATGACGCGTGCGGCAATGACATTGAGGCGCTGCTTCTCCTTGAACTCGAGCGCTCGCCTGAGTTCGTTATTCTCCGACTCCAGTTCCCGCAGGCGCCCTTCGATCGAACGGAGCTTTACGTATTCTTCCTGTACCGCACTGAGCTGGTTTCCGAGGTCCTTGGAATTCTCGATTTCATTGAGAAAATCCCGTGCTTTCATCTCCATCGCTGATCCACCCTTGAGGAACGGTGAGATTGCCCCGTAGTAGGCCTGTTGGATCCACCGGACCGTCCCCTCGCTCAGGGTCAGCACCCAGATCACCCCCCACAGGAAGATTACGAGTGCGAAGAAGTTGGTTGGTTTCATGGTCGGGAGGCGCCGGCAAGCGGGCGCACTCTAACGGAGTGCTCAAAGTTCGGAACTGGTCAACTTGCGCAGAAAGGAGATTTCGTTGAGCACCTTTCCGGTGCCCTCTGCTACCGCGCTGAGGGGATCCTCCGCAATATGAATCGGCAATCCTGTTTCCTCGCGAAGGAGTTTGTCCAGTCCCCGCAGAAGGGCTCCGCCGCCCGCAAGAACGAGTCCTCGATCGACCAGGTCAGCTGCCAGTTCCGGGGGACAGCGTTCCAGGGTCGTGCGGACCGCATTCACGATGGTGTCGAGGGGGTCGCCCATGGCCTCACGGATTTCCTGGGAAGTTACGGTAATGGTCTTGGGAAGGCCGGAGACCAGGTCACGCCCCTTCACCTCCATGCTGGTTTCCTTAGGGAGAGCCGCCGCTGACCCGATGTGGATCTTGATGTCCTCCGCAGTACGCTCACCAATCATCAGGTTGTAGGCGCGTTTCATATACTGGATAACGGACTCATCGAGTTCATCCCCGGCGGTGCGCACGCTGCGCGAGTATACGATCCCGGAGAGCGAGATGATGGCAACCTCGGTGGTGCCCCCTCCGATATCGACGATCATGTTGCCGGAGGCGTCCTGGACCGGAAGACCCACTCCGATAGCGGCGGCCATGGGCTCCTCAATGAGGAACACTTCCCGGGCGCCAGCCTGTTCGGCCGATTCCTTCACTGCCCGGCGCTCGACCGCCGTAATACCGGATGGTATGGCCACGACCACCCTGGGGTGGGAACGGCGCTTGTTGCTCACCTTGCGGATGAAGTGTCGCAGCATTGCCTCGGTGACTTCAAAGTCGGCGATGACCCCATCCTTGAGAGGTCGGATGGCCACAATGTTGCCAGGTGTGCGCCCCAGCATCCGCTTGGCATCATCTCCCACCGCTACCACTTCATTGGTGCCCGCCTTGACGGCGACCACCGAGGGTTCACGCAGGACGATTCCGTGGTCCTTGATGTTGACCAGGGTGTTGGCAGTCCCCAGATCTATACCGAGGTCTTGCG
>DLRK01000002.1:0-612 GCA_002501065.1 Akkermansiaceae bacterium UBA7890
AATCCGGAGCATACCGGATTGAAGTGAAGTAGGGGTTGGAGTCCATAACCGGAGTGGGACTATTGCGGGGGATGTGACAATTCCTTCACATTGACAAATTATCCTTAATTTCAATGGATGCCCTCGTAGTATCCCCCTGCGTTAGAGATTGATCATGATGAAGCAGAATAAGCGATTAACGATGACCGTAGTCGGACTGTCAGTTGTCGGTGGAGCAGTGCTGGCGGGAGAAAGCAGTTCCCAGGCAGCCCAATCCCCTGATGGCGGCGATTGGTGTAACCTCCTCACTGAACAACTGGGAGCCCCGGTCTACTCGAACGACGATGCCATGTTGATCCAGGCAGTGAAGTTTTTCGGTCGAGCCCAGGTGCAATTCGCCTCCACCGATATAGACGGCGTGAATGGCAACGACGATTCGGAGACCTTCGACGAGCTTCGTCGTCTGCGCCTGGGGACCCAATGGCAGGTGTTGAAGTATTTCAAGGTCAAGGTGAACGCCAATATGGTCAATGACGGCAGACCGAAAGGCGGATCCCGTACGTTCGGATACCAAAACCTGGACGTAGCCCTGGTCTCCTTTGACGCGGGGGCCCTTCTTGGAGGGGGGCCTCT
>DLRK01000002.1:1004-5041 GCA_002501065.1 Akkermansiaceae bacterium UBA7890
GTCCTCGAAAAAGATCAAGACAGTCGAGCGCTCGGCGGTCGCAAACAAGGTTTATCCGGAACGCCTGACCGGGATCACGGCCGGGAAGGCCATGGGGAACTTCTCGGGAACGATCGGGGTGTTCAGCACCGAGAAAACTCCGGAGCTCGCCAGCGATACGGATGGCCTTGCCCTTTATGCAAACGGGACGTGGAAGCTTGAAAACGGGGATAGTATGATCGCCGACTTCCTTTACAACGATGCCAACGGCACGGGGGACAACGAAGTGGGCCTCTATGACTGGGCTCTTGGCCTGGCCTATCTGACCGAGCGGAACGGCTGGGACGTTCTTCTCCAGGGAACGCTCGGGGACAGCGGTGACGACGGGACAGGCGAAAGGGGGGGCAATTTCTGGGGGTTTGTCGCGATGGCGTCCCGCGACCTGATTGTGGACAAGCTTGAGGCGGTGGCGCGCTACTCCTACCAGGGATCTGACGAAGCCCAGGGGATCGCCACCAACTCCCGCTACCTCCGGCGCAACCACGGTGCTGACGCTGGTGGTGGCCGTGGAGACGAACACCATAGCCTCTATGCCGGCCTCAACTACTTCATCTGCGGTCACAATGCCAAGATCATGAGCGGGGTGGAATGGGAAACTCTCCAGACCATGAACGGGGACGTGGACGCCCTCACCCTGTGGCTGGCATTCCGGACCTACTTCTAGGATTTCAATACGGATTTTGCGAATTCAGTCAGATCCGTTTTCGTGACAAAGGGCCCTCTTCGGAGGGATCGTTTCATCATGCCCGGCACCTCAGATTATCGTGTGTCGGGAACCCCGGTGCCGGAAATGACACCGCAGAAAACCTTGCGGATTTGTCGTCGGACACCCTGGTTTCAGCGGTATGCCAGCAAGGTAAAGGATACGGGAAGCACTCGGGAGAAGGATTATCCGTAACGGACCTCATGCAGGCTCAGCCCATCGGGCGGAGCACAAAGCGGCGACTTGCCCCGGGGAAGATCAGGTGGCTGATCGAGCAGGGCCGCGAGGTCATCGAGTCTGAAGGATCCCTGGGCAGTTCGGACAGCTGCTCCGGTCAGGAGCCGCACCATCTTGTAGAGAAACCCTTCGCCGGTGAAGATGAGGAGATAGCCTTGCGGGAGCGGAGCGAGGGAGGCCTCGCTGAGAGTCCGCTGGAAGTCGGTCTCCACCGTTTCGTTGCCCCGGTTGGCGGCAAAGGCCCGGAAATCGTGGCGACCACGGAAGAGGGTCAGGGCGTCCTCGAGGGTGACTGGATCGAGTTGGCGCGGGAGATGCCAGACCCGGCCAGCCTGGAAAGGGGGCAGAATGGGAGCGGTGCTGAGTTCGTAACAGTAGGTCTTGGAGAGGACCGAAAAGCGCGCGTGAAAGTCATCGGGCACCTCCTCGCATTCCAGAACCCGGATGGTGGCTGGCAGTTTGGTATTGAGGGCGGCCAGCCAGTTCACGGGATTCATGGTGAGCTGATCAGGTGCGTCAAAGTGAGCGACCTGGCCGGTGGCATGGACGCCTGAGTCGGTGCGTCCCGAGCCATGAATGCGCAAGGGCTCCTTGGCAATTTCGGCCAGGGCGGTTTCCAGGCGCTCCTGGATGGTGTCGGTATTAGGTTGGAGCTGCCAGCCACCGAACGGGTGTCCGTCGTAGGCGATAGTCAGTTTGAGGCGCACGGGCAGTTCTTGCTGAATTCGCCCCATTTTAAAAGGAGAGTTTGGGGAGCGAAGGGAAGCGCCGCGTCATTTGCTTCCTGGGGTTTCCGAGGTCGGCGGGACAATTGAAGATTGGACGATTTCCAGATAAACGAAGAGGCAACCCGCGACCGGGCTGCCTCTTTCAGGATTTTGTGGGATGGAATGGGGGGATGCGACTCAGGCGTCGTCGCCGCCTTCATCATCACCGTCGTCATCTTCCGGCTTGCCACCGCCTCGGCGATGGTGGTGGGGACGATGGCGGGGACCGTGGTGGCGGGGTCGGCGTCCATGATGACGCAGGCGGGAGCCAAATTCCTCAAGAGTGACAGCGCCGTCTTCGTCATCATCCAGGCGGGCAAAGATGCCAGCCACGCGCTCGGAATCCGCACCTTCAAAGGGAGCCAGGGCAGCGAATTCGTCAAGATCAAGACTGCCGTCTTCACCCGCGATCTCGGCAAATTTTTCCTCTCGCTTGGCTTGGAGGGCAGCGCGCCGGGCGTCTCTGGCGGCTTCCTTTTCTTCGTCGGAGAGTTCGCCGTCGCCGTCAGTATCGAATTCCGCAATGTGCTCGGCACGGCGTTCGCTACGCGCGGCACGGCGGGCTTCCTTGGCCGCCTGGCGTTCTTCTTCGTCAATCACGCCGTCCTCGTTGAGGTCAAACTGTTCAAGAATTTCGGGGAGTTTGCCGTCACCGAAGGTGCGATGTCCGGCGATGGTGGTTGCGATCCCTATGCCCAGGGCAATTGCGAGGATCGGGAGGTATTTGATCTTCATGGTTCTTTTTGTGCTTGAGGTTTCAGTGAGACGGGGCCTGCTGCCGTGTCTTTCAAGGGGATAGACGGAGGTGGCGGAGGGATGGTTACATTTTGTCAGGGATTTTGCCAGAGTTTTGGAGAATTGCCGTTGGCGCATAACCCGTTCCGGGGTTGGAGCGAGGACGAGAGAGGGCCCGTTCAGGGGGACTTGGGGAGGCTTCTTCCGCCCTAATCGGCCCGGGTTTGGCGGACGCGATAATAGCGCCCTCCTGCCTGCAGGCCGGGAGTATCGGTGAAGATGAACGGCTGAAGGGCAGGAGGGGACGTGAAGGTCGAGGACGGGAGGTCGTCCTGCCAGTTCAGGAGGTCATCGGAGTATTCCACGGTGTAGTTGAACCCGGGGGTGGCCTGCCAGGAAATCCGGATATCACCACTCGAATCGTGGCCAATGGAGTCAATCACAACTGGCGGGGGTGGGTCTTCCACTGTTTCAATGCGCAGATCGGAGAGCAGCAGGAAGTTGTCACCGTATCTGCCGGGAGATCCCTCGTCGATCTGCCACTCGATAGCAATGAATCCAAAGTAGAGCGCTTGGTTGGTGCCATTGAAGGCCGCGTCGATAAAGAGCGGAAGGCCGTCGATCTCCGCAGTCCAGCGGTTGGATTCGAAGTCGATGATCCCGGTCAGCTCATGGAGCTCGCCCTGGATAAAATCCAGGCCGGTGTCGATTTCCTCGTAGCCTGACGACTGGGGGCTGCCATTGCGGTACCAGAAGCCGTAGTCGGTGTCGGTATTGGAGATGCGGATGGCGGCCAGGGGCGCGCCCTGATTGTTGTAGAAGGTGATGAAGAAATCGTCGCGCCGGTAGTTGGTGAAGTCGGTGGAGTCCTCGACCCCGAAGAGGAGATTGAAGGTCACGAGGGGATTGCCGGTCGCAATGGGGTCGTAGCCGATCGATTTGGCCACCGTAGTGAGGGCGCGGTTGGGCCTGTTGAAGCCCAGGGTGGCAGTGTTTCCCAGGGCCCCTCCCAGGAGGTCAGCTACGATGGCCTGGGCTCCGCTCGTATTGTCGCTGGCCTGCCATCCATCAAAGTCGTCCCATTTGTTATCACCTTCGGGAAACTCGTCGAAATCGGTGAAGTAAAGCAGTTCTGCCTGTGCAGTGCCGAGGAGGAGGGCGGAGAGGAGGGAGAATGGAATGGAGACAGGTCTAACCATGGGGGCGAAAGGAGCCGGGTTTCAGTGTGCTTTGTCGTGGGAGGGCGGTGGTGTGACAGGAATCGGTGTTATTCTTGCACCAACTCGAGGCGGGTGATTTTCAGGCCATCTTCGCGGGCGCCGACTTCCCCGTGCCAGGTGAGAAGCTCCCACCCAGCCGGCCTGCCCCTTCTTCAAGAAAAAGAGGCAACCCGTGATCCAGGCTGCCTCCTCGCGATGGGGATGGGAAAGAACCGAAAAGATTTACCCCCTGCCGCCAAAGCGGGGCGGTGTGCGCGGATCTGGAGCTTCATCATTATCGTCATCGTTGTCACCGTCGGGGCGCTCAGGTGCCTCGGGACGGGTGGGCGGCTCGGG
>DLRK01000002.1:5378-6941 GCA_002501065.1 Akkermansiaceae bacterium UBA7890
GCGGCTCGGGACGGGTGGGCGGCTGATGTCCACCCGGCTTACGGCCATGACGAAGGCGAGCGGTGAATTCTTCAAGGTCAACGCGTTCGTCGTCATCAGAATCCAGTCGGTCAAAGATGGCGGCCACGCGCTCCGGATCTCTGCCTTCAAGCGGGGGAAGGGCGGCAAATTCGTCGGAGTCAAGCGATCCGTCATCACCTGCAATTTCAGCAAATTTTTCCTCGCGCTTGGCTTCAAGGGCGGCCCGGCGGGCTTCGCGGGCGCCTTCCCTCTCTTCGTCGGAAAGTTCGCCATCGGCATCTGTGTCAAATTCCGCGACGTGCGCAGCGCGGCGTTCAGCCCGGGCCGCCCGGCGGGCTTCGCGGGCGGCCTGACGCTCCTCTTCGTCGATCTGTCCGTCGTCGTTGAGGTCGAACTGTTCGAGGATTTCGGGAAGATTTCCGTCACCAAAGGTTCGCTCACGTCCGGCACTGGCGAAACCGATGCCGACAGCGATCGCGGCAACGGGGAGATATTTCAGTTTCATGGTCATTTAGGGGGAATGGTCTCTGGTTATGGGGATCGACGGGATTGGAGGGACAATGGTTACACCAAAAGTCGATTTTATTCGTTTAAGAGGTCGAAGAGGTTTACGCCCTGCTGTGGCTCGGGCTCGGGCTGTGGCTCGGCAGCTGCTTCCTGCTCCGGGGGAGCCTGCCCGGCGGCCACGGGGCCGTCGTTACTGGCGACAGAGGCATCGAAATCTTCTTCCAACTGGGCAACGATTTCCTCCCACCAGGCCTGATCGTCGAGTTTCTGCTGAAGGAAGTCTTCCTGCTGGTCGGGATCGAGGGAGTCGTGGATGGCCTCATCGGGAGACTTTTCGTTGGCGGCAAGCTCCTCCTCAGAGGGAAGGGAGGTTTCCGCAGGGTAGGTGATGATCATCGCGGGGTGATAGCCCGTAGTGGCCCGGAGCAGCTGTGGGAAGACCTTGTGCTGCTGTGTCGGGGTGAGGTCCAGCCGCTCGGTCATCTTCCCAAGCCGGGAGAGGGCATCTTGCTGAACCCAGGGGACGCGTTTGGCGATGTCCTGGCGTTGCGCCGGGCTCAGGTCCCGGGTGGCCGGGCCGTTGTCCATGACCACCTCGAGTTCGTTTGCGGCGGGGAGCTTTTCACGTGGCGATCTGACCGGATTGCGACGGCCGACGGGGGCAGTGGAGGAACCCCGGGGCGAGGCGGTTCCGATGCGGAGGGCCGGGGAAGTCGCGTCGTTTTGCGGCCGTTCAGCCGATGCACCCTCGGGATCGTTCCGGAAGGTGATGGTCAGGGCAAGGGTGACAGCCACCAGAAGGAGGGCGACACCGAATATGAGGTTACCGAATCTCATGCGCTTGGGGGACTGATCTTCACCTGAATGGAACCTCCATGTCGAGATCTGGTTGCGTTAAGTATTTGTGAAGGTAGTGATGAAAAAAGGCGGGAAAAGGGGAAACTCTCTGCCCTCCCGGCCCTGGGGGGGTATTAACCGAGTGGGCAGAAAGCCTCCTTGTAAGGGCTGACGAGGACGATTTGCCCATGGTTACAC
>DLRK01000205.1:0-123175 GCA_002501065.1 Akkermansiaceae bacterium UBA7890
TCACGTCCACCCAGTTGATGGCAGGTGATGCAGCTAAGCCCCTTGACCCCGACCAATTCGCGTCCGTAGTGGTTTCGGCCCACCTTGTTTTCCTTCCCATCACGGGGTGTGGGTTTCACGTTGGCGCGCCCGTCGGCGGCCGCGAGGTGGGGGGCAAGAAACCTGGCGTGTGCCTCGCCAAAATCGGGCATGCGTGTGGTCATGTAGGGGCGCACCGCATCCTCACCACGGATCACCTTGTAGAGCGCTGCGTCTGTCAGCTTGGCGCCCACCCCGGTGAGCGGTGGTGGCAGGCGCCCTTCATCCCCAAGGTCATTGCCGGTGGTGGCAAAGAACTTGTCGCGCGCCGGGTCGGGTTCACCCAAGTCACCGCGCGTGTGGCATGCGGTGCAATTCAGCAGGCGCAGGCGTCGGCGCGTCTGTTCCCGGATTGTGAATTCGCGTGGTTTGGCTCTCAGTGCGGCAGTGATGGCCTTTATCTGTTCTGTGTTCAAATGGAAGTGAGGCACACCCTTTGGCGGCCGGGCAGAAAGACAGCCCCGGGCGAGGTCGAGCCTGGCCAGAGGCCTGGATAAATTTGGCGGAATATTCGAGCCCCGAGTGGAATGGCAGTTGGCGCATCTCATTTTCAGGAAAAGTGCTTTGCCTTCTTCATGCAACTTCAGGGCGGCCGGGCCATTGGCCAGAGCAACGTCTTTACGTGGCGGCGTGCGGCCACGAAGAAAGGCGGCGATGTGTGCGGTCTCCTGACGGGTCATTGGCACCCGTGGCATGCGCCCGGCGGGGCGACTGTGCAGCGGGTTAAGAAGGAACTGGACAAGTTGTTCCCGGGTATACTTCTGCCGCAACTCACCCAGGGGCGCATCCCTGCCGTTGTCTCTGGCATCAGGGGCATGGCACTGGGCGCAACCGATGGTCTCATAAAGCTTTCTGCCTTCACTGGCGCGGCCGATTGTCACCTCCGTGTTGCCCAGTGGAGGGGTAAGGGACACCAGATACTGGCGCAAGGCATCGACTACGCGGGCCTTGTCCTTCCCGGCAAAACCGTGCAGCAAATCGGGCATGAGGGTGCCGGGTTTGAGGTCCTGCGGATCATTCAGCCAATGCCGCAACCAGCTGGCTGAAGCGGGGTTGTGAGCAGTGAAGAGGACCGGAGCCGGGCGCGTTCCAAAACGGTGTTTCTGCGACTTGTCCGCAGGGTGGCAGCCGATACAGTTTAATTCAGTAATCAGCACCTCGCCAGAAGCGATCTGGTCCTCTATCGTGGTCCGTAACTGAAAACGATCAAAACCGGGAACCACCGGTTGCGCCACCGCCCATACGCTGCAGCAAATCGTGAATATCGCAGCATGATGATGATTCCTCACAGGTGTTGCCAACGATATGCAATATATCTCCATGCTTGCTATCACCAAAGGAGGTATGCCTCCCTTGTCTCCGGCACGTCACAGCTCCAGGATCCGGCATGAACAAATTGGTTGTCTCACTGCTCCTGCTTGCTTCCCTCGCCTCTACGGCTGAGGACAGCAGAAAGGTGGTGTGGGATCTCAAGGCCCTGTTCAAGGTGCCAAAGGTCCATAAGACCGAAGAGCGTCCCGCCAGGGGACTGCGGTCCTTCTTCTACGAGGGCACACCCTACAAGGGCAAACCAACCAGGGTTTTCGCCTACTACGCAATACCTGAGGGCACCCGGCCCCCGGGAGGGTGGCCTGCCATGGTGTGCGCCCACGGAGGTGGAGGCACCGCCTATCCCGAGTGGGTGAGGTTCTGGAACCAGCGAGGCTATGCCGCCCTCGCCATGGACCTTGAAGGGCATCTGCCTGGGGGTAAGGCGCACCAGGTGGAAGGCAATTTCCCGGTTGGACAGGGCCACCAGGATGCCGGACCCAGCCGCATCGACTGGTTCGGCGACCGGGCTCTCCCCGATCAGGAGCAATGGTTCTATCACGCGGTTGCGGATGTCATCCGGGCCAACTCCCTCCTGCGGGTCGTCAAGGAAATCAACCCCGAGAAGATCGGCCTGACCGGGATTTCCTGGGGCGGCACGGTGGTGAGCGCGGTGGCGGGAGTCGATCCACGATTTGCCTTCGTCATTCCGGTCTATGGCAGTGGCTACATCCATGAAAGCGACAATCCGGGACTCTCCCAGTGGTTTCCTCCAAAGAACATGACTGCGGCCCAGTTCCGCGATTACCAGACGAAGTGGGATCCCTCAGCTCACCTCCCCCACGCCAGGATGCCGATGCTCTTCGTGACGTCAGTGGCCGATCCCGTCTTCCAGATCGACATCTTCGCCAGGTCCGCCAGGTCCACCGGGGGACCAAGCACTCTCTGCATTCGTCCCTGGATGATCCACGCCCATGGGAACGGGTGGAGCGACCCGGTCGAGATAGGGCAGTTCGCCGACAGCATCGTGAAGGACAAGCCCTCCCTGCCCCGCCTCGGCAGGCCGGAAATTGACCCCTCCACCCGCATCACCCGCACGCCCTTCACAGGCAGGGACAGGATCACGGAAGCCTGGATCTACTTCACAACTGCCAGGGGGCCCTGGAAGAGCCGCAAGTGGCACTTCATTCAATGCACCATTGGCGAAAAGGAACTGGTGGCCCAGAAAGCCCTGCCAAAGGAAACCGTCTCCTTCCTGGTCTACGTCTTCCGGGATGTCGGGGGATTCCGCAGCAATCATGCGGCCTCCGAACTGGTCGTCACCGCGAATGGCCCCCCCCGGTAAAGCTACCGGCCTGGTCGCCGGGGCACGGGCTCAGGCAGCGGCGAACTCCTCTTGACCCTGTGCCCGCACTGGACCTCTCAATAACCGTTGCCTTCAGGGCTCCGAAGGAACAGTCCCGCGACCACCCACTGGCAGAGCGTGACGCCAACCGGCCTTGAGGATGGTCCGGTGCCGGTCGAGAACCTCCGCGTAGTCCTCCTCCCCGGCCACATTCCGCATTTCCCTGGAATCAGGCTGATGGTCGTAGAGTTCGCGGGCCATCACCTTCCCCGTCTTCCAATCCCGCCACTCCACGTAGCGGTGACGAACGGTCCGGATGGCATACCCCATGATATCCCCGTGACGACGGTGCCGATTTCCCTCGTAGGCACGGGGGTACTGACTGAAGGCCGCCTTTTTCCATGCCCGTCCCGGGTCCTCCAGCAACGGCCGCAGACTGATCCCCTCCAACCCCCCGGGCACCGAGAGACCACAGACATCGGCAAGGGTCGGGTAGAGATCAACCAGTTCGACAAGGGCCGCACTCTTCCCACCGGGCCTCTTCTGCCCGGGCACCGAGAGAATCAGGGGAACACGGGTGGAAAGTTCGTAGTTGTTGGCCTTGGCCCAGAGTCCCTGTTCCCCCAGGTGAAACCCGTGGTCACCCCAGAGGCAGACCACGGTCTCGCCCTCGAGCCCGAGCTTCCTCACCTCCTCAAGCAGACGACCCACCAGGGCATCGATATAACTCACGCAGGCATAGTAGCCGTGTCGCAGTTCTGCCACCTTGCCGGGAGAGAGTCGTCCATCCTTCGGGATATCGCTGTAGCCTTCCAGTTCCTTCCAGCTCCGCACCGCGACCTCGGGTGCGCCGCCGGGATGCTCATCTGAAACAGGTAGCGGAATCTTCGCGCGATCGTAGAGATTCCAGTACTTCCGGGGCGCGCAGAAGGGCAGGTGGGGTTTACGGAATCCAACCGCCAGGAAAAAGGGCTTGTTCCGGGCCTTCAGGGATCTGAGAGCCTTGAGTGCGGCCTCGCACACGATCCCGTCAATATAGACTCCGTCCGGAACATCCGCCACTTCCGACGCTCCCCGCTTGAGTCCACTGCCCTTCAGGTTCCGGGGCGTGGCATAGCGCTGGCGGGCCTCCCTTGCAATGTCATGAAGGGGATCCTCCGACCAGGAAGGCGCATCCTTGGAAGGCGCTCCCCCGCCGTGATAAATCTTCCCGATGGACCGGCAGTGATACCCCTGCGCCTTGAAATACTGTGGCAGGGTCACCACCTCCGGGAGGGCCTTGCGGAAGTGGGTGCCGAGGTCCCACACGCGGGTCGTGTCCGGTCGGCGTCCTGTCATCAGCGACAGCCGTGACGGGCTGCAGACCGCCTGCTGGCAGTACGCCCGCTGAAAGACGGTGCCACGCCCGGCAAGGCGATCGATGTTCGGGGTGACCGCCGTCCTGTCGCCGTAGCACCCGAGCGCAGGACGCAGGTCGTCGATGGCAATGAACAGGATGTTGCGCCCCTTCTCCGCGCCGGACAAAACCGGCAGGAACCAGACAAGGCTCAGGATTGTGATGACCAATCGTTCCATGGTTTCCATGATCAGTTCCCGTCCCGGAAGAAGTAATCCGGGTAGGTGAGGGTGAGGTGATCCTTGCTGGGCACCCCATCCCTGAAGCAGGCCCCGATCTCGTTCCTGAGGCGGGTGACATTTTTCCTGTCAAGCAGTGGATCCCCGGTCGCGCGCCGCCACTCCCGGAGCCGATCCTGCAACTGCGAAAGAGTCCCTGCGTGGTTCGAATCGCCGGCCAGGTTGCGGAATTCGCAGGGGTCGTCCTCCAGGTCGTAGAGTTCAAACTCGGGAGGAACCTGCATGCGCCGGTAGGCCCCTCTCACCGGTTCCCCTGCAGTAGCGATGACCTTGTCGAGGCCTTTGAAAAAGCGCTTGTTGGTGAAGGCGTAGCCCGGGTTGATCTCCCCGGGCATGAGGTTGTGGATCAGTTTGAAACGGTTATCGCGAACCGTGCGCTGGGGATAGTAGTTGTGCGCGGAATGGGTGTGAAATTCGGTGAACAGGTAACGCCTCCAGTCTTTCTTCTTTCCATCGAGCATGGGGATCAGGGAACGGCCCGGAAGACCCTCCACGGGAGGAACCCCCGCAACCTCCAGAAAGGTCGGCATGAGATCGAGAGTGGAGATCATTTCCGAACGCCTGGCTCCCCCGCCCCAGCGCTCCGCCCAGGACAGGAGGAAGGGAATGCGCACTCCCCCTTCATAGGAGGTGCGCTTGCCCCGCAACATGTCGGCACCGTGGTCCCCTATATAGACGATGAGGGTGTTTCTGAGCTTGCCGGACTTCCTCAGCACGGTGAGAAGTTCTCCGATCTGCGAATCGAGCCGGCTCAGGCAGTTGTAGTAATCGGCGGTGTTCTGTCGCAGTTCCGGGGTATCCAGTCCGAAGTAGCTCAGCGGCCTGGTGTCGGCCCCGGTGAGCGGTTTTTCCGGCAATCCCCCGGCGGTCTTCAGGAACGGGCGATGGGCGTCCGGATAATTGACGCTGAGGAAAAAGGGCCGCTCGGAGGCACTGATGAACCTGCCCGCCTCGTTCGCATATTTCCTGAGTTTGTTGCGGCCGAAGTTCGCGGACTCGATCTGCTTGAAGTCAAAGGGAAAAGCCGAGGCGGGGTTGACATGGAGTTTGCCGATGAGTCCCGTGCGATAGCCCGCCTGCTTGAGACTTCGGACCACGTTCGGGGTGTCCTCGCGATAGAGCCGGAATTTCCAGGTCGCCAGGCCAATCTGGCCGTTCTGGTGCGGATAGAGCCCCGTAAGCAAGGCCGCCCGTGACTGGCTGCAACCCGCCTGCGGAACATAGGCCCGCTGAAACAGCACTCCTTTTGCGGCCAGGGCATCCAACACCGGTGTCTGCACGAAAGGTTCGCCGTAACACCCCAGTTCGGGGCCATTGTCCTCTGATACGATCAGGAGGATATTGGGCCGATTCGATGGGGCACCGTCTGACGATTCAATCCCCTTCTCAGCCGCGGGAACCATTCCCGTGGTTGCCAAGAGGCCGAGGGACACCCAGCAGCACCCCGCTGCTCTGACTGTTGAGGCGAATGTCACGGACTGTAACTGCACGGAAGTTGATTGGTTCTTCCTCGAAGAACTCCATTCCACTGGAAAATGGGGCTTCCTGCTAGAACCATTCTCCCCTGACTGCAAGGGAGTCGTATTTCTGATCCTTTCAATTCCCCCGGAATCGTTCTGTCTTTCAGGCAATGCTATCAGTCATGAAATGACCTCCTTCCCCTGCGACGGGATGCGCCGCCGCCCCTGATTAAGATTGATCTCCATCATCCCGCCCGGCACCTTGAGGACGGATGAACAAAGTCTTTCCCGCCCTGACGGCCGCCCTGGTCCTCTCTCTCGCTGTCAATGCCTGGCAGTTCTCGCAGCGCTCGGACGAGTCCGGCGATTCGTCCGGAAATCCACCGCGCGCAAGAACCGGTAGCGCCCTCCGGGATAATGGATCAACCAATACCAAACCTGTGGCCAGCAATCGCCGGGACCATGGAAAAGATAATGAGAAGGACGCAACATCACCGCGCTCTCTCAGCGAAATCCTGGCAATCCCCAATCCCCTTGAACGCTACGAAGCTGCCCTCGCTTTCGTCAACAACCTCCGCGCAGATGAGATTGAAGGTTACCTGAAGGAACTGCGCGCCGGTTCCGACAAGGGCAAGGGCAAGATGATGAGCCCGGAGACAAATTTTCTCCGGAATCTTCTCCTGGCCAAGTGGACGCAGGAAGATCCGGATGCAGCCTTGGCAAACCTCTCCCCGGCGGGCGGAAAACAGGCCTACTCGGATGCAGGCACCGTCCTCGGAACCCTCGCTGCCATGGACCCTGCAAGAGCGGCAGCATGGCTGAGTGATTCCGACAACCCGATCCTCAGGCAACCATGGATGAGTGACTTGCTTACTCAATCGGTGGCAGAGCAGTGGGCCCGGCAGGATCCCGATGCCGCTCTGGCGTGGGCTGCCAATCTGGATCCAGATCAACGGGCAGGTGCCTACTCGGGGATTATCAGCAACATTCTTGCAAGTGATCCCCAACGGGCTGCGGCTCTCGCCATGAATCTCGATGCCGCAGACCGGCCCAAGCTCCTCGGAGAGATCGCCGAAGCCTGGGCCAGACGGGACCCTGCCGAAGCCGTGGCCTGGGCCAACTCCCTCACCGGAGGCGACCGGGAAGACTCCCTGCAGGAAGCAGTGGGAGGGTGGGCCACCACCGATCCCTCGAAAGCCGCGGCCTATGTCGATCAGCTCCCGGCGGAAGAACGTCCCGGGTATGTGCTTGACGTGGCCCGGAACTGGGCCGAACAGGCTCCGGCCGACGCAGCCGCATGGCTCGGCAACCAACCGGAAGGAGACGGGAGAGCTGCTGCCATGGGAAGTCTCATGTGGCATTGGACCACTGCGGATCCGGAAGCCGCGGCCACCTGGCTGGGAGAACAGCCGGCGGGCCCGAGTTACGACAACGGGGTAACCGGTCTGGCCAAGGCGGCTACCCATGCCTACGACGACCCCTCTACCGCCGTCAACTGGGCCTCCACCATTGAAAACCAGGATCTCCGTAACCGCATGACTCAGCACACCCTCGGAGCCTGGAGACGGCAGAACGAAGGAGCAGCCCAGGCCTGGGCGAACGAAAATGGAGTCGCTCTTCCCGAGGCCGGGCGCGGGGGCAAGTGATTGCCGCCAACGGGACTTAAATCCTCTTCCCGTGCTCCACATCTCCCGGAAACCTTGCGGGGATCTTCCAGTGCACGGGCCTCAACGGTGATCGCCACATCGGCACATGCAGTGCTGGCCAGGCTGCCATCACGACGACCATCCCCAGAAATCATTCAAGCTCCGGGGCCGGGATCGAACTCAAACTAATGCCTGTTCGCGACACGGGTCATCCCCTAGAAGACACAGTCACCCGCCCACTATTACGACCTCGTGAAGATGATGATAACACCCTGGCTCCTCCTCTCCGTCCTCGCCTTCCCGGTGATCGCTCACGCGGCACCGCAACCCGAACCAGCCAACGGAAAACTGAAGGTTTTCATCCTGTCGGGCCAGTCCAACATGGTGGGTTTCGGCCAATTGACTGGAAACCCCGGCACGATGGAATCCCATGTCAAAGACAACCCCAAAGCCTACGGACACCTGGTCGACAAGACAGGACGACATGTCATCCGCAACGATGTCTGGATCGTGAATCTCAGCTACGCGGACAGGGAGAGACAGGGCTGGCTCACCACCGGTTACGGAGCTGACGAGAAACACATCGGACCGGAATACGGATTCGGTTTCGCGATCGGCGACTATTACGAAGATCCCGTCCTCCTGATCAAATGTGCGTGGGGCGGTCGCTCGCTGCAGAAGAACTTCCTTTCCCCAGGCTCGGCTGACTATCCCAGGCCCGTGAAGGACGGCGACACGGGTTTCCAGTATGCCGAAGTGCTCCGTCTCACCAGGGAGATCACCGGGAACCTGAAGAAATATTTTCCCGCTTACACGGGGAAGGGATACGAGCTCGTTGGATTCGGCTGGCACCAGGGTTGGAATGACCGGATCAACCAGCAGGCGGTCGATGCCTACGAGAAGAACATGACCAATTTCGTCCACGATATCCGAAAGGATCTCGGCATCAAGAGGCTACCCTTCGTCATCGCCAATACCGGCATGGGAGGCTGGGATAATCCTCCTCGCTACAAGGCCAAGGTCGAGAAACTGATGGAAGCCCAACTTGCCCTTTCAGATGCGAAAAAGTATCCGGCTTTCAAGGGCAATGTCGCAGGAGTGGAGACCCGCGACTTCCAGCGCTCGCTTGAGCAATCCCCTTCCAAGCAGGGATACCACTGGAACCGCAACTGGGAAACCTTCTACCTGATCGGAAAGGGCATGGGTGACGCCATGGCGGGGCTCCTTTCAGAAAACGACTGAAACATAACATCGCAGGGAACATCCAGATCTCTCATCCCGTATCCTTCGATCTCACCACTTATCCTCTCTCCATCATGAGAACCGTCTTCACCTTCGTCATGCTCCTCCTGCTTTCCTGCCTTGCCCCGGCCGGCCAGGAGCAGAAGCCAAACGTCCTCTTCCTCGCGGTAGATGACATGAACGACTGGCTTGGATGCCTCGGAACCACGCCCGGCGCAATCACCCCGAACCTCGACAAGTTAGCGACCCAGGGTGTGCTCTTCACCAATGCCCACACCGCCGGGGTCTACTGTGCGCCGTCCCGGGCCGCCATCTTCTCGGGCCAGTTCGCTTCCACCACGGGGTGTTACCGCACCGCCAGCTACTTTGTGCATCACCCCGAGATCGATGCTCTCCAGATGAGCTTCGCCAAGGCCGGTTACACCACCCTCGGCGCCGGCAAGCTGTTCCATCACCCCGCGGGAGCAATTGACCAGCGCGGGTGGGACACCTTCTTCCTCCGCCGGAAATCGCAGCGGACCAGCGGATGGCCGCTCGACTCGTGGAGCGAGGAGACTCCTCTCCCGGACCCCTTCCCGGCCAGCATCTACAACAGGGGACAGGAAATCACGGGGGGAATGTTCCTCGAGTGGGCTCCCCTTCCAAATGCCAAGGAGGAGGAAATGGCCGATACCATCCGGATTAACTGGGCTGTCGAGCAACTGAAGAAGAAGCACGAAAAACCGTTCTTCCTCGGCGTCGGAATCTATGCTCCCCACTACCCCAACTATTGTCCCCAGAAATACTTCGATCTCTACGATCCCGGGAAAATACCCCTCCCTCCTCTCAAACAGGATGATCTCGCCGACCTGCCGGACAAGATCCGCAAGATCAAGACCGCCCGCTCGAAAATCATCCGGAAGCTCCGCGACCTGGACGCGATGAACGATGCCATCCATGGCTACCTTGCCTGCATGAGCTACGCCGATGCCATGATGGGCCGCGTCCTCGACGCCCTGGAGGAAAGCCCTCACGCCGAAAACACCATTGTCGTGTTCTGGAGTGATCACGGCTACCATCACGGGGAAAAGGGGGACTGGGGCAAGCACACCCTCTGGGAACGCACCTCAAACGTGCCCTTCATCTGGGCCGGCCCCAAAATAGCAGAAGGAGCAAGGTCCGACGTGACCGTGAGCCTGATTGACATGTTTCCCACCCTGGTCGAGATGTGCGGACTGCCGGAACCCCGCCAGAACCTGGAAGGGCAATCTCTCGCTTCCACGCTGCAGAATCCCGCCCAGGCCAGGGACCGCACGGTCTACCTGCCCCACATGCACCCGGGTGAGTACGCCCTCATCAACCGTGACTGGCGCTACATCCGCTACGGAGAGGACGGCGAAGAACTCTACGACCTGCAGAAGGATCCGCATGAATGGGACAACCTCGCGGATCATCCTGAACATGCCGACCTGAAGACCACGATGCGCAAGGCCGCCCCCGCCACCTTCGCGAGCCCCCGGGAAAAGCTCAATGCCCGCCGGGACCTCCTCATCGAAGGGGAGTCCTTCCGTTGGAAGAAGGACGCGAATCCTCCCAGGCGCAAAACAGGAAAGAAGAACGCGTCAAAGCCCCCCCCCGACACCGGCAGGAAGAACGTCCTCTTCATCGTGTGCGACGACCTGAATACGCATGTCTCACCCTCGGACTATGATCCCATTCATACCCCCACCCTGAGTCGACTCGCCTCTGAAGGGATGACTTTCACACGAACCTTCTGCCAGTATCCGGTCTGCGGTCCTTCCCGGGCCTCCTTTCTCAGCGGTCTCTACCCCGAGTCCACGGGGGTTCTCAACAATACCGCAGACATCCGGAAGGAACGCCCCGACAGCGTATCAATGCCGCAATTCTTCAAGCAGAACGGATACTGGACCGCGAGTGTTGGCAAGGTCTTCCACTCGTCCCGCCACGAACATGGCGAGGCGGCATGGCATGAATTCCATCGTTTCCAGAATGACGAACTGAAGGTCGTGCGGGAAGCTCGCGTGAAGTTCGAGGAGCAATACGGATCGATCGAGGATCGCTCCAACCGGAGAAAGTGGAAGGAACTGAAGAAGACGGTTTCGGGGAAACTGGATGCCCAGACCCCTCCAGGACGCGGGCGGAGTGGATTGACCGACGAGCAGCACAAGGACGGCAAGAATGCCCGCCAGGTCGTCCAATGGCTGCAGGCGGACACACCCGGTGACAAACCTTTCTTCATTGCCTGCGGAATCCAGAAGCCGCATGTCCCCTTCCTTGCCCCGGACAAGTATTTCGACCTCTACCCATTGGACAGGATTGTCTATCAGCCAGACCGGTCCAACCTCTGGGAAGGGCTTCCGCAATCCGCCGTCTCGAACCGCTACAAGGCCTTCGGATTCGACCTCGGAAAGGAAAATGACACCCTCCGCCGGGAATACATGCAGGCTTATCATGCCTGCATTTCCTTCATCGATGCCCAGTTGAAACTGGTCCTTGAGGCGCTGAAACAGAGCGGTCACTGGGAGGACACCATTATCGTTTTCACCTCGGACCATGGCTATCACCTGGGTGATCACTTCCTGTGGGGAAAGGTGACCCTCTTCGACATTGGAGCAAAGGTTCCGCTCATTGTGCGCGTCCCGGGAATGACCAGGGGCGGAACCACTTCCGAGGCCATGGTTGAGTTGATTGATCTCTACCCCACCCTGGCCGATCTCACCGGACTGAAACCACCTGAGCACCTGCAGGGGACATCCCTTCGACCTCTCCTCGGACACCCGGAGCGAACGGGGAAAAAGAAATATGCTTACAGTGTGGTTTCCCGCGGAACCAAGCTGGGATACGCCCTCCGCAATCAGCGCTGGCGCTACGCCAGGTGGCCCGATGGAGAGGAACTCTACAATCTGGCCGATGATCCCGCCGAGAAGCGCAATCTGGCCGGGAAAGACCACCTCGCGGACCGCCTGCGGGAGTTCCGCCAACTTCTGGCCGGGAAACAGAAGGAGGCTGCGAGTCGTCGCTGACTCCTTCTCTTCCCCCAATCCAGGGACGCAAGGGCTACACTCTCTTCTCTGCCCCGGTCGAATCCCCGAAGCGGACTCCCGGGAGACCAACTTCCTTCAGCATGCGGACGAAGAGGTTGTTGAGTGGGGCCTCGCCCGCATCCACATGGCGGCCGGATTGGAATTTGCCGCCCGCATTCCCCGCCACCACGATGGGAAGATCGACGTGAGTATGCCAGTGGCCATCAGAGAGGCCACTGCCCCAGACCACCATCGAGTTGTGGAGGAGCGACTTCCCGTCAGCGTCCCTGGTTTCCTTCATGCGCTCGAGGAAGTAGGCAAGCTCCTCGCTGTAAAAACGATCGATCCGGCTCACCAACTCCATCTTCCTGGCATCCTTGCCGTGATGGGAAAGATCGTGGTGGCCTCCGCTCACGCCGATGTTGCGGAAGCTCCGGTTGCTCCCGTCATGTCCGATGAGGAAACTCACCACTCGAGTAGAATCACTCTGGAACGCGAGGAGCATCATGTCGAAGAGGATACGGATATGCTCCCGGTAATCCCGCGGAGTTCCATCCGGCGCGGATCGGCCCGGATCAGCAGGAGGACCCAGCCGTTCCACGCGCTCGATGCGCTGCTCAACCTCACGCACCCCGGTGAGGTATTCATCGAACTTCTCGCGATCCTCGCGCCCAAGGCGCTGCTCCATCTTGCGGGCCGAGTCCTGCACAAAATCGAGGATCGACTTTTGCTCCGCATGTCTCCGGGCGGCATTGGCAGCCCGCTCTTCGGGATTCCCCGATCCGTAAATGCGCTCGAAGACGGCGCGTGGATTTGATTCCGGGGTGGCGGGCAGGTGCTCGGACCGCCAGGAAATGTTGTACTGGTAGGCGCAGGAATAGCCGGCGTCGCAGGCTCCCGTATTGCGCACTCTCTCGCTGGTTAGTTCCAGGGAGGGAAGCCGGGTCTCCGCCGCGAGAAAGCGGGCCGCGAGCTGGTCGGCGGAGATCCCGACCTTCAGGTTGGCTCCCGAGGTTCGCAGGGGACGCGCACCGGTGAGGAAGGTGGCATTGGCTCGAGCATGGTCTCCTGCCCCGTCCTTGCCCGGATTCCCTTCCACCTGCGCATAGCCCTTCACGATCTGCAGATCGTTCCGGAAGGGCTCCAGAGGAGCCATGCTCTCGTTGAACTTGAAGTCCGTCCCGAAGCCCTCCGGCCGCCACTTATCCATGATCACTCCGTTCGGGACGTAGAGATAGGCGGAGCGGAGCGGAGCTCCGGTTGCGGTGAGACCCCGCGACCCCGCCTTGGCGACGGTCGCTGCGCCGGCCAGGGAGGTCATTCCTGGGAGGGTAATGCAGGCACCCAGACCGCGCAAAAACGTCCGGCGGCCGATCTGTTCGCGGGGAAAACTCATCGTGAACTCAAGTTCAGCTTATGATTCGGGTTTCGGAATCAACAATCAAGGGGATTCCTCCTCCAAAAGGAGTGACGGGCATCGGGGAAACCCGACAATCCAGATTCCAAATACACTCGGATTTTCCAGACTCCAGGGCACCTGATGCAGTGTGGCGCTTGGCCTCCGGCTTTATCTGAAGGTTGACCCGCCGAGTTCGATCGCCCGTCAACTCCCCTTACTCGGCCCGTTTCATTTGGAACGGCACGCTCTCCACCACCCCGTAGAGGAACTCGCGCAGGCCACCGCCCGCGGTCTCGGCCTGCTTGATGATCCCGTCCACGGCCGGCGCATCGTAATACTCGACTCCCCGGCCCACCGCGTAGGTGAGCAGCTTTTCGGCAAGACACCGATGAAAGTCCTTCCTGCGCGGCCCCGCCAACACCTCCCGGAGACCACCGACGCCCACAAATTTCTCTCCCGTGACAAGCACACCGGAGGTTTCGAACTTCTCTCCCTCCCGCCACTGTCCGAGCGCGTTGTAGCGCTCGAGAGCCAGGCCGATGGGATCCAGCCTGGCGTGGCAGGAATGACAGAGCGGCTGGGAGCGATGATGCTCCATCAATTCCTCCACCGTGGCGTCCTTACCCAGCTTCTCCCTGGCATCTTCGAGAGCGGGGATGTTGGGCGGCGGTGGCGGTGGCGGAACACCCAGGAGGTTGTCGAGTATGTAGAGCCCTCGCTTGACCGGAGAAGTGCGGTCCGGATTGGACGTGGTGAGCAGGAAGCTCCCCTGGGTCAGGATTCCTCCCTGCCGTGAATTGCCCTCCAGACTCACCTTGCGGAACTCTTTCCCCTGGATTCCTGCCACCCCGTAAAAGGTCGCGAGCCGGTCGTTCACGAATGCGTAATCGGCAGTGATCAATTCCACCGCGGGCCGGTTCTCCTTCAGGATGTGCTCGAAGAAAAGCTGGGTCTCCTGCATCATGTCCTGCCGCGTGTAGAGATTGAAGATCTGGCGGGCCCGGTTTCCGTCCTTGATGCCGAGCAGGAGCGGCGTGTCAGAGATCTTCCCGTCCAACTCCCGGATCTGCAGCCACTGCCCGACAAAATTGCGGATGAAGCGCTCGGCCTTCGGGTCGGCCAGCATGCGATCTACATTGGCCCGCAGATTCGTTCGCAGTTTCCCGGCCCCTGCCTCATCGAGAAGGGCCTGGTCCGGCGCCGAACTCCAGAGAAAACACGAGAGCCGCGTGGCCAGGGCATACTCGTCGAGTGGAACGGCCCGAACCTCTCCCTCTCCCTTGCCCGGCAACTCCCCGCGGAGCAGGAAGTCGGGCGAACTCAGCACGGCCGTGAGGGCGAAGCGAATTCCCGCCACGAACTGCCCTTCGGCCTCCCACTTCACCCTGGCGAGCGCGATGAGCCTGTCCAGGGTCTCCTCTTCGACAGGCTGGCGATAGGCCCGCGTGGCAAGGCGGCGCAGAATCTTCCGCGCGTATTGCTCCCGCTCCGCCGCTCCCTCCGGCGGCGGGCCTCCGTCGATGATGCGCCGGACGCTCTCGGGGTAACTGTCCCAGGCCATTGAGTCAGCCGATCCGGTCATCACTACACTGAGCACCTTCACCGCGAGGGGCACGTTCGCACTGGTCGCGCCCTTGCCGGGCACCATTTCAAACTCGAGTCGGCGGGGGCCCTTCTCCAACACCTGACTCAGTTCCAGCTCGAAGCTCTTCGTCCTGCTGTTCTCGAAGCTGATGGGCCGGGAGGCCAGCTCCCGGCCGTCAATCAGAACGCGCCAGGTGGCGTTTGCATCCTTGCCTCCGCTCTGCGCCACCACCTGGTAGCGGATCGCCAGGCGATGCCTGCCCGCCGTCTTGGCATCCCAGACTGTTCCTGCCCGATGAGCGCTTCCCGCCCGCATGAAGAGCGCCGACCGGGAACGATTCTTCTCATTGCGCATCTGGCCGGGATCGATGTTCACCGCCTGCGGACGGCCCGCCTCGAGGGGAATCGCCTGCGCCATGATGCGCTCAGCCGCCGCGAGATACTTCTCCATGAGAAGAGGCGAGATCGACAACACGTCCCCGATCGTGTCGAACCCGTAGCCGGTGTCGTCGGGCGGAAAGGCATCGTTCACATTGAACTTCACTCCCAGGATGTCCTCGATCGAATGGCCGTATTCGACGCGGTTGAGACGGCGCAACGTGACTCGCCCCGGATCGGGATTAGCCGGATCAAGTTCGAAGACCTTGCGCTCGATCCAGGCGATCAACTCCGCACGCTCATCCGCGGTCGGCTGATCTTTCTTGGCCGGCGGCATGAGATCGGTCCGCAGGTTCTTCCAGATCCGCAACCAGAGTTCCTGGTTGTCGAGGTGCTGGGCTCCTTTCCCGGGGTCGTCGAGGGAAACGTCCCCCTTCGCGTCCCCCTCACCGTGACACTCATAGCAGTAACGTTCGAGGAGAGGTTGCACCTCGGAGCCGAATTCCCCGCCCGCAGACTGCCCTGCCTCCTCCGCCACCGCAGGCACACACAGACAGGCGCCCAACGCGAACACGGGAATCCAGCAATCCGGCAGCACACCGGTCATACGCAAGCACGCAATTGGTTTCCTCCCGGCCATGCTCTACTTCCCGAAAAAAAAGTTCCGGAATACCTCCGCTGAAAAATTAACCCCGCCCGCCGAGGGGTGACTCCCGTCCCTGGCGAAGAGGCGCTTGCCTGTTCCCTCCTTCATTTCCCTCGCCCACGCCTCCCCGACCGGCACAACCAGCGCACCCTCCGTCGCGACCGCCGCTTCGCGATAACCAATCACCAACCGGTGCTGCATCTTCTCAAAAGTATCCTTGGGGAAGGCCTCCGCATTCTTGTGATCACCATCCCGGCGCCCCCAGGTCTGGAAGAAGACCGGCACCGCGCCCGCTTTCCTGATTTCCGTCACCAGGGTCTTCGCGTGCGGGATCATCTGCCTGCTACGCCGATCCCTGTTGAAGGCGGGCAACTGGCTCTGTTCCTGCAGCACCACCACATCCCATTTCCCCTCTCGGATTCTGGCAAGGGTCTCCTTGGAAGCGGCATGCTTCTCTAATGTCCAGCCACCCCTGCTCACACCCTCAACAACCACCTTCCGCCTTGCGTTCCGAACCAGCCTGGCGAGGGCGCCCGGCAACTTGAAGCTGTAACTGTTCCCCACGAAGAGGATCCTCGGTTCCTCAGTTTTTCTGAGCCGATCCTGCAGGGCCGCCTGCGAGTCCGCCGCTGGGGCCACTCCGGCAAGGAGAAGCCCAACGCATAGAAGCAACGATGTTTTCATGCCTGCCCCCATGAAGACCGGCCGCAGCCAAATTCCAAGAAGATCCTCCGCCGATCGTGACGCCAATGCGAGGCCGACGGCACCGAAGCAGGGTCTGCAGGCTGGGTTCCGCAGGCTAATACCGACAGTTCACATTGAACCAGAGGGAACGCGGAAGGCCGGTTGACCGCAGCCCGGAACTGCTCAATCCGGTGTCGATCTCCTCATCAAAGAGGTTCTCAACGTGGATCTGCATGGTCAGCGCATCAGCCACCTCAAACCGCCCGCCGAGCCTCGCCGTCCACCATGAGTCGAGACGGCGCTCTTCCAGCACGTCATCGTATTGACCGCTTCCGCATTCGAGCTCCGCAAAGAGATGCACCCGTTGGAAAGGATCACCCTCAACCCCGGCCACCAGGCGGTGTGCCGGACTCTGTGGAAAGCCCTTCCCCTGCAACAGGGACTGACCAGGGGACTTGGTGAACTCGGATTGTGAGAGCAGGTAGCGCAGGGTGCAGGCCCAGCGTGAGGAGACCTGCCAGCGGGCCCGGCTCTCCAACCCCCACACGCGGGCCTCCTCCACATTGCGTCGCTGTGCCACCGTTCCCCCCGGAGGAACAAACCCGGCTATCGCCTGCGCTTCGACCGGATCGGTGACGGGGACGTTGGCAATGGCATCCTGAATCCAGTGGTGGAAGATGTTGAGGTCGCATGAAAACCTCTCCGAGGGCGTCCACTCGACCCCTGCATCCACGGTATAAAAACGCTCCGGATCAAGACCTGCATTTGCTTCCGTGATGTCACTTCGAACCCGAAAAGGGCGGTAGAGTTCGTTGATCGTGGGAAGGCGGAAAGCCGTCCCGGCCGATGTCCGCACACGAACCGACTCCGAGAACCGGTAACCGATGGCACCGCTCAGGGAAGGAGCGGTTCCCTCCCGATCGCCGATCGCCGTGTCGCGCAGGAGCGCACCCGTGACGGGCCTCCGTTCGATTCGCCCACCATTCCGGAAAGCCCATCGATCGAACCGGGCGCTGCCCTCAAGTGACACCCCCGCATCCGTTGCGCAGGCCGCCCGGGCAAAGAACCCTCCCACACACTGCTCTCCACCCGCCCGGCGACGACGCAGAAAGCTCCCATCCACAAATCCTGCCCGCTCGTTGGTCTCACCGTTCATGTGTCGCAGGTCCGCACCCAGGATCACATCCACCCCCTCTGCCAGGTGCAGGGTGGCAGTCACTCCCCCGCCAATCCCCTCTCCCGGCACATCAAACTGGTCCAGGGCGGGGGCTTCCATGCTGCGCGTTGCATCGACCGAGGAAAAGAGCGCTTCAAAGTCGCGACGTTGATAATAGGCCGCCACCTGCCAGGTCTGGGAGGGAACTTCCTTGGTCACCCGAAGCGAGAGATCAAGGGCCGCAGTGGCATTGCGCGAAAGGATCGTGCCGTTCCCACGGTCCTCGTCGTAGTAGGACAGCGACGGTTCGATGGTAAGATCATTCGCAGGACGCCACACTACGCGCAGTTCCGCACCGTTCGTCACAAGCTCAAGCGGTCGATCCACTGCCCCGCGCTGACTCTTCTTCAATCCGTGGAAACCACCCGATTGCAGGGTGAAGGCGGCAACCTGAGCGGCAACCCTGGAGTCATCGGAGACCAGGTCACTCACCATCGTCAATCCGAGTGTCTCGTGAGTTCCTCCCGTGAACTGTAGCCTGGTCCGGTTCTCCACCAGTTCTCTGCTCGTGAGGCGCACGATCCCGGCTGGACTCTGATTCCCCCAGACCGCCGCCTGTGCTGCCGGGACAATCCGCACCGAGGAGAGCAACTCCGGATTGTATCGCGCCCAGGAAATCCAGCCCCCGAAGGGATCGTTCTGGGGAATCCCGTCGCGCAGCACCAGCGTCCGCGCGGTCGCGGTCGCCCCCGTCCCCCGCAAGCTCACCCCCGCCGAAGTAGGATGCCCAAAGATCGCTGACTGCCGCCGATAGAGCGAGAAGGACGGATCGGTTGACAGAAGTTCATCAATGGTCCGGGGAGATCTCGCGGCAATCTCATCCCCGGGCCAGGAAGCAACGGCAGGATCTCCACTCAACTCGCGCTCGGCCGTCACCACTGTTTCCGGGATGATCACGTCCTGCGCTCCACCCGTCGGGCCGGGAACAAGGAACAACGCCCACAGGAACGGAATGACGGACTGCGGGACAGTCCCTCCGCGGTTCGATCCAATCACCCCGGCAGGTGAACCGCTCGCCCTAGAAAAACTCATACGCTTCACGGATGCCAGAAGCCCGGGTCCAGACCGGGCCCCGGATTGTCCCAGAGATCGTCGAGAAGCTCACCACCACCCGGGCTGCGGGGAGCCAGATTCCTGATGAGTAAGCCATGCCTGAGAAACTCTAAAGCAGGCTCTTCTCCGGACAGAAGTGGAAAATCCCCGCAGATGGAGCACCTCCTCTGCAATCTCCACGAAATGGATTCTCCTCTCCCCCGGATCCTCCCTAGACTGTCTCCAGTGAAGACCCACCTCCCTGCCGTCCTCATCCCCTTTTCGGCCCTCATCTGGACAATCTCCATCGCGGCCGAGCCCAAGTCCGTCGACTGGCCCGTCTACCTTGGGGGCAAGGAACGCAATCTTTACTCGCCCCTGGCACAGATCAACCGCGGAAATGTGAAGGCACTGAAGATGGCCTGGAGTTACGATACCGGACAAAAGGCGGAGTACCAGGCCAACAACCTCATCGTGCGCGGCGTTCTCTACACGCCCATCGCGACCCGCGAGATCGTGGCTCTCAATGCCGCCACCGGACAGCCCCTCTGGAAATGGGATCCGGGACAGGAGAAGACCGGCCGCGGGCGGCAACGGCAGCGCGGACTGGTGTACTGGGAAAACGAACAGGGCGGGGAACGGAGACTTCTCACGGGCGTGAAAGGGCACCTTTTCGCAGTCGACCCCGACACCGGCAAGACCATCCGTGAGTTCGGCGACAACGGATCGATCGTCCTCGGATCAGGACTCAACACCCCGGGCGTGATCTACCGGGACCTGGTCATCGTGGGCGGGGTTGGTGGAGTGGGGGCGGTCCGCGCCTACGACGTGCGGACCGGGAAACGCCGCTGGATCTTCAACCTCATCCCGCAACCCGGCGAGTTCGGTCATGATACCTGGCCCAAGGACGCCTGGAAGACCGCCACCGGCACCATGCCCTGGTGCGGTCAATCGCTCGATGAGAAACGAGGGATCGTCTACGTCGCCACCAAGACAGCCGAACCCGACTTCTACGGTGGAAAGCGTCACGGAATGAACCTCTTTGCCAACTGTGTTCTCGCCCTCGATGCTGCCACCGGCAAACGAATCTGGCACTTCCAGATCATTCACCACGACCTGCTCGACAAGGACCTTCCGTGCCCACCTGTCCTCCTGACCGTCACCCATGACGGCAAAAAGATCGATGCCGTCGCCCAGGGAGCCAAGCACGGACTCCTTTTCGTTTTCAACCGCGTCACCGGAGAACCTCTCTGGCCCATCGAAGAGCGTCCCGTCCCCCAATCCGACCTCATCGGCGAAAAGGCCTGGCCCACCCAGCCCTTCCCCACCAGGCCCGAACCCCTCATGCGACAGCGCTACACCGAAGCGGACGCCTCCAACATCTCTCCCACCACTCACCAGCTGACCCTCGACCGCATCCGTGCTTCCCCCAACTTCGGCCCCTTCCCGGCGCCCAGTCTGAAGGAAACCATCATGTTTCCGGGCTACGACGGGGGCATGGAATGGGGCGGCGGGGCGGCCGATCCCGCTGGCGTCTACTACGTGAACATCAACGAGATGCCATGGATCTTGCAGATGATCGAGACCAGGCGTGCCGATGGGTCCAGCCTGGCGGCCGGCGAACGCGACTACCTGATCAACTGCAGCGCCTGCCACGGTGTCGATCGAAAGGGAAACATGGCAGCCGGCTTCCCTCCCCTTCTCGATCTCGCCAAGCGCAAACCCCGTGAGGAAATCGATAAAATCACCCGCGACGGAGCGGGGCGCATGCCGCCTTACGCGTCCATGCCCGAGAAAAAGCGCATGGCAATCCTCGACTACGTTCTCAATGTCCCACCCCGCGACGGGAAACGCGACGGGGAGGAAAAGGAACCGTCCGCCCAACCCTCCTACGCCTTCGGAGGGTTCCGGCGCTACCTTGATCCCGAAGGATACCCCGCAATCAAGCCCCCCTGGGGCACCCTCAACGCGGTCGATCTCAACACCGGAAAAATCAAGTGGAAGGTTGTTCTGGGCGAGTATCCTGAACTCACCAAGCGCGGCATTCCTCCCACCGGCACTGAAAACTACGGAGGACCGGTGGTAACCGCCGGCGGCCTCCTCTTCATTGGAGCAACCGCCGATGAAACTTTTCGTGCCTTTGACAAGGAGAACGGGAAACTCCTCTGGAAAACCAAGCTCCCCTTCGGAGGCAACGCCACACCCAGCACCTACATGATCGATGGTCGCCAGTATGTCGTCATTTCCGCCGGAGGGGGCAAATCCAACCGACCCCGCGGCGGCATGCTGGTGGCCTTCGCCTTGCCAGAGTGACAGGCCCACCCTGCTTCCGTGGCCACGCCCTGCAGACAACCTCTGCCTCAGCGTGGAAAACCCGGGACCCTCCCCGTGACCTGACCTCCAAATCCTCCCCGGCAGATCCGAATCCTCTGAAGCGGGGGTGACGCGGCAGAAAAACCGATCACCTGCCCTCTCCGGAGGGACCGATGAGTTCGATGAAATTGCCGTCGGGATCACGGAAAACGGTCAGGTGATTGGCGCCACCGATGGGAGCCGGTGTTTTCCCAAGAGTCTTCACCCCGGCCTTCTTCAGACGTGCCATCATGGCATCCATGTCCGTCACGAAGAGGGTGAGATAGGAAACCCCGAGCGTGCTGTGGATGTATTTCTGGTCCGGGGCGGCACCCTGGGCCTTGGGAAAGGCCATCATCTTGAGCTTGGTGGAAGGTTTTCCGCTGGCATCCACGGCGACAAAGACCCGCGCGGTGACATCCTGGTTGTCCGTGAGTCCGAAGTCCCCCGTCACCTTCCCCGGCACCTTGAAGCCCTTGACCTCCTGGAGTCCAAGCACCTCGGTGTAGAACTTGGCCGACCGGTCCAGATCCCGGACGACAATCCCGAGGTCGATAACACCTTTAGCGTAAAGCCCGTCCTGCGCCTTCTTCCCTTCCTGGGCAGAGGCGACGGTGATCAGGGACAGGAAGGAAGCAAGGGCAAGCGCGGTGGTTCTTTGCATAACAGTCCCGACGGTAGGAACGCGGACGGGACGCGCAAGGAGTTTATTGGCGGATGTGAGATTGCTCCTCTGGCCTGCGTGCTCACGGCAGGCGGCTCAGAATCACGATCACCACTCACATCCCGAAGACCGGATCACTTCCCTCCTCGTTCCTGATGATCGGACCGGACCTACCCAAAGAGCTCCATAATCGGCTCGGTAACGCCATCCGGAGTCACGTAGAAGGGACGCTGCTCAATGGTGTAGTGGTGGTCGTGGGAAATCCCCATGGCCCGGTAGATGCTGGCGTGCAGTTGCTCGGTGGTAACCGGGTCCTTCACGGTGGTACAGGGACGCTCATCGGCGGTCTCTCCGTAGACGAAGCCCTTCTTCGCGCCCCCGCCAAAAAGGAGCACGCTCCCTGCGCCGGTGAAATGACGGTGCATGCCATAGTGCTGGGGAGCATCGACCCGGGGGGGCACGTTGACCTGATCCTTGACCTTCTTCTCGGGTTTGCCCTCCATCATCATGTCACGACTGAATTCGCTGGCCACCACGATGAGGGTGCGGTCGAGGAGCTTGCGGGCTTCCAGGTCGAGAACAAGCTGGGCGATGGGTGCGTCGATCATCTGCTTGAGCTCCTTCATGCGGGTATGCCCGTTGTCGTGCGTATCCCAGTATTTGAACGGGTAATAGCCATGGGTGACCTCGATGAACCGGGCACCGGCCTCGGTGAGACGCCGGGCGAGGAGACAGCCCAGACCAAAGCGCCCTCCTACCTTGTAGGTATCGTAACTCTCCTTGGGTTCCAGGCTCAGGTCGAAGGCCTTCCGCGCCTTGGGACTGGACAGAAGGCGGTGCGCATTGTCGATGGACTTGAGAAGAGAATCGCGCTGGTAATCAGAGCCGTGTTGCTGAATCGGGCTATCGGCGAGCAGTTTCTTGTAAGCCTGATAACGCTTGGCAAAACGCTCATCACTCATTCCCGGGGGGGGCTTGACCGCCTCCACCGCCTGATCCGGTTCCACCAGGAAAAAGGGTCCGAATTCGCTGCCCAGGAACCCCGCCGTGTGGAAGGCCTTGAGGGATTCCTTCTCGCCGCTGTCAAAAGTCTGCCCGATGTCGATGAAGGCGGGAAGATCCGGATTGAGCGGTCCAAGGGTGCGGGCAATCCACGATCCGATATGCGGGGCCGCCACCGTGAGGGGCGGCTCATAGGCGGTGTGCCAGTGATACTGGTGACGACTGTGAAGAATGAATCCAAGGTCAGCGGCTCGATAGGTCTTGATGAGTGTGCCGCGGTCCATGACCTTGCCGATCTTTTCCAGTCCCTCCGTGAACTGGAGCCCATCCACCACGGTGTCAACCGCCGGAAAGGTCGAAAGGACCTTCTTGGGATCGAGCCCCTTTTCATAGGGAACGTAACGCTTTGGATCGAAGGTGTCCGTGCTGGCCATTCCTCCGCCCATCCAGAGCACGATCACGGTATCGGCAGTGGAATGGAGCGAAGCGTCCCTGGCCGCGGCAGTGGCAGCAGGGCAACCGCCCGCCAGTGCCCCGAGGGTAGCGGCCGAGGCGGAAGAGAGAAAATCGCGGCGGTTGGTTGGATTACTCATGTCGCTTGTTTCGCACAATCTGCGCTTAATGGATTAACTGGAATTCCGGATGCATGGCCAGCATCCACAATAAATCTTCTATTCCCCTGGAGGTGGCAGGATTTCCTATCACACCCAGAGTGAATTTCAGCTCCCCATCCGAAGGCGCCCGGCCAAGCGCACTCGCAAAGAGGTCGGTCACCAGGGCTTTCGGTTTGCGTCCTGAATCCAGCCAGGACTTCCCTCCCCGCGCCACCAGGTCGGCAACCGACCTGCCATTGGATAACTCGATGAACTGTGCGGTGGTGGAATGGGATTCCCGCCGCGTGACGATCACGTCTCGCTTTGGCCTCCCGAGGGTCCGCATGAGATGATCCAGGTTGCGGCGTCCGGCGCGCTTGCCCCCTGTCCCCCGCGCCACCACCGGAGCATCACCCCCACCAATTCCGTACACGAGAAATTCCACGTCTGCCCAGCCCTTGGGATCCCCGGTCGCACTCTCATCGGCGCCAACCGTGGCAGTGAAGCGGGTGAACCCCCTGCCCGAAAGATCATAGGCAATCACCGACTCGGCATGAGTACCGAGACCGGAGGAGTAGCCCGTGCCCTCAATACGTAATGGAGTCCCGGTTACGGACTTATCCTTGATGACCTTGCCCCAGCCGGACGAGGCCTTCAGCCAGGGCAGATCGGTCAACTTGACCTTCCTGCCCCCCGCCCCATGAAGGACGGGATCGACCCAGTTGGCATGATCCCAGCTTGTCCCGCGCTTCCCTTTCCCAACCATCAGGACCAGGAGATCTTTGCTCGAAATGTCCACGTCGACCTTCTTCGCTCCTCCGGTGATCACCCCGCTGTCGTAGAGAGCAGTCCTGCGATCGAACCGTTCCGGCAGATCCTGTGTTTTCTCCGGGGGCTTTCCACCGGCCGCGAAAACAATCTGGTCCAAGCCATCGAGGAACTGCTCGGCCGACATCCGGCGTATCTCCGGACCACGGAAGACAAATTCATCAGCATCCGGATCGAGGGGGACGGAAAGCCGCTGATAAGCCTGCGAAGTGAGAAGCAGGTTCATGGTATGTTTCAGGTCGTATCCGTGCTCCGCGAAATCAACTGCCAGCCAGTCCAGGAGATCCTGGTTCCAGGCCGGATTGTCCATTTCGTCAACCGGCTCGACCAGCCCCCGTCCAAAGAAAACCGCCCAGAGGCGATTGACCATGGTGCGGGCCAGGCGCCCATTCCCGGGAGAGGTCATGATTGCCGCCAGTTGCTCGATGCGTTTTTCGGGCGGCACGGAGAGATCAATCTTTCCAAGCTCCGGATACAGAAAGGCAGGAGCCACCTTTTCCCCGATCGGCTTGTTGCAACGGTGGATATCTAGGGGGCCACCGGCAAATATCGCCGCGAACGCATAGGTCTGCTTGAGGGTCCAGTCGTTGATAAAGGAATCGTGACAGGATGCACATTTGATATTCAGCCCCAGAAACACCTGCGCGACGTTCTGGGCAGCCTGTATCTCCGTCACCTGAGAAGCATTGACAGTCCCCCGCCAGGCAATCCCCTTGATGAACCCATCGGACCCTCCCACCGGATTGATCAACTCACGCACGAACTGATCGTAGGGCTTGTTCTCGGTGAGCGAGGCCTTCAACCAGCCGGTGATCGGCTTGCCCCCTCCCCCATGGTACTGACGCGTGTAGCTGTTGCGGAGGCTGTCGTTCCAGAAACTCACCCAGTGCTCCGAGTAGTTCTCCCTGTCGGCCAGAAGATCCGCCACCAGACGGGCGCGCTTGTCGGATCGCTCATCGGCCTGAAAGGTCTCCAGTTCATCCGCAGTGGGCAGCAACCCGAGAGCGTCGAGGAAGACCCGGCGTGCAAAAACGGCATCGCCTGCGACCGCGGTCGGCGAAACATTCTGCTTCCTGTAGTAGGGCGACAGCAAGCGGTCGACCGGATTTGTCTCCGGGCCCGGTGGAAGCACAACCTTGCGCGGAGCCACCGGAGCATTGCGGAACTTGGCAAAGGTGAATCCCTTCTCCCACTTCATTCCCTGATCGATCCACGCCCTCAGAATGGAAACCTCCTCCAGGCTCAGCGGATCCCCCTTGACCGGCATGCGCTCGTCAGGATCGTTACTAAGCGCCAGTTCAATGAGGAGGCTGTCGGCGCTCTTTCCCGGAACGACCGCTGGACCACTGTCACCACCTCCCAGAAAGGTGTGGATGTGATCAATATTGAACCCCCCCTTGCGCTTTCCGTTGGCGTGGCACTTGGTACAACGCCGATCAAGGATGGGTTTCACATCCTCGGCAAAGTCAATCCTGCGCGAGGCGGCGGGCGGCCTCTCACGAGGAGCGTCCTCTGCCTCGGCAAGAGACGGGAGCGCCAACAAAATCGCGACCGTGGTGACGGAAAAAATGGGGAGCTGTCGGAGCATGGCCGGTAGCAATCCTCTGAAGCTGTTGGTGATATGAAAGAAAAAACCGATTGGATGAACCGATTACCGGAAAACAATCCCCTCCCGCAGACAATCCCTCCGGACATGCTGCTTTCCCGACGATTTCCCTGCCGGGGCACCAAATCGATCGGTTTTCTCCCCCGACCGAAACCGTCCCTGCCTACTTGGACCCTCGCGAGCGCATGGAGAGGATACTTGTCCCGTGGGTCACGATGCCGGATCCCCCCGTGATGACACGCTTGACCGGCAGGCCGCTTTCGGGATCATGAGTAAGCGGTTCATCGGTCATTTTCTGCTGCACCTCGAAGCGGCGGGGCTTTTCCTCAGGATTTTCCGGGATCGTTTCGTAAACATACGTAGCCATGAGTCTCGACAGGTCGTGCTTGGTTGAGGAAGAGCTTACTCCGCTTCGACGCAGCGATCAAACCGAGAAGATGCAAACCGGATTCCGCCCATGAAATTGGACAAACATGGCCGATTCGTCGGCAGGAGACTGAGAAACGACCGCTTCTTCCAGCTCCTTCTCGTTCTCCTGGGAGCCAGTGTGGGATGGTGGTTACTTAAGCCCACCGGCTTCGGGACGTGGGGTGGAGCGGGCATAAGGACCGGTCACGTGGAGCACGAGAATCTCACTGAAATCTCAGGCATCGTGTTGAGTCGACGCAACCCGGACGTCATTTGGGCCCACAACGATTCGGGAGGCATCGCACGGGTCTTCGCCCTGAAGACAGACGGCACCCATCTCGGCGCCTTCCCACTCGCCGGCGCCCGGGCCATCGACTGGGAGGACATCGCGATTGGACCGGGACCGTCGTCCGATGTCGATTACCTCTATCTCGCGGATACGGGCAACAACACCCTGACCCGCAGCGTGGTCACCGTCTACCGCGTCCCGGAACCCCGGCTTGACGGGAAAAGCTCCACCGCCACGCGTTCACTGAATGGAGTGGAGGCGCTGTCCTTCCGTTTTCCCGGCAGTCCCCACGAATGTGAAACCCTGCTGGTCGATCCGCTTACCGCCGACCTTTACCTCGTAAGTCGGGATCGCAACGCCAGGCAGGGTGGCAACTCGTTCGTCTTTCTCTCCCCCGCCCCACACAGACCCGGGACGACCCGGACGCTGGAACTGGTGGCGAGTTTTCCCGCCCCGATCGAGATCAAGGGCGGGGACATCTCACCAGACGGCGGCATGATCCTGTTGCGCGCCCACTCCACACGCCAACAGGGCAAGGCACTCCTCTGGAACCGGGAGAGGAAAGAAGCTCCTCTGGCTCAGGTTTTCGGGGAACCGGGTCACAGTGCCCCCGTTCGCCGCGAACCGAAGGGCGAAGCAATCGCCTTTTCTGCAGATGGCCGGAGTTACTTCACGGTTGGAGAAGGCCTGACGGCCCCGATCTATCGTTACGACGTGCCCCCCGAACCCGATCAGTGAAGAAGGAACGTCTCCTGAAACCCCGCTCCGACACATCTGCAACCTCTCCCAGGGACCCAGGGAAATCTGATGCTCGCCATCCCCCCGGCACGCTGTTTCCTTTCCGCATGTTCACTTCTCTGCCCTTTCCCTCCCAACGTGGAACTCTCCTCGTCGGGATCACTGCCTGTCTCGCCCTGACTGCAAAGGCCCAGCATGATATCCAACGCAACGCCGTGCAGAAGATCGCGCTTGGCCAGCATGAGCAGGCGACCACGATCCTTGCCGGGGGCAAGAAACCGGACGCGGGCAAAGCCGAGACGCTCTTCGTGGAAACCCTCAACCTGGCAGCCCAGGACAAGATCGAGGAAGCAATCTCCAGGCGGAAGCTGGCCCTTGCGGCCGGTCTTCCGCTGGAACGCTTCGTGGCGGGCCCCCGGAAACTGCTCTCCAGACTTCCCCCGGCCGAGGGCCTGATTGAGGTGGAACTGGTGCACGGCCCGATGGTCGGGGCGGTCACTTCCGAGGCTGCCTCCTTCTGGGTGCGCACCAGGGAACCTGCCACGGTGACGATCCGGATCGGGGAAAAGGAATTCTCCAACCGCACAACCGTGGAGGCAGACTACACGGCCGTCATCAGGGTGGACGGACTCAAGCCGATGACGACCTATGCCTACAAGGTGCTCGTAAATGGCAAGGAAATCCCTGCCGGGCAGACGAACCTGCGGACCTTCCCTTCACGGAACAAACCCCAGCCGTTCGCAGTCGGCTTCGGCGGCGGGGCGGGCTACATCCCTGAGTGGGAGCGCCAGTGGGACAACATCTCGACCTTCCAGCCCCTGGCCTTTCTCATGCTGGGCGACAACGTCTACATCGACCAACCCGAACACAGCCTCTGCCAGCACTACTGCTATTATCGCCGCCAGAGCCGTCCGGAGTGGCGCCGGTTCACGGCCCGGACCGCGATCTATTCCATTTGGGATGATCACGACTTCGGAACGAACGACTGCATACCCGGACCTGCCATCGAAAAGCCTGCCTGGAAGCGCAAAGTGTGGGAAATCTACCGACAGAACTGGATCAATCCGTCCTACGGTGGTGGTGAGAAACAGCCTGGCTGCTGGTATGACTTCATGATTGGCGATGTGCATTTCATCATGCTCGATGGACGCTACTACCGGGATCTCAAGGGCGGCTCCATGCTGGGACCGGTGCAGAAAGCCTGGCTCAGGAAGACTCTCACTGCATCACCAGGGACCTTCAAGGTGATCGCCTCACCAGTCCCCTTCTCTCCCAGGATCAAACCAGGAAGCAAGGATCCCTGGGATGGCTTTCCGGAGGAGCGGGCCGAAATCTTCTCCTGGATCAGGAAGGACAGGATCGAGGGTGTCCTTCTCATCGCAGCCGACCGGCACCGGACCGATCTGCGGACCATTCCAAATGATGACAGCTACACTCTCCATGAATTCGAGAGCTCGCGGCTGACCAATCGACACACCCACAAGGTGGTACAGACTGACGGTCTGGTGTGGGGCTATAACAGGACCTGCTCCTTCGCACTCATGCGGTTCGACACCACCAGACCGGACCCACAGGTCACCTTCGAGTTGATCGACATCGATGGAACGCGCCACCACTCTCACACTCTGAAACGCAGCTCCCTGAAGTAGTGCTCTTCTGAACACGTGTAAACGTGAATAACCTTGAGTGTTTGGCGATGGCCATGGCCTTACAATTGAGTAAACTGGTGTTTAACTGATCAGGATATTTTCTCTGCCATGCTGACGATTACCGGAACAAAGGGAGAAGCCTTCTGCGACGGGATGACTCGCCGGGGGTTTCTCAGGATAGGAGGACTCGGCCTGGGAGGCGCAACCCTGCCGCAGATCCTGCAGGCCGAATCCAGGACGCAGAGCAAGCCGCTCGATCACAAGGCCGTCATCATGATCTTCCTGGCGGGCGGCCCGCCCCATCAGGACATGTGGGATCTCAAGATGGAGGCCCCCTCCGGTGTCCGGGGAGAGTTCAAACCAATCTCAACCAATGTTCCTGGAATCCAGATCTGCGAACTGTTTCCGCAGATGGCCAGGATGATGGACAAGTTCTCCGTGATCCGATCGATGGTTGGAGCCGGTGGCGGCCATGATGCGGTTATGTGCCTGACCGGACGCAAGCCCCAGGGCCCGCAGCCCCCGGGTGGCTGGCCCAGCATTGGCTCGGTCCTTTCCAAGCTGGAAGGCCAGGTCACTCCCGGGGTGCCCTCCTTCTTCGGGCTCTCCCCGAAGTGTGGACATGATCAGTGGGGCGACCCAGGCAAGCCCGGCTTTCTCGGCCCCTCGCATGCCGCCTTTGCCCCCTTCCGCGGAGGCGGCAAGGAAGACATGGTGCTCAAGGACATCAGCCTCGAGCGCCTCGCAGACCGCAAGTCGCTCCTCAAGTCCTTCGACAGGCTCCGCCGCGATGTCGATGGATCGGGTGCAATGGAGGGGATGGACACCTTCACTGAACAGGCCTTCGGGGTCCTCACCTCGAGCCGCCTGGCAAAGGCCTTCAATCTCAGCGAGGAAGACCCGAGAATCGTGGAACGCTACGGCAAGGGAACCGAGAAACTCACCGCGGACGGACCCTGGAAGCGGCTTGACCAGTTCCTCATGGCCCGTCGCCTGGTGGAGGCCGGTGCCCGCTGCGTCACCCTCGGCTTCAGCCGCTGGGACTGGCACGGCGGAAACTTCAAACGCGGCCGCGAGGACTTTCCCCTGCTGGATCAGGGCATTACCGCCCTGGTGCAGGACCTGCACGACCGCGGCATGGAGAAGGACGTGAGCGTGGTGGTCTGGGGTGAGTTCGGACGCACGCCCAAGATCAATAAAGGCGCCGGGCGGGATCACTGGCCCAAAGTCTCCACTGCCCTCCTGGCGGGCGGCGGCATGAACCACGGCCAGATCATCGGCTCCACCACCCGCGATGGAGGAGAGGCCGACGATCGCCCCGTGAAGTTTCCCGAGGTGTTTTCCACTCTCTATCACTGCCTGGGCATCGATGCCCGGCAAACCACCATCGATGATCTCTCCGGACTTCCACGCCGCCTCGTGGACAGCGAACATGCCCCGATGCCCGAACTAGTTGGATAAGACTTTTCCTTCCTTCCGTGAAACCCATCATACCACTGTGCTGTGGCCTCGTGCTTGCAGCAGCGACGCCTCGAATCAACGCCCAGGATGATCCCCGGGATTCCTCGCCCGCGGTCCCGGCCGCGGACGGATCATCGTCCACCGCTCCTCCACCGGCTCCCCCCGCTCTCTCCTGGAGCAGCGAGGAGGAGATCGGGATGACCGGTCCGCACATCCTCCATCAGCTGGTAGTCACCGCCCGTCACGGTGGAGCTCACGATCTGGATGCCAGCGCCCTGGCCAGTTACTCAGTTGAACCGGCAGGAGTGGTCAAGGTTGAGAGCGATGGTCTCATCCGGGTCATTGCGGATGGCGAAGCCACCATCACCGCCAGCTACGAGGGTGCCTCGCTCACCCGCCAGGTGAAGGTGAACCGGGCCGGGGAAGTCATTCCCATCAGTTTCCCCAATGAAGTGGTTCCTATCTTCACTCGCCATGGCTGCAACAGCGGAGGGTGCCATGGAAAGGCTGAGGGTCAGAACGGCTTCAGACTTTCCCTCCTCGGATACGAACCGGAGGATGATCATGAATACCTCGTGCAGGAAGCGCGTGGACGACGCATCTTCAGGGCCTCCCCCCGGCACAGTCTCCTTCTTCTCAAGGGCAGCGGGGAACTCCCCCACGAGGGCGGATCACGGCTGGGCAGGGACAGCGACGACTACCGGACCCTCGTGCGCTGGATCCGCCAGGGCCTCCCCTACGGACCGGAGAACGACCCCTCCGTGCAGCGCCTCGCGGTCGAACCACAGGAGCGCCTTGCCCGTGCGAAAGCGGCCCAGCAACTCCGCGTGGTCGCTCACTTCAGCGACGGCTCCACCAGAGATGTCACCAGGATTGCACAGTATACGTCCAACGACGAGGAGATGGCTACGGTGAGCGGTCGGGGACTGGTGACCATGCGTGAACGTCCGGGAAGCACCTCGGTCATGATCCGGTTCCAGGAACACGTGGATGTCTTCCGCTCCACCATTCCGCTTGGCGCGCCGGTTGATGATCTGCCCACACCCGCCAACCTGGTGGACGAACACATCTTCGCCAAGCTGCGCACCCTCGGCCTTCCACCCTCCCAGCTCTGCGACGACGCCACCTTCCTGCGTCGCGTGACGATCGACATCGCCGGACGCCTCCCCTCTCTCGAGGAGACTGACAGTTTCCTGGCAGAAACAGATGCCGGCAAACGTGCTCGCAAGATCGACCAACTCCTAACCGGGACTGACTATGCCGACTACTTCGCCGGCAAGTGGGCCGCCATCCTCCGCAACAAGCGAACCTCCGCCCACCATGCACGCGGCAGCTTCGCCTTCCACGCCTGGATCCGGGATGCCCTGCACCAGAACCGCCCCTACCACGAGTTCGTGAAGGAGTTCGTGGCGGCTTCCGGCGAAGTCGGGGAAAACCCGCCGGTGATCTGGTATCGCACCGTCAAGGACAGCAAGGAACAGCTGCAGGACCTGGCCCAGATCTTCCTTGGGCAACGACTGCAGTGCGCGCAATGCCACCACCATCCCTACGAGAAGTGGAGTCAGGACGACTACTACGGCTTCGAGGCCTTCTTCTCCAAGGTGGGCCGCAAGCCGGGCAACCAGCCGGGGGAGGAGATCATCTTTAACAAGCCCGGGAAAGCGAGCGCGCAGAACCCCCGCAGTGGACGATCTCTTCCGCCCAAGCCCCTCGGGGGAGCAGAAATCGAATTGGCTCAGCACCAGGACCCCCGCGATTCGCTGGCAGACTGGATGACTGACGAGAAGAACCCCTTCTTCGCCAGGATGCTCGTCAACCGCTACTGGAAGCACTTCTTCAGCCGCGGACTCGTCGACCCCGAGGATGACATGCGGGTCACCAATCCTCCAACCCATCCCGCCCTGCTTGATGACCTCGCCCGGAACTTCGTGGAGAGTGGCTACGACCTGAAAGCCCTGATCCGCACCATCTGCAACAGCAAGACCTATCAACTGAGCGCCATTCCGAACGAACACAACATCGGGGACCGGCAGAACTACTCACGCTTCTACCCCCGACGCCTTCCCGCTGAAATCCTCCTCGACGGGATCAATACCGTCACCAACTCGAAGGAGAAGTTCAATGGACAACCACAGGGAGTGCGTGCGGTACAGCTCCCTGATGACCAGTTCACCAAGGAGTCCTACTTCCTCTCGGTCTTCGGTCGTCCCGACATGAACAGCGCCTGCGAATGCGAGCGGGTGGACGATGTCAACCTGGCCCAGGCCCTGCACCTGGTGAACTCCACCAACATCCGCAACAAACTCGCCTCCAACGAGGCGCGGGCCGCCCTGCTCCTGAAAAACAGGGAAGCCAGCGAAGAGACGCGCATCAGCGAACTTTATCGCCGTGCGTTTTCGCGGTCACCCAGCCCTGAGGAACTGGACATCGGGGTCACCTACCTCAACCGGAAGCGAACGCCACCCGATCCCGCAACCCTGAGCGAGGAGGAGAAAAAGAAACCCAAGACCCCCGAGATGCTGGAGCGCGAGTCCTATGAGGATCTCATCTGGGCACTGCTCAACACCAAGGAGTTCCTCTTTAATCACTAACTGTAACCCGGTGTGATCAGTTCACGTTACAGACCGCGGATTCTCCTCACCACGTTTGCGGTTTTCGGAGTGTCCCCTGCGATCGCTCAACTCCCCCAACCCGACCTGCAGACCATTTTCCCGCAGGGTGCCCAGATCGGACAGACGGTGGAAGTCACCATCGGCGGAACCGACCTGGGAGAAGCCACCGGTTTGCTCTTCTCCCATCCCGGCATCAGGTGCGGGCAGATCCCGGTGGAAGCCACCGAGTTTCAACCCGCAGGTCACAAGCCGCTGAGCTACCGGGTGTCGGTTGCTCCCGAAGTCCCGCCCGGTGTTTACGAAGTCACCGTCCGCACGCGCCTCGGCCTGACCGCCCCGCGCGCCTTTGCGGTGGGCACCATGCCCGAGAAGATCCACCAGACCAACAATTCGCCCGAAACGGCGGAGGAACTTCCCCTCAATACCGTGATGAACGGGCATGCGGACACCTCTGCGATCGACCACTACAAACTGAATCTCAAGCAGGGCCAGCGGGTCATCATCCGCTGCAGTGCCCAGGTCATCGACTCCCGCATGGACGGCACGATTTCCATCTCGAACAGCAGCGGTCACGAGTACAAGCGCGACCGCGACACGATCGGCCGCGATCCTCTTCTCGATTTCACCGCACCTGGGGACGACACCTATCTCCTCCGCGTTCACGACTTCACGTTTGCCGGCGGAACACAGTATCCCTACCGGTTGAGCGCAAGCGACGCTCCCCACATCGACTTCATAGACCCTCCCGCCGGCGCCCCCGGCACCACTGGCAGATTCAAGATCTACGGCCGCAATCTCCCTGGAGGCAGCACGGGCGAAGGAGTGCGTCTGGGGGTGGAGGAACTGGAGAGCATCGAGGTCGACATCCCCCTCACCGGGCAGGGGGCTCCCGAACTGGCCACACGGTCGGTTCATGCCTCCCTCGTACCTGGAATGACCTGGCGCCTGGAAGCGAACGGCAAGAAATCCAATCCAGTTCGCATCGGTTTCGCCATCGACCCCGCGATCCGGGGTGAGGAAGGCCAGGAGCAGACCATCCCGGTCCCAAGCGAAACTCACGGGCGTTTCGATGCCAAGGCTGATCTCGATCACTATCGCTTCGAGGCAAGAAAAGGCCAACCGCTCTGGATCGAATGCCTCGCCACCCGGATCCGGACGGGCTCCGATCCCGTCCTGTGGATCGATCAGATCACGGTGGACGACAAGGGTGTCGAACAATTCAAGGAAATCGCGGGTAACGACGACGCCGGCGGCACCCCCGGAGGAAAGAGTTTTCCGATCCGGAACCGCGATTGTGCCTTGCGCTTCGATCCTCCCGCCGACGGCAGGTATCGCCTCCGACTGCACGATTATACCGGCCGCGGCGGTCCCGCCGCCCTCTACCGCCTGATCGTCCGTCCGGTCGCCCCCGACTTTGATCTGGTGGTCACCCCCTGGTATACCGCCTCGAACAAGGACGCCAAGGGAGTCTCCCGGCAGGTCGCCCTGATCCGGCAGGGGGGCACCACTTTGCTGCGCACCTTCGCCATGCGTCGGAACGGATTCAAGGATCCCATAAAGCTCTCCGTGACGGGGCTTCCCCCGGGAGTGAGTTGTCCCCCGGTCATCCTGCCCGCGGACAGGGACACCGCCACCCTCGTGGTTCACGGCACCATGGAAGCGGCCAGTTGGCAGGGATTCGTGCAGGTTGTGGGAAAAGCGGGCGAGATAGAGCAGACCGCCAGACCGGGAACCATTTCCTGGTCGATTGGAAACTGGGACACCGAGTTCACCCGGGCGCGCCTTTCTCAACAACTTCCCCTCTCCGTGATCGCTGAAGAAAAGGAACCCATCATCATCCAACCCGCCCAGGACCGCTACGAGGTTGAACTGGGGGGAAAAGTGGAGATCCCCTTCAAGCTTGAGAAGGCGATGGGCTTGAAAGGCGATTTCACCGTCGTGGTGTCCGGGCTCCCCCACTCCAAACCTCCCTCGGTCACGGTGAAGCAGGACGCCGGGGAGGGAAAACTGGCCCTGACCTTCGCCAAGAGCAACGAGTTCAAGGTCGAACCCGGGGAATGGACCTTCAGCCTGCGCGGCAGCGGCACCATCAAGTATCGCCACAACCTCTCCGCAGTGGAGATCGCCAGGAAGGAGGAAGAGCGCATCGCGGGATTGGAAAAGATGGCCCAGGAGGAAGCCACCCGGGCCAAGGCTGCCATCGAACCAGCGCGCAAGGCCCTGCAGGAAGCCGAGAAGAATCTCGGCGCCGCTTCGGACGACGCCAGGGCGACCCTGGAAAAGGCGGTGACGGAGAAAAAGGCCCAACTCCTGGAAACTGAGAAGACATCCATGACCGCGGAGGAGAAAGTCAAGCGGGCGGCTGCGGCGAAGAAGAGCGCCTCGGACCGGCTCAAGCAGGCCAATGACCGCGCCAAGGAGAAAGATCTCAAGCACGCAACTCACTCGAAACTCATCATGGTGGTGGTGAAACCTCCTCCACCGAAAGAGCCTGGAAAATGATATCCTTTCGTCCATCCGCTCCCCTCCTCACCCTCACTCTCCTTGCCGCGATTCCGGCCGCCTCGGCCGAGGAGGGCCTGCCCGTGGCCGAACTGAAGCGTGATACCGCGGTCGACTTTGCCGCCGAGATCGTCCCCTTTCTCCGGAAAAACTGCCTTGCCTGTCACAACCAGAAGAAGGCCAAGGCTGACCTCAACATGGAGTCGCCCAAGGCGATGCTCGTCGGCGGGGACGGCGGACCGGCTCTCGTGCCCGGCAAGCCCATGGAGAGCCTCGTCTTCCTCTCCGCCGCACACCTCGAGGAAGAGGTCATGCCGCCTACCAAGAACAAGTCGAATGCCGTCAACCTCAGCCCGGATGAACTGGCACTGCTCAAGCTCTGGATCGAACAGGGTGGCAAGGGCACGGCGGCTTCCGTGCTGGCGGGACCCACCGAGTGGGAGTCCCTCGAAGGCGTGCACGCCAGTTACGCGGTGACCGTCTCGGATAACTCCCGTTTCGCGGCCGCCGGTAATGGAAACCGGCTCCACGTCTACGACCTGCGGACCGGAGAACTCGATGGAGAACTGGTCGACCCGGCCGGCAGCCCCGGCACGGCCCATCGCGATCTCGTGCACTCCCTCGCCTTCAACCGCCACGGGATCCTTGCTTCGGGAGGATATCGTTCGGTGAAGTTGTGGGAGCGCTCGATCGCCCCGGGCATGATCGTGAAACACAAGCTTCCCGAGGCCGCCACCGTGCTGACAACCAGTCCCGACGGCACCTGGATCGCCGCCGGTGACAGCAAGGGAAACCTCGTGACCCGCCCCCTCTCCGCCCCTGAGGATTCACCGACCTCCAAGGTTCACAACGCCGCGCTACGGGCGTTGCTCTATTCCGCCGATGGCAAGCAACTCTTCAGCGCTTCCGACGACAAGACGGTGGCGCGCGTAAACCAGGAAGACGCCGCCAAGTCACCCAGGATCACGCTCCCGTCCGAAGCTCTCAGTCTCGCGCTGCTTGAGAAGGACACCAAGCTGGTGGCGGGGTGTGCCGACGGTGTCATACGCGTCCTTCCCGTCTCCCACTTTGATCTGCCCGCCGAGGAACTGGCCAAGGCTCCCGCTCCGGCGGAGTGGAAGGCACCCTCCAAGGTGATCGCCCTGGAGGGGTTGGGAGAAGGCGGCATGCAACTTCTCTCCGCCAGCGAGGACGGCAGCCTCCGGATCTGGGATCTCGCCGGCAAGGAAGTCCGGCAGATCACCCATGGGGGTCCGCTCAACGCCATCGCCGTGCACCCCCCTTCCAACCAGATCGCCACTGCGGGAGCCGACGGCGTGATCAGGCTCTGGAACGCTCCGGATGGCAAGATGCTGCGCGAGCTCAAGGGGGATCTCGACTTCGAACAGCGCCGCACCCGCTCCACCCAGCAACGCGATCTCGCCAAACGCCTCGCCGAACTGCGCAAGAAGCAGGTGGGCGAGAACGAAAAACAGTGGAACGACCTGAAGACCAAGTCCAGGGACGACGCGGGCAAGGTCGCCGCGGCCCAGAAGGACCTCACGGCCAAGGAGGAAACTGCAACCGGCAAGCGCCAGAGCGCCCGGGAAGCGCAGGCCCTCGTCACCGCTCTCGAAGCCGCCAAGGATCCTGCCCTGGGCGCGGCCCAGGGCACGGCCAAGAAGGCCACTGAAGAGGCCGCCAAGGCCGGGAACGAACTGGTCACCGCCCGGCGCAACCTGCGCAATGCCCAGCGCACCCGCGATCTCGCTGTCAAGGATGGCACCCGGGCCGCTCAGCGTTTCCTCGCGACCCAGGCCGCCTCGGCCGAGGCTGACGCCGTGCTGGCCACCACCGAGGAAGTGGTCAAGGCCCTCGAGGGGAAAGCCGCCCAGGTGGGAGCGGGCGCGGTGAAGGCCCTTGCCTTCTCGCCCGATGGCACATCGCTGGCAGTCAGCGCCGAGAAGGTCGGACTCCGCCTGTGGAATGCCACTGGAGGCCTGCCTCTCGATGTCCTGCACCGCTCTCCCCCCTCCTCCCTGGCCTATGGAGCGGACGGTCAACTCCTCGCTGCCCTGCCGGACAAGAAACTGCTGTCCTGGAAGAAAACCGCTCAATGGAGCCTCGCCCGCCAGATCGGCGACCAGAGCAAGGAGGATCCTTTCCCGGATCGCGTCCTCTCCCTGGCCTTCCACCCCCGGGGCCACCTTCTCGCCGCTGGTTCGGGCATCCCGTCGCGTGACGGTTCCCTCAGCTTCTGGCGCGTGTCGGATGGAACCAGGGAGGGAGTCATCGAAAAAGCACACCTCGATACCATCACCGGACTGGCCTTCTCCCCCGACGGCCATCGCATCGCTTCCTCTTCCACCGACCGCTATCTCAAGATCCACGACGTGGAGACCCTCAAACTGGAGGATCAACTGGAAGGCCATACCAACCACGTGCTGGACGTGGCCTGGAGCGCGGATGGCGAAACTCTCGCCTCCGCAGGCGCCGATCGGGTGGCCAAACTCTGGGCGGTCTCCAGCAGCAAGCAGAAGAAGACGGAGGAAGGCTTCAAGAAGGAGCTCACCACCGTCGCCTTCGTGGGAACCGGTGAAACCATCTTGACCGGCGGAGGTGACAAGATCCTCAAGGTGGCCGGGCAGAATCTCTCCGGCATCGACGACTTCGTCTACGACGCAGCAGTGAGTCCGGACGGCTCCATCATCGTGGCCGGCGGGGCCAGGGGCATCCTCCGGGTCTGGCAGGCCAGCGACCGCAAACTCCTGTATTCGTTCCGCTCCCCGCGGGCCCCGACCGAGACGGCCGCGAAATGATCACCTTCTCCGACTCCAGCCCCCACAGCCGTCGCTCCTTCCTGCAGGTGGGAGGACTTGGTCTTGGTGGACTCACCCTCTCCCAGTTGCTGGGATGGAAGGCGGCCGCCGCCCGGGCTGGAATCCCACTCAAAGACAGGTCGGTGGTCTTCCTCTTCATGCATGGCGGTCCACCCCAGCAGGAGACCTTCGACCCCAAGATGGAGGCCCCGGCCGAGATCCGCAGCGCTACCGGGGAAGTGAAGACCACCATCCCGGGGGTCACCTTCGGTGGAACCTTCCAGAAACTCGCCAAGCGCGCGCACCGGCTCGCGGTCGTACGATCCTACACCACCGGAAACGGAAACCATGACATCAAGCCCATCGTGGGAAAGGACTCCCTCAATGCCAACCTGGGAGCTCTCTACGCCCGTATCGCGGGTGCGAATGTTCCCGCCACCGGCATGCCGCGCAACGTGGCTCTCTTCCCCCGGGCCGTGGACGCCACTTCCCAGGAACGGGTCGGGCAATTCGGTGACTTCCTCGCCCACGGCACGGTGGGTTCCGCCTGCGCGCCCTTCGCACCCGGCAGCGCCAAGAACGGACTGCAGGGCGACATGACGATGTGGATGTCACGACAGCGCCTCGAAGACCGCATGTATCTCCTTGAGAGGATCGACGGACTGAAGCGGGCTCTTGATGACGGTGCGGCCGAGGGCCTCGGCGAACTGCAGCAGCAGGCCGTCAACATGATCATGGGCGGGATCTCAGAAGCCTTCGATCTCTCCCGCGAGGATCCCCGCACCATCGCGCGCTACGACACCGCTCCTCTCATCAATCCCAATTCCATCAGCAAGTCGTGGAACAACCACAAGAACTACCGGGACCACGGACAAACCCTCGGCAAGCTCATGCTGATGGCCCGCCGACTCTGTGAGCGAGGGGCCGGATTCGTCACGGTGACCACCAATTTCGTGTGGGACTTCCACTCCGACAAGAATAATGCCGGGGCCGCCGAGGGGATGGACTACTGCGGCATCCCCTTTGACCACGCCGTCTCAGCCTTCCTTGATGACGTGCACGAGCGCGGCCTGAGCGACCGCATCCTCCTCGTCTGCTGCGGCGAGATGGGCCGCACCCCCAAGCTGCAGAAGAACGGGGGACGCAACCACTGGGGCCGGCTTGCTCCTCTCATGCTCGCCGGGGGCGGTCTCCGGATGGGCCAGATCATCGGCCAATCCTCCCCCGATGCCGGGGAACCTGCGTCCAACCCGGTCACCAATGAGAATCTGATCGGAACCATCATGCACACCCTCCTCCACGTGGGCCAGGTGCGCCTGATGGAGAGTCTCCCGCGGGACGTCCACCGGGCGGTAACAGGTGCAAAACCGATCAAGGGCCTGGCCTGAAACAACCCGCATTCCTGGATGGCCAGTCGCCCATCCGGCCGTCATACTCGGCCCCGATGATCGGAATTGAAGACAAGCGCATTCTCGTCACCGGGGCCAGTTCGGGCATCGGTCAGGCCATCGCCATTCGCCTTGCGGCGGAAGGCGCCCGGGTGGGCATCAACTACTTCCGGGGCCTGGAGGGCGCGCAGGCCACCGAGGAGAGCATCCGGCAGGACGACCCCCGGCACGAACCGATCGTGATCCAGGCTGACCTCGCCAGTGAGGACGCCGTGGACGCCATGTTCGGTCGGTTCCTCGAGGAGATGGACGGGATCGACATCCTCATCAACAATGCGGCCTGGCAGACCGAGTGCCCCACCCACGAGACCACCCGCACCGATTTCGAAGCCGTCCTCGCCACCAACCTGGTTGGGGCTTTCCACTGCGCCCAGCGCACCCTCGCCAACCTGCGCCAGCGGGAAGCTCCCGGGGTCATCATCAATGTCTCCAGCGTGCACGAGATCATCCCCAAGCCCGGCTTCATCGGCTACTCGGTGAGCAAGGGAGGAATGCAGAACCTGACCCGCACCCTCGCCCTCGAGTACGCCCCACACGGCATCCGGGTGAACGGAGTGGCTCCCGGGGCCACCATCACTCCCATCAACCGGGCCTGGACCGATGACCCCGAGGCACGGGCCTTGGTGGAAAGTCACATCCCGATGGGACGCTCCGGCAGCTCGGAGGAAATGGCAGCCCTGACCGCCTACCTCTGCTCCGACGAGGCATCCTACATCACCGGGCAGACCATCTTCATCGACGGAGGGTTGACCCTCTACCCGGAGTTCGGAACCAACTGGTCGTCCTGATTGCAGCGCCCTCCCCTGCCGGGATCCGGACTACTCCGCCGGTTGGAGCACCGCCGCGTGACGGCCCGCCCGCGGATCACCGGCCGCGTGCAGAAGGTTCGTCCCGCGGTCGTGAAAGAGCATGACGGGAGAGGCGATCGCTCCACCCGCAGTGGCAACCCGATGCCCGCGACCGGCCAGATTGCTGCGCACCGCCTCCGGGATGGTGTCCTGCAAGGTCAACCGCCCCAGCCCGGAAATCTCCCGCTTCCGGTCCGGGTTGAAGGAATCCTCGTGGTGGCGGGTGCTGAAACGTGCACAGGAGACAGCCTCCTTCGGGCTCATTCCGAACTCGATCACGTTCAGGAGGCAGTTCAGGGTGGTCTGGTCCTGCAGATCCCCCCCGGCCACGCTGATGGCGAGGACCGGTGCCCCGTCCTTGAGGACCAGGGTGGGCGTCAGGGTGATGCGCGGACGCTTGCCGGCCTCGATCCGGTTGGGATGCCCGGGCGTGGTGTTGAGACTGCGGAGACGGTTGCCGTGGGCCACCCCGAGCGTAGTGCAGATGTTGTAGGGACGGTTGCCACTGGGCGTGGCGGAGACAAAGTTGCCCCACTTGTCGGCCACCACGCAGGTGGTGGTACCGCCCGGACCGGGGCGGTACTTGCCGGGCTCCTCGGTCAGCGCCTTCATGGCAACCGGATTTCCCGGCCGGACCTCCAGGGAAGCCTTCTCCATTTCAATCAGGCTCCGCCGCAGATCACCATAGGGCTGGGATAGCAACTGTTTCGTGGGCACATCCACGAACCGGGGATCACCATAGTAGTAATCGCGGTCGGCAAGCCCCAGTTTCAGGGCCTCGGCCAGGACGTGAATGTAGTCCGCGGAGAGATGTCCCATCTTCCTGAGGTCGAAGCCTTCCAGGATCTGCAGAGTCTGGCACAGGTAGGGTCCCTGGGTCCAGGTCCCACACTTGTAGACCTCGTAGCCGCGGTATTCCACCATGACGGGCTCCTCGATCAGGGTCCGGTGAGCGGTCAGATCAGCCTTGCGCAGGAAACCACCCGCCTCCTTGTAGTAACGCACCAGTTCCTCCGCGATGTCGCCGGTGTAGAAGCGGGCCCTGGCCGCCTGGAGCTTCTCGATCCGCGTGCCCTCCTTCCGGTCCTCGGCCTCCAGCAACCTGCGAAAGGTGTCCGCCAGTTCATCATACCAGTCCTGCCCCCCTCCATCGAGGATGCGCAGGGCGGGTGCCACCACCGTGGCGAAGTCCTTCGTGCCATACACCGCGAGCGCGTCGAAGAAGAGTCCCACCGCCCCGGGGACCGGAACCGCCTTGATCCCGCCATGTCTCGGGATGGCGTGCTCATAGTACCACTTGATATCGTCCCTGTTGAGCGGAGCACGTCCCAGCCCCGAGAGGGTCTTCACCTCCTTCTCCTTCGCATCGTAGATCATGAAGGGCACTTCCGCCCCGATGCAGAACATCCCGTAGTCCATGATGCTGGCCACCAGCATGGTTGCCACCGCGGCATCCACCGCGTTGCCCCCCTTCTCCAGCAGCTCGATGCCGGCCGCCACCGCCTTCGGATTCTCGGCCACCACCGCTCCTCCTTTCCCGGAGGCATGCCAGCCCGGCTTCTCCGCCCCGGCAGCCTCCAGACACGGGCAGACGCTGAGAAGAAGGACAAAGATCGTTCTCATGGAACCCTTCATTGAGACAGGACGCACGTCATGACTCTCCCTCTCACGACAGCCATCTCTCTCACCAGATGCTCCGGCCCTGACTTAATCGGTGGTGAAGGGCGAGGCGGGAAGGCCTTCCTTATTGTAGAGGTTGATGGTGGCGGGATTGGACTCGTAGCCGAAGCGCACGTGCTTGGGATTCTTCACTCCCTCTTTCCAGACCACCACGGTGTCTCCGTCGATCCTCGCATTGGCCCAGTGCCACTTGTCGTCGGCGCCCTGGATGGCAAAATGACCCAGTTGGGCCCCACCGACCTCCATGACGGGATGGAGTCCCTCCTTGTGACCGGTCATGAGACCGGAACCCACGTGGTCAAAGCTGATCCGGATGGCATCTCCCTCCTTCTTCATACCCTTGTAGAGCGGGCCGGAACAGACGATCTCCTTGCCGTAGTCCCTGGCCAGAGCCCAGAGCGCGAGACGCTTGCCCACATCCTGCTTGTTGCGCGGATGAATGTCACGGGCATCCCCAACATCAATGATGACCGCCATCCCGGTCCTGGGAACACGCAAGGCGCGGCGTTGACCCTCCCGCACCGGCCCCCAGCCCCCACCGGCCGGGTCCCCATTCGGTCCCTGGAAGTCCGCCAGTTGGACCCAGTAGAAGGAAAGGTTTTCATTCTGGAAGACTGAGCGCCATCCCTTGACGAGGGCCTCCTTCAGGTAGTCGTATCGCAGGCCGTCTCCCGCGTTTGACTCACCCTGGTACCAGATCGCACCCCGCACACTGAGCGGAATGAGGGGGGCCACCATGCCATTGTAGATCTCGACCGCCCCGCCCTTGGGCCGGGGACGATTCCCTCCATTCTTTTTCGCTGCCTCGATGGCATCGAGATTTTCCACGTAATCCTTCAGGTTGGGCACGGCCTTGAAACCCACCGGGGGGGTCCATGGTTCGATCCGGGTCCCACCCCAGTTCGTTCCCACCAGTCCGATGGGAACCTTCAGGTTCTGCTGCAACTCCCTGCCAAAAAAGTAACCAACCGCGGTGAAGTTCGGAATGGTCTGGGGAGAACAGATCTGCCACTGGCCACGGGGATCGTCAAGGGGTTCGGCATTGCGCACATGCCCCGGGACATTGAAGAGCCGGATCTGCGGATGCTTGGCACCCGCGATTTCCCTGTCCGCGTTCAGGGAGGACCTGACGCTCCACTCCATGTTCGATTGCCCGGAACAGAGCCAGACTTCCCCGATAAGCACGTCCTGGAGAGTGATCTTGTCGCTCTCCTTCGCTCCCTGGATCGAAAGGGCATGGGTTTTCCCATCGGCCTTCATGGCCGGGAGTTCGGCCTTCCACTTTCCCTTGTCATCCGCCTTCACGAGCGCGTTGCCACCTCCCGGGATACCAACGATAACCTGCTCCCCCGGATCCGCCGTGCCCCAGATGCGAATCGGCGCGTCCTGCTGGAGAACCATGTGATCGCCGAAAACCTTGGAAACGGTCACCTTGGCGGAGGCGCCGGAGAGTCCGAGGAAGGAAGCCGCACCGACAAGGGCCACGGTCGTGAGAGAACGAGTGATAGTCATGATCATGCTGAAGGTTGAATGTCGAACCAAGGCACAGGAAAAGCCCCTGCCGGTCAAACTGCGAATTGAGTCGGTCACCCGAATCCGCCCAAAGATCGCCACATCGGACTACCTCACCCACTGCGGGGCTCCTCGATTTCCGGGTGGGGCACCCCCCTGCAACCGCAGGATTGCTACCCGAACCGGGATTCAACGCTCACCTCGCAACAGCACTGTCTGACTGTGCTGCGGGCGCAGAAAACTGTTCTTCTTGTCGCCCATCTTGCTGATCTCGCCCGTCAGCTTTGTGATCCAGATAAAGAGAACGAAGGTCACCATGAGCACCCCTGGAACGAGCCAGAAGCCGGCCTTGCGGGAAAAACCAATCACGCTCGTGATCGAGGTGAGGAGGAGGAAGAAAAAGCTGCTCAGAGTGAGCAGGGTCAGGAACATCGTGACATGGTTGAGAACCTCGGCCGTCTCCTTCGTTAACTTGACCATGTCATCAAGGAAGGATCTCCCCACGAAGTAGAGAGACAGTCCGACAAAGGGCAGGAGAACCAGGCCTGTCGTGAACAGAATACCGCGAACCGGTATCTTTCGACCGTGGAGAGCATTGAGGAGAAGAAGAATGCCGAAGAGGAGGACCATGAAAACAGTCAACTCCGCCACCACTGCGATGTGCTCGGCGACCTCCCGGCTCCCGGAACTTATTGGTCCCTCTTCTATCATCCCTCCGAGAAGTCCGCCATCCTTAAACACGTGGGCCAACACGTTGGTTTCGCTCCTCCAGAAGGCCAGCCAACCCAAGACGGGAAAGGCCACGCACAACAAAAATCCCCACGTCAGCATGGCCTCCTTCCCCATTGCATTCATGGCACCCGGCTGGGAGCTCATGGGGTCGACAAAGGCAAGGCGCAGTCCACCCCGCGACATGGAACTCATGGGCCTCACTCCCCCGGTCGGGAGGATGGCTTCCAGAGACGCACCTCCCGCCATCCGGGCGATCCCCTTGGGAGCATCAGGCAGTTGAAACTGCGTCTTGCAATCCGGACAATGTGCCAGACCGCTCGAAAGTTCGACCTGATAGCGGATCTTCGTTCCGCAATGGGGGCATTTGCACTTCAGGTCCATCCTTCGCAGCCTCTCAGGAGGCAGAATGGGTGCCAAGCGGAAAGCGAAGGTCGGAATACGCCATCAGCGGCTTCCCTGATCAAACCGGATGGGATCTCCTCAGCTCATGGCACGGATCTCCCCGGCTTGCCACTTTCCCGGTTCCGTGTTTGGCTCGCAAAGATCCCCGTAAACCGGCGACAAGCTCCCCTCCTCTTGTTGTTGACCCTGACAAGCCTCGACGAAAAAATCACTGGGATCGAACCGGCCCATCCCGTGAAAGGAATCCTCACCTGATACCACCATGACCCGAACAACTTTTCTGATCCTCCTCCTGACCTGCATCTGCACGGCGGAAATAACCGTCACAGTGAAAGGGCCTGCGCGAATCCCGCATTCCTCGGATGGACCTGCCATCATACAGCAGGGCGACAGCAAGACTCACACCCGCCCCTATATACACCCCCTTCGCTCGCCCGACGGCAAACACGTCCTCACCCAGTTTTCACCTGGTCACCACAAGCACCAGACCGGCCTTTACTGGGGCCAGACCCGGATCAACAAGCGGGACTTCTTCCACAACTACAGGGGAGACTACTGGAAACATATTCAAAATCGTCTGGGTAATAATTTCATGGAATTTCATTCCCAGCTCCTTGACGGGAAAGGCGCCCCAATGCTCGGAGACCGGCAGCAGTGGAATTACATCCCGGGCAAGAACCACTACATTCTCGACCTCAAGTGGACCGGCACCGCCCTGCAGGATGTCACCATCGGCAAGTATTCCTACGGGGGACTCTTCCTGCGCATGCCCTGGAAGCGAGGCATCAAGGCTGCCTGCGTCAACAGCGAGGGACAGAAGAACCAGCAGGGAGAAGGTAAATCGGCAAAATGGGTTGACCTAGCGATGCAGATTGAGGGCATGGAGGAAATGGCCCATATCGTCATGGTCGATCACCCCGACAATCCGGGCTATCCCACCCTCTGGCGCATCGACGGGCAATTCGGAGTGGGCCCCGCCCTCGCAAGACGTGGCGATATCAAGATCGCCATGGGGGAGAGCCTCACCTACCGCTACCGACTGGTCGTCTACGAGGGAAATGATTTCAGGGCACCACTCGTGGAGCAGGCCATGAAGGATTTTGGCCCGGATCAGCCTGAAGACTAGGACGGCCCGGTCGAAACGGTCCGCACTGACCCCACCTCCACCGGTTGACCCGTGTCAGCCGAGGCCAGCGCAGCAAAGCACAACTCCAGCGACTTGAGATTGCTCCTCGCACTGTTGTTCGGTTCGCGATCCTCCTCGATAGCGCACAGCAGTTCGCCCATCGTCCCCTCGAAACCGGCATCGAACCAGCAACTCTCGAGGGGAACTGTGCACTGCCCTTCCTCAAGGTAGACTTCCATCTCAGGTTGTTCGTTGAGGCCCGGGCCGCGCGTGCGCAGGGTTCCCTTCGTCCCCACCACGGTGGTGACATCCTCCTCCCCGAGGGTGACATGGGCATTAAAGGACAGGCGCACCTGAGCCCCCGGGTATTCCACGATCGCTGCTGCGAGGGCAGGAGGACGGTAAACCTGTTCATCATAGCGCACCGCCGAAGCCAGCACCCGGGTCGGCTCCTGGCCCGCCATGATCTGACTGGTGATATCGAACCAGTGCACTGCGAAGTCAAAAAGAATGAGATGGTGGATGCTCTCGAACTCGGAAGTCCCCTTGATCCACGTCTGGTCCCACTGCAGGTTGAAGTCGAGGGAAGTCACCCTCCCGATCACTCCCCCGGCCACCGCATTGCGCAGATAGGAGAAGTGGGGCGCCCAGCGTCCGTTCTGGTTGACGGCCAGCTTGACGCCCTTCTCATCCGCGAGGCGGACCAGATCCTCCCCCTCCGCCAGGTCGAGAACGAAGGGCTTCTGACTGAGCACGTGCTTTCCTGCCTCCAGGGCCTCCCTCACGATGGGCAGGCGGTCGGCAGGGTGCGGGGTAATGTCCACGACCTCGATATCATCACGCTCGAGGATGGGACGGTGATCATCATAAACCTCGGCCTCAGGATAAAACTCATCCCGTCTGGCCTCTGCCTTGTTCCGGGTCCGACTGGCAAAGGCGACCACCTCGTAACCGCACTTCCGGTAAGCCTTGAGGTGGAACTCGCTGATTCCACCCGTCCCAATCATGGCAATCTTCGGGCGGTAGTTCTTCGGGGTCTGGGGTCTGTAATCAACCGCAGGAGGATCGATCTCGACGATCTCCTTGGTAGGACTCAGGCCATAATCGTCTTCTTCGGACATGGTAACTTGGAGGTAGCCAACGAAATCTTCCTTCCGTCAGTGTTCAACATCTTCCCTTCAGGATCCCGGATCAATTCCGCAATCCGACCTGCTGCATGAGGCTGTCGGTGGCGTTATAGGCCTCCTCCACCCACTCCACGATCTTGTCGGGATCGGGTGAGTATTCCAGTTCCAGGGACACCGCCCCCTCAAAATCGAGTTCCTTGATAGCCTGCAGGTAGGGCGCAAACTTGACCACCCCCCGTCCCGGGGGCAGGTCCCCGTGCACCTTGCCGTCACAGTCGCTGATATGCACGTGGGTGGCCTTGCCCCTGAGAAGTTCCAGGGAATCGGGCGGAGTGTCGGCCAGCACGAGGTGGCTCACATCAATGTTGGCTTTCACGTTGGGGAGGCCGCAATCGTCAATGAACTGGGCCATCCTGGGCACACTGTTGAGAAGGCTGAGGCGGAAGGGCTCAAGTTCGAGGGCAATCTCCATCCCACGCTCGCCCGCATATTCCCCGATCTTGCGTACGCCTTCCACTCCCCACTCCCATTGGGCCTCGGGCGGAATCACTTCGCGTTGCCAGATATACTCCCCGAGGACCAGGAGGAGGTTGTTCGATCCAAAGGATTGTCCCAGGTCCACGAATCGATTGGACCGCTCGACGTGATAGTCGCGCACCGGATCGTTGAAATCGATCAGACCGGCCGATACAACCACGGTGGAAACGACGGGGAGGCTGTTATCGTCGCAGGTCCGCTTGATGAGATCGATTTCGTCCTGCTCGATGGACATCGCTTCTGTGAAGATGTCCACTGAGTCGAACCCGATGCGGGCAATGTGTTCAAGGCCGGTCTTGGTGTCTACGCCGGCCTGCCCGAAGGCGCTGTTGATGATTCCGAGTTTCATGGGTATGTTATTTGGGATGTGATTTGTTCTGTAAACCGCATTCCACGAGGGATGGCACCGGGTTGAAGGAAGCGGAAAGGCGGAGGGGATCAGGAAAATCACACTTCAGGCCCGGAAAGGCTCGCGGCGCTCTCGTCTTCCTCCACCAGATTGACGAACTCGACGTTGGAGCGTCGCATATCGTCGCGACCCACCTCGAGGACCATCTCGTCCTCAACCTTCTTGAGCGGGGTGTAGCCGGGATGGTGAGACTCCTTGTAGGGTTCGTTGCTTCTGGTGTTGTAGCAGCAGATAAGCGCCCACCGCGAGTGATCAGAATTGTTCGGGGCGGAATAGTGCAGGGTGTTGGAGTGGAAGTAGAGGGCATCGCCCGGGGCCATTTCGCAATGCACTGTTTCAAGTCGCTTGCGGGCTTCGTCAACGCGCTCCATGTCGGCTCCGGCCTGTTCGCCGGAGAGAATGTGTTTTATCCGCCCCATCCTGTGGGATCCCCGGAGGACCTGGAGACAGCCATTTTCCCTGGTGGCGGAATCCACCGCAATCATCACGCTGACGAGATCGGGAAAGAGAAGCCCGTTCTGATACCAGTAGCCGTAGTCCTGGTGCCAGGCCCAGGATCCTCCCACTCTGGCATCCTTCAGAATCATCTTGGAATGATAGTGATAAACCTCCTCCCCGAGGATTTCCTCCACCCCGTCGACCAACCGGCGGCAACGAGCCACCATCCCATAAATCCCGTCACCCGGATGATTCCAAAGCGATAACCGCACGTCATTACCCTTGCCGTCATCCATGGTTGAGGACGCCTGATCCATGGCGTGGTCGTTCCGGGCCGTCTCTCTGAGAAGCTTGGTTTCCTCCCCTGAGAACAACCCCCGCGCAAAGAGATAGCCGTCGCGATTGAAGTCCGCAATCTGATCACTGGTGAAAACTGACATTGGATATTGTTGTTTTGTCGGCCCTCAGATCCTGACCAATCCAAGAGGCACGGGAAAGCTTCTTGTTTACTCATAAAAAATCACCATTTTTCATGGGAAAATTCAAGGTTCCAGTTTGAAGCCACTCCGCAAGTTCCTTCTCTTGGCCACGTTGGCACTGTCCGCCCCGTGGCACTGTCTGGCCGCACCCGTCGATTTCACTCGGGATGTCCAACCGTTGCTGAACAAGCACTGCGCGGAGTGCCACGGCGGAGTGAAGCAAAAGGGAGGACTCGTGCTTACCAACCGAACCCGGGCCCTGCAGGGAGGAGAATCGGGCGATCCTCTCATGGTGGCGGGCCAACCGGAGGAGAGTGAACTCTACCGCCGCCTCATTCATCAGGATCCTGACGAACAAATGCCGCCCAAGGTCCGCCTTGCCAATGAGGAAATCTCTCTTCTCCGGGACTGGATCGCAGGAGGAGCGCAGTGGCCTGAGCACTGGGCCTACAAATCCCTCGGTCCCGTCGTCCCTCCACCCGTCAAGACCATGGCCTGGCCCCTCAATGAGATCGACCGCTTCGTTCTACACCGGCTCGAACAGCAGTCCATCGCTCCCTCCCCGCCAGCCGCCCCTCACATTCTGCTCCGCCGTCTCCACCTCGACCTCGTCGGTCTCCCCCCGACTCTGGACGAACTCCGTGCCTTCGAGAGCGCCTGGCAGGATGATCCGGACGCCTGCCTCGAGGCGACCATCGATCGCCTCCTCGCTTCACCCCACTTCGGCGAACGCTGGGGACGCCACTGGCTCGACCAGGCGCGGTATGCAGACAGCGATGGCTACGAGAAGGACAACCCCCGACCCAACGCCTGGGTTTGGCGCGACTGGGTCATCAAGGCCATCAACGACGACATGCCTTTTGACCAGTTCACCACCGAACAACTGGCAGGCGATCTTTTCATCAAAGCCTCTCCACGGCAACAACTCGCCACCGCCTTTCACCGGCAGACTCTGCGCAACCGGGAAGGTGGAACAGACCAGGAAGAGGACCGCGTCAAGCGCGTCATCGACCGGGTGGCCACCACCGCCCGCACCTGGCTGGGGCTCACCCTCGAGTGTGCGCAGTGCCACAATCATCCCTACGACCCGATCACGCAACGCGACTTCTATCAGGTCTACGCCTTCTTCAACAATACTGACGAAGGAGGCGTGAAAGTGCCCCTCGCCGGGGGGGCGACCCACGAAGCGGATGTGATGCGACACAATGGCAACCGGAAGACCTACCTCCTCCGAAGGGGAGACTTCCTGCAACCCGACAAGAAGAAGGGTGAAATAATGGCGGGCGGAATCTCCTTCCTTCATCCCCTCCAACCCGCCGAGAAACCCTCCACAAGGATGGCCCTCGCCCGCTGGCTGACAAGCAGGGACAATCCCCTCATGGCACGGGTCACGGCCAACACGATCTGGCTTCACCTCTTCGGTAGCGGTTTGAGTCGCACTCCGGTCAACTTCGGATCGCAGGGACAGGCCCCGACGCACCCCGCCCTGCTTGACTGGCTGGCCCACGAGTTCATGAACGGGGAGTGGAGCCGCAAGGAATTGATCAGGAAAATCGTCTCCTCCCGCACCTACCAGCAGTCATCGCGACACCGCCCCGGACTGACTGCCCTCGACCCCGGGAACCACCTCCTCCATCGCCAGAACCGCAGGCGGGTGGAAGCCGAGATCATCCGTGACCTTCACCTCTCGGTTGCCGGATTGCTGGCCCACCGTATCGGAGGACCAAGCGTCTTCCCTGCCATTCCCCCGGACGTGGCCGGCCAGAGCTTCGCCAACAATTTCCAATGGAAGATCAGCAAGGGTCCGGACCGCTACCGCCGCGGAATGTACACTTTTTTCAAGCGCACGGCGCCCGCACCCAACCTGGTGACCTTCGACTGTCCGGACTCAAACACCTCGGTCACCCGGCGCAACACCTCCAATACTCCTCTCATGGCACTGACCACCCTGCAAAACGAGGTTTTCCATGAAGCGGCCCGATCCCTGGCCCGGCGCATTCAGGCTGACAACACACTCCAGAGTGACATGGAGCGCGTGGACCAACTCTACCGCCTTACCCTTGCGCGGCGCCCGAGTGCCGCCGAACGGGGCATCGTTATCAAACTTCTTTCTGACAACCGGATCCACTACCGGACCCATCCCGCCGCCGCCAGGAAGCTCTGCGGGGAAGACAACGCGGAACTGGCAGCCTGGACGGCCACCGTTCGTATCGTCACCAACCTCGACGAGTTCGTCACCTGCTCCTAGTAGAAGCAACTGTCATGATGTCTTCTCACGAGTATTCCCTCCGGACCCGCCGGGATTTCCTGACCACATCCGCGAGTGGTCTGGGCGGACTGGCACTCGCGCACATGCTCGCGGGAGAGGGAGCTTCCGCTGCCCGTGGAATCACCCACTTCGCACCCCGGGCAAAACGCTGCATCTTTATCTTCATGGCGGGTGCGCCCTCACAGATCGATCTCTTCGACCACAAACCGAAGCTCAATGAACTCAGCGGCAAGACGATGAATCCTGCCATCCTCGAAAAGATGCGCTTCGCCTTTCTGCAGAAGGAGAGCGCTACTCTCCTGGGCACCAGGCGCAAATTCAAGCAGCACGGTCAGTCGGGCATGTGGTTCTCCGATCTCCTCCCTCACCTCTCCACCTGTGCGGACGACCTGTGCATGATCAAGAGTCTCCATACCACACAGTTCAACCATCATCCCGGCCAACTCATGATGCAATGCGGGGAACCCCACTTCGGCCTGCCCTCCATGGGGTCCTGGGTCACTTACGGACTGGGTAGCGAGAACAACAACCTGCCCGGCTACGTTGTCCTGCTTGCAGGGCGTGGATCGAGTGGAGGGGCCACCCTCTACCAGAGCGGATACCTCCCTTCTACCTACGCGGGGGTGCGCTTACGCAATGGCGACGAACCGGTCCTCAATCTGCGCAGCCCGGAAGGAATCTCCCCTGAAGTCCAACGACGCGGCCTTGACGCTCTCAGGGAGCTGAACGGGTTGGCCCATGCGAAGGTGCGCGACCCCGAGATCGAAAGCCGGATCGCAGCCTACGAACTGGCCTTCCGCATGCAGACCGCTGCCCCCGAACTCGCCGATCTTTCCGGGGAATCGGAAAAAACCCTGGAAGCCTACGGCGTGAATCGAAGTGATCCATCCGGCGGCGGACGTGGCAAGGGCGGTTCCAGAACATGGGGCACATTTGCCCGCAACTGTCTTCTCGCCCGCCGCCTGGCTGAAAGGGGCGTTCGCTTCGTCAACCTGATCCACGCCTCGTGGGATCAGCACTCGAACCTGGACAAGGAACTTGGGTTCAATGCGGGCATGAGCGACCAGCCGGTGGCCGCCCTCATTGCCGATCTCAAGGAACGCGGCCTCCTGGACGATACCCTCGTGGTGTGGGGCGGTGAGTTCGGACGCACCCCGCTGGGCGAGAACCGGCGCGGACGCAAACCAAACACCGGTCGCGATCATCATCCCAACGCTTTCACCATGTTCATGGCTGGCGGAGGAGTGAAGGGAGGGCTCAACTACGGCGAAACCGACGACATCGGCTGGGAACCCGCCCGTGATCCGGTCCACGTCAACGATTTTCACGCCACCCTGCTCCATCTTTTCGGACTCGACCATCTCAAACTGACCTACCGGCACGGCGGCGCTGACAAGCGACTCACCAGCCTCACCCGGGAATCAAAGGTCATTCATGACTGGTTCACGTAGCCCCCTCATTCTTCCTCTGAGAAGGCCAGCATCCTCCCTCTGGCATCCCGATTATGATCGCCCCATCCAATTGCGCTGTCGAAACGACAAAAAGGCAACTAATTGCACTTTTCCCGGTAATTCGAGATGATTTTACGTTGAACTGCCCGCTCAGTGGCTCACTCTCAAACCGGTACAATTATGCCTGCTGTCAATAGAGAACCCATCAAAGTCGCCGTCATTGAGGACACTCCCGCCCTTGGGAAACTGGTACAGAAGATCGTCGATTCCATGGACGGCATCCAGACCTTCGGGGTCTGGGAAAATGCCGAGGACGGATTGAAGGCCATCGAAAACGGTGGCCCGGATGTCGTCCTCATGGATATCAGCCTGCCCGGAATGGACGGCATCGAGGCTACCGTCTGTGTAAAGGAGAAGCACCCGGAGATGGATGTCATCATGCTCACCGTCCACGACGACAACCAAAGGATTTTTGATGCACTGCAGGCCGGTGCTTCCGGCTACCTTCTCAAGAATGCTTCCCCCGACGATCTCTGTCGGGCCATTTTCGAGGTCCGGGCCGGAGGCGCACCCATGTCAGCCGAGATCGCAAGGCTCGTGGTGGAGGCGTTTCACCGCCCCGCCGGCAACGAAGCCAGTCAGGCCTTCAACCTCTCCAAGAGAGAAACCGAGATCGTGCAACTGGTTGCCAAGGGGCTGGCCAACAAGGAGATTGCCGCCGACCTCTCTATCAGCGTGGAGACCGTCCGCGTCCACCTGAAGCACATCTACGAGAAGCTGCACGTGCGTTCCCGCACCGAGGCGGCCATGAAATACCGCGACTCACTTGAACGGGCACCCTGGAGCAAGTAGCAGACAACCTGCCGGCAGATGCCGTCTGACCCGCTGCAGGGCACCTTCCAATGATTCGTCAGGCCCGTAGCACCCTGCCCTCGATCACTGGCTTGGCGGTGGTGACAACCACCCTCACGGCATTCCCGCAGGATCCCGGCAAACCCGGCGAAGAAGGGCTGAACTACTTTGAATCCCACGTGCGGCCCATCTTCGCCACGCACTGCTACGAGTGCCACTCACAGAAAGCGAAGAAGCTGAAGGCTTCCCTCTATCTCGATAGCAAGGCGGGAATTCTCAAGGGGGGCGACAGCGGCGCGGTCATCATCCCCGGCAAGGCCGCGGAAGCCCTCCTCATCAAGGCCGTCCGCTACCAGGAGGAGGACCTTGAGATGCCGCCCAAGAAGAAACTCCCCGATTCTGCGATCGAGCATCTCGCTGTGTGGATCAACATGGGGGCACCGATACCCGACGATGGTGCCAGGATTGCAGATCAGGACGCCGCCTTCGACTTCGGGAAATCCCGGCGCGAACACTGGGCCTTTCGCCCCGTAGTGAAACCAGAACTACCCATCGTGGAGTCCCGGGAAGGGACGCTCAGCCCCATTGACACCTTCGTCCTCGCCCGGATGCAGGGCCGCAGCGTGCGGTCAGCTCGCCGGGCGGACAGGCGCACCCTGATCCGCCGTGCTCACTTTACCCTCATTGGTCTCCCTCCCACTCCGCAGGAAATCGAGACCTTCCTCAAGGATGATGATCCTGAGGCCTTCGCCCGGATGATTGATCGCCTGCTGGAATCTCCCCACTACGGCGAACGCTGGGGACGGCACTGGCTTGATGTGGCTCGCTACAGCGACGGGATGGGCGCGTCCCAGGACAGCAAACCCCTCCCCAATGCCTGGCGCTATCGCGACTGGGTGGTGGATGCCTTCAACCGCGATCTCCCTTACGACCAGTTCGTGAAGTACCAGATCGCCGGCGATCTTCACGACAATTACCAGGCGCTCGCCACGGGATTCTTCGCAGTAGGCCCCACCTACACTTCCGACGGCGGCGATCCTGAATCAAAAGCGCAGGCTGAGGCCGAAACCCTGGCTGACCGGGTCGACACCTTTTCGCGTGCCTTCCTCGCCCTCACCGCAGCCTGCGCCCGTTGTCACAATCACACGTTCGATCCCATCACCACCACCGACTACTACGCCCTCGCCGGAATCTTCCGGAACTCAAAGCCGCGGGACATTCAGATTGCCAGCCGGGCCGAACAGGATGTCTTCAACACGGTGCAGTCCGCGGTCAAGACCCAGGAAAAGGTCATCAACGAATTCCTCGATCGCATCGCCCGCGAACTCAAGGTCAATCGCAAGGAGGTCGAAGCAAAGATGCCCGGGATCGCCCGCCAGGACCTGCAGGCATTGCGCGAACAACTCGACAGGATCAGGAAGGCCGTTCCTCCCAAGCCCGCCACCGCCCACGGTCTCGGAGAGTCCGGCAGCGGTGACATGCACATCGCGATTCGTGGCGACCTGCGCAAGAAGGGTCCGGTTGCTCCCCGCGGATTCCTTGAGATCATCGCCGGACCCCAACGACCTCATTTCGCGGAGGGCTCGGGTCGCAAGCAACTGGCTGAAGCGGTGGTCGACCCCGGAAATCCGCTCACGGCCCGCGTGATGGTCAATCGCATCTGGCTCCAGCACTTCGGACAGGCCCTCGTGCGCTCGCCCAGCAATTTCGGAGTCATCGGCCAGAAACCCACCCACCCCGGATTGCTCGACTGGTTGGCCGCCACCTTCATCGAGAACGGCTGGTCAATGAAGAACCTTCACCGGGAAATCATGCTTTCCCGAACCTGGCAGCAAAGCTCCGCTTATCACGGGGAATCCTACGCAGCGGACGGTGACAACCGCCTTCTCTGGCGCATGAATCCGCGCCGCCTCGACGTCGAGGCCTGGCGTGACAGCCTGCTCGCAGTGAGTGGCGACCTCGACCGCCGTCTCGGGGGCGCACCCGACGAGCACGTTCTGGAGAGCACGCGCCGCACGATTTACGGCAAACTCAGCCGCAACTTCGACCGTTCGGTCTCCGAGGAATTTCTCCGCATCTTCGACTTCCCGGCTCCGCGCTCAACAAGTGCCGCGCGCACCCGGAGCACCGTGCCACAGCAGTATCTTTTCATCCTCAACAGCCCTTTCATCCTCGCCCGGGCGGAGAGCCTCATGCGCCGCCTGCAGGAAGGAGCCGCGGACGATGCTGCCCGCATTGACCTCGCCTACTCCCTGCTCTTCCAACGCCCGGCGAACTCCGCGGAAAAGGAGGCAGGTCTCTCCTATCTCACACGGGAAGGCGACAAGAACGAACACTTGAAGCACTACGCCCAGGTTCTCCTCGGGACCCACGAATTCATGCAGGTGGAGTAGTCACGTCGCAAACAACTCCGCTTCGATGTCACGGAAGGCCTTGAACTCAAGAGCGTTTCCACTCGGATCGAGAAAAAACATGGTGGCCTGCTCGCCAGGCTCTCCTTCAAAGCGGATATAGGGCTCGATCACGAATTCAATCCCGGCCGCCCGCAGCTTCACGACGAGGGCCTTCCAGCTCTCCAGTTCCAGCACGACCCCGAAATGGGGGACGGGCACGGCATGGCCGTCCACCGGATTGGAACCCGCAATCCGGTCATTCCCCGATTCCGCCTTCTCCTGCACGTGACAGACCATCTGGTGACCGAAGAAATTGAAGTCCACCCAGCGCTCTGCACTTCTCCCCTCGGAGCAGCCCAGAAATTCACCGTAAAACTTCCGTGAAGAAGAAAGATCATCCACCGGGATGGCGAGGTGGAAGGGAGCAAGGGAATCGGCCATGGTCGATTCTCAGATTTCAGGTTCCTGATTTCAAGCCCCCCGGAACCTCGTGTGATGCGCCCGCAGTCACTTCGTCGGTGGAATCGAGTTACGCCAGTCGGACAACCTGCCCTGCAGGCGTTCTGCCATCTCCGGATGGATTGCCGCAAGATCCCTCTTTTCGCCCGGATCCCGGTCCAGGTCGAAGAGACTCACCTCTTTCTTCCCGAACCACTCGATCAGCTTCCAATTTCCCTTCCGGATGGCTCCTGCTGAGACTCCTCCCAGAAAGTGGGGCTTGGGCAATGGGTAGTGCCAGTAGAGTGTCCGCTCTTTCCGCTCCGCTCCCGGTCTCTGGAAGAGATCGAGAACCGAGCGACCGTCCAGGATCTGCGAGTCGTCCCCCTTCAGGCCACCCGCTTCCAGGAAAGTCGGATAGAAGTCCACGTTGCTGGTGGGAGAGCTGCACACCTTGTCCCCGGGGACTTTCCCAGGCCACTTGACGATCAGGGGAACGCGAATCCCCCCCTCGTAGAGCTGACTCTTTCCTCCGCGCAGGGGGGCATTGCTCGTCACCTTCAGTTCACCACCGTTGTCGCTGGTGAAGATCAGCAGTGTGTCATTGCCGAGCCCCAGCTCTTCCAGTTTTTTCACGATCATGCCAACTCCCTGGTCGACGCTCTCGATCATGGCAGCGAGATGGGGGTTGTGATCGCCCGCCCAGTGATTGAGCGGGTCACCCTCAAGTCCGGCATCCTGGCAGAGATAGCACTGGGAACGGGTGCTCTTTCCCGGTGGATGTTTCCTGCGGTATTTTTCCACCAGGTCGGATTTCCCATTGAGAATCGAGTGAGGTGCAAAGTGGCTGAGATAGAGAAAAAACGGCTTCTCCCGATGCTGCTCGATGAAGCGAATCGCTTCGTGGTTCATGCGGTCCACGAGAAACTCCTTCCCCGGCAGCAGCCTCTCCTTTCCCGCGCTGTTCCACGAGATCGACTGCGTGCGGAAGACATAAGGAAAAAAGTTGGCCCCGTTCCCCACCCCTTTTATCTCCGTCACCAGTTCCTCGTCGAACCCATGGTCGGTCGCTCGCAGTTCGATCGGAGCCTTGTGATACTTGTAGCCACTGAGGTGCCACTTCCCGATCATTCCGGTGACGTAGCCCGCCGCCTTGAGACGCTCGGCGATGGTGACGTGCCTCGGGGAGAGAGGGGTGCTGGTGGTGGGACGCAGGTAATCGAGCAATCCGTGGCGGATCGGATACTGCCCGGTGAGAAAACTCGCCCGGTAGGGAGAGCAGACGGGGGCCGCAGCGTAGGCCTCCGTCATCCGCAGGCCATCCCTGGCAAGTTGATCAAGATGCGGGGTTTCATTAAAGGCGCTGCCGTAGCAACCCAGTTCCGCCCAACCGAGATCATCGGCAAGGATGAACACGATGTTCGGAGGACGCCCCGGAGCAGGAGCTCCGAAGGAAAAAGACGCCAGAATCCAGAGAGTGACATACGCCAGACGCATGGGGGCATATTCTCTGCCTTGTCCTCCCGCCTGGCCAGCGCATATAGTTTGATCATGTAAAGAAACTGGCTTTTTCCTTCATAATGAGGACTCTCAGCCAGCGTCCTCCCAGCCTGACCGAGATGAAATTCCAAGAACACGAAGCTGCCTACCGACGCGCCGTCTCCGCCCTTCACAAGGGCCGGTTTTCCCGTCGCGAAATTCTCCGCAAGATGGGAGCCGGGTTCGGCACTGTGGGCCTCGCCGGCATGTTTCAGCAGGCCGGTCTGGGCACTGCTGGTGCGGCCACCCGGCAGGCCGTTGAACCTTCTCCCCTCACTCCCAAGCTCCCTCACTTCGCGCCCAGGGCCAAGCATGTCATCCAGCTCTTCATGCCGGGCGGCCCGTCCCAGGTGGACACCTTTGACTACAAACCCTCTCTCGCGAAATATGCCGGGCAGCGTCCCGGGATCGTGGACCGCAAATCCCTCCGCAATACAAAAGGTGGATTGGCCCCCTCCTATTTTGGTTTCAAGCAGCACGGAAACTGCGGGAAGTGGGTCAGCGACATCTTCCCGAAGGTTGGCGAAGTGGTCGATGACCTCTGCTTCATTCACTCGATGCATACCGACATCCCGGAACATGCCGGAGCCATTCTCATGACCAATGTCGGATCCCTGCAACCGAATCGCCCCAGCATGGGATCATGGCTGGTCTACGGACTGGGAACCGGCAATGAAGACCTGCCCGGATTCGTAGCCATGTCCCCGCGTGCCCAGCCTCGAGGCAAACTGGCCAACTGGGGCAATTCCTTCCTGCCCGGTGCCTACGCCGGAGCCTACGTCAACATCCAGCAAATGAAGCCGGATGCCGTGATGCGCAACCTGAAGAATGCCCAACTCTCGCGCACCGAGCAGCGCAAGCAGGCCGATCTCCTCACCAAGCTCAACAAGCTGCACCTTGATCGCCGCGAGCGCGACCGGGAACTGGAAGCCGGCATCGAGGCGATGGAAATGGCCTTCCGCATGCAGTTCTCCGTTCCGGACGTCTTCGACATCGAAAAAGAGTCGGAAGCCACCCGGAATCTCTACGGGAACAGTGAGTATGCCAAGGGTTGCCTGATCGCCCGGCGACTGGTGGAACGGGGAGTGCGCTGCGTGCAGCTCTCGCACTCCATCAGCGGCTACGATATTGCCTGGGATACCGGCCACGGGGACATCCCGGGTGGTCACAAGGCCCTCGCCGACGCCTGTGACCAGGGCATCGCGGCTCTCATCAGGGATCTCAAGTCCCGTGGACTCCTTGACGAGACCCTCGTAATCTGGGGTGGTGAATTCGGACGGGCTCCCACTTCGGAGGGCAAGAAGGGCCGTGACCACGACCACTACGGCTACACTGTCTGGATGGCTGGCGGCGGCGTGAAGGGCGGCATGAGCTACGGGGCCACCGACGAGTTCGGCCTCACCGCTGTCGACAAGCGGGTCCACGTGCACGACCTGCAGGCTACCATCCTTCATCTCATGGGACTTGATCACGAAAAGCTGACCTATCGCTACTCAGGCCGTGACTACCGGCTCACCGACGTCTACGGCCACGTCATCCGCGACATTATGGCCTAGCTGGCGGCGTCCTGCCGGGAGGCCAACCCGAACAAATCCATGCGCATACCCAAGTTCCTCCGAAACTACACCTCGCTCCCCCTTGTCCTGGGAGCAATCCCCTGTCTGTCGGCCGCGGAAGAAATCGACTTCAGCCGCGACATCCGCCCGATCCTCTCCGAGAACTGCTTTGCCTGTCACGGTCCCGACGAGGATCACCGGGAGGCCAAGCTGCGACTCGATCTGAAGGAGAGCGCCTTTCAGGAGCGCGACGGCATAGCGGCCTTCGTGGAGGGCAATCTTGAGGAGAGCGAGTCCTGGTTCCGCATTACGACGGAAGACAGCGATGAAGTGATGCCTCCCCCCAAGACCAAGAAGAAACTCACCGCCAAACAGAAGGAACTCATCAGGAAGTGGATCGAACAGGGTGCCAGATGGAACAACCACTGGGCCTACGAACCACCCAGGAAGGCGAACGTCCCCGAGGGCGTCAATCCGATCGACTTCTTCATCGCCCGTGAACACGGCAAGCACGACCTCAAGTTCTCTCCCCGGGCCACCCCTCGCACCCTGTCCCGCCGCCTCTCTCTCGATCTCACCGGTCTGCCTCCCACCCTGAAGGATCTCGCCGGGTTCCAGGTCGACGAATCCGGCTTCAATGTCGCCAGGGTGATCAACCACTACCTCGCAAGTCCGCAATACGGGGAGCGCATGGCGCTCATGTGGCTCGACGCGGCACGCTACGGTGACACCAGCGTGATGCACGCCGATGGCCCCCGGGACATGTGGGCCTGGCGCGATTGGGTCGTGCGCGCCTACAACGAGAACAAGCCCTTCAACGAGTTTGGCATCGAACAGCTTGGGGGCGATCTCATCCCCAATGCCACCATCGATCAGAAGCTGGCATCCGGCTTCAACCGCAACCATGCGACCTCCGACGAGGGCGGCGCCATTGCTGAGGAACTGCGCGTGGAGTATGTGGTCGACCGCGTGCGCACCACCGCCAACGTGTTCATGGGAATTACCATGGAGTGTGCGCAGTGCCACGAACACAAGTACGATCCCATCAGTCAGCACGAATACTACCGCTTCTTCGCCTACTTCAACAACCACACCGATCCCGGGATGCAGACACGCAATGGAAACCAGGCGCCGACAGTCAGTGTCCCCCCGAGGGAACAGGCCGGGAAACTGGCCACCCTGGACAAGGAGATCGAAAACCGTAACAGGGAGATTGAAGCCCGCCGGAACACGGCCCGCCCTCAATTCGAACAATGGCTCGCCAAAGCAGAGAAGTCCGCCGGAGACACCCTCCCAGCCCCCCCGGGACTGACTCACCATTTCCCTCTCGACGAGAAGGGCGGAGACCAGGTGGCAGCCACCGTGGGCGGTGGAGCAGGCAAGCTCAGCGGCAAGCTCCAGAACACGACCCGCAAGGGGCAACCCGCTCTGAAATTCGACGGCGGGAGCGCCTTCACATTCGGCTCCTGGCCTGAACGCAGGCGGGAACAACCCTTCACCTTCGCGGCCTGGCTCAAGGTGCCCGGTAATGGAAACGGTTCGGTCTTCGCTCGAATGGATGAGGGTAGCAGTTACCGTGGTTATGACTTCTGGCTGCAGAACCGCCAGGTAGGAACTCACATCATCAACACCTGGCCCGGCAACGCCCTCAAGGTCGTGTCTGCCCAGCAGCTCGCCGAGAACAAGTGGCAGCATGTGGCGGTAGTCTACGACGGATTGTCGAAGGCGGCCGGCATAAAGATCTACATCGACGGAAAGCTGGTGGGCAACAAGGTCGAGCAGGACTCCCTCAGGGACACCATTGCCACCAATACACCCTTCAAGATCGGCAGTCGCTCGAAAGGCGGGAACTACAACGGCGAGGTCGATGAACTCCGCATCTACAACAGGGCGCTCTCTGCTGCCGAGGTTCAGCGCCTGGGTGACGACCCTATCAAGGGAATCCTCGCCATCCCGTCGGACAAGCGTACCAAGGACCAGGAATCCGCTCTCGTGGAGCACTTTCTCGCCACAGCGGACAGCACTTATCAGAAACTCGTGGCCACCCGTGCTGACCTGCAGCGCCAGAAAGGCGAGCTCGGGAACAGCAAGAAGACCACCAGCATGATCATGGGTGACAATCCGGCCAACAAGATGCGGAAAACCTACATCCTCAATCGCGGGGCCTACGACTCCCCCAGAAAGGACAGGGAGATCCTCCCTGGCACACCCACCATCCTGCCTGCCATCGACAGCAAGGCACCGCAGAACCGGCTCACTCTCGCCAGGTGGCTCTTCTCCAATGAGCATCCCCTCACGGCCCGGGTGGCCGTCAATCAGATCTGGCAGCAGTTCTTCGGAGCCGGACTGGTCACCACTCCCGGGGATTTCGGCGCCCAGGGGGCCTACCCCACTCATCCCGAACTGCTCGATTGGCTGGCGGTTGATTTCCGCGTGAACGGATGGGACGTGAAACGACTGCTTCGGCAGATTCTCAGCTCGCAAACCTACCAGCAGAGTTCCGTGCGCCCCCCGGGTCTGGCCGAGACAGATCCCGAGAACAAGCTCCTGAGCCATGCCTCCCGCTATCGTCTGCAGGGTGAACTCATCCGCGACAACGCTCTCGCGGTCTCCGGACTGCTCAATCCCGCGATGGGTGGACCGGGCGTGAAACCCTACCAGCCCCCGGGACTCTGGGCCCAGGTCGGCCTCGGCGGAAATCCAAAATTCAAGCCTGACACGGGGGACAAGCTCTATCGCCGCAGCATCTACACCTACTGGAAGCGGAGCGCACCCGCACCGAACATGCAGATCTTTGATGCACCCACCCGCGAGATCTGCGTCATGAAGCGTCCCCGCACCAACACCCCGCTGCAGGCGCTGGTGACTCTGAATGATCCTCAGTTTGTAGAGGCTGCCAGGATGCTCGCTCAACGCTCCATGAAAGAGGGCGGATCCACTCCGCAGTCCCGGGGCGCACATGCCTGGGAAGTGGTCACTGCCCGCAAGCCCAGCCCCTTCGAGCAGGAGACCTTGAGCAAGGTCTACCAGAAGGCCTTCCGCAAGTACCTGACCACGCCCGATCTCGCCAGGAAACTCCTCGCGGTGGGTGAATCCAGCCCCGATCCAGCCCTGCCCTCCGCTGAGCACGCCGCCATGACGATCGTGACCAGCATGATTCTGAACCTCGACGAAACTCTGACCAGGGAATGAAAAACATCCCGCAATGTGACGGTTGCAGACTGCCACGAATGTAACAATGCCCCATCCTTCCAACCTCTCCCGCCGCACGTTCCTGGATACGTCCAAGTCTCTCCTGGGAACCGCCGCCTTCGCAGGCCTGCTGAAACAGGAAGGCCGGGCCGCGCCCCTTCCCGGCCTGCCTCACTTTCCCAGCAAGGCCAAGCGCGTCATCTATCTCTTCCAGGCCGGAGGGCCAAGCCACATCGACATGTTCGATTATAAGCCGGCCCTGCACAAGATCCACGGGCAGGAACTCCCCGACTCAATCCGGCAGGGCCAGCGGATCACCGGCATGACCAGCGGCCAGAAGTCATTCCCCTGCGTGGCACCCATGTTCAATTTCAAGAAAATGGGCGAACGCCAGACCTGGGTGAACGCCGACGTCCTGCCCCACACTGCCAGGATCGCCGACAAGCTGACCATCATCCGCTCGATGAATACGGAGGCAATCAATCACGATCCCGCCATCACCTACATCAATACCGGCACACAGCAGTTCGGAAGGCCCAGCATGGGGTCATGGCTCTCCTACGGGCTCGGCAGCCTGAGCGAGGATCTCCCGGCCTATGTCATCATGATCTCGATTGGAGCCAAGCCGGGGCAGGCTCTCTATTCCCGCCTCTGGGGCAGCGGCTATCTGCCCTCCAAGCACCAGGGAGTACAGTTTCGCAGCGGCAACGACCCTGTTCTCTACCTCAGCGATCCTCCCGGCATCGATCGTGAAATTCGCCGCTCGATGCTTGATGGGGTTTCCGCCCTCAATGACCAGCGCTTCCGGGAAACCGGCGATTCCGAGATCAAGGCACGCATCGCCCAGTATGAAATGGCCTTTCGCATGCAGGCTTCCGTCCCCGATCTCATGAGCACTGACGGCGAACCGGAGAGCACCTTCGAGAACTACGGCCCGAAATCAAAAAAGAAGGGTTCCTTTGCTTCCAACTGCATCCTGGCACGCCGCATGGCCGAACGAGGCGTGCGGTTCATCCAGCTCTTCCACCGCGGCTGGGATCAGCACGGAAACCTGCCCGGAGAACTCCGCAGGAACACCGCTGATACTGATCAGCCTGCTGCGGCCCTCGTCAATGACCTCGAAGAACGCGGCATGCTCGACGACACCATTGTGATCTTCGGAGGGGAATTCGGCCGCACCATCTACTGCCAGGGCAAGCTGACCAAGGACAACTACGGACGTGACCACCATGGGCGCTGCTTCACCACCTGGCTGGCGGGTGGCGGGTTCAAGCCGTGCGACTACGGCGAAACCGACGACCACTGCTACAACATCGTCAAGGACCCGGTCCACATCCGCGACCTCAATGCCACCGTCCTCCATAACCTGGGAATTGATCATGAGCGGTTCAGCATCAAGCACCAGGGACTCGACGTGCGCCTCACCGGGGTGGAGGAAACCCGCATCGTAAAGGAAATCCTCACCTGAATTCCGCGCCCATTCCCGGCGATACGGTCCCAGACTGACAACCCCGTGGTCTGGCGGCGCCATGACCGACGATGGATCGGCAAAGACCCGGCGATCCGGCTCCCGGAGGGAGGAATTCACTAAGACACTGGACATCACCCCGTAATCAGAACCCAATACCGCCGATCCGCGCCTGCATGAACTTCCACGTCCTCGGTTCCATCGCCCTGCGATACTTCTGGCTCTACACCCGCCACCCGGTGCGAATCGTCGAACTCGTTTTCTGGCCCTTCGTGCAACTGCTGGTCTGGGGATTTCTGACCAATTACCTCCAGTCCGAGACGTCGGGGGACTTCCCCAAGACCATCACCTATCTCATCGGGGCCATCATTCTCTGGGATGCGCTCTTCCGTTCCCAGCAGGGAGTGGCCATCTCCTTCCTGGAAGACGTATGGACGCGCAACCTCCTCAATATCTTTGCCGCACCCGTGCGGACCGTGGAATATGTCGGGGCCATGTTCCTGGTGGGATTCTGCCGGGTCATGTTCACCGGTCTCATCCTGGCGATCATCGCGCTCGTGGCCTACCAGTTCAATCTCTTCAAACTCGAACTCGCTCTCATTCCCTTTTACCTCAACCTCCTTCTCTTCGGCTGGTCTCTGGGACTGATTTCGGTCAGCCTCATTCTGCGCTTCGGCCACGGGGCAGAGTCCCTGGCCTGGGCCATCCCCTTCATGGTTCAACCATTTTCCGCGGTCTTCTACCCGGTCTCCAGCCTGCCCTCATGGCTCCACCCCCTTGCCCAGGTCCTGCCCTCCACCCATGTCTTTGAGGGAATGCGCGATGTCATCCAGTCCCGCACTTTCCCGGGGACCCACATGGTGGCCTCCCTCGCGTTGAACATCGTCTTTCTCTGTGGCGCTCTCTGGTTGCTCCACACCATGCTTGTCGGAGCACGCCGGAAGGGATTCCTCGTCAAGGTAACCTCCAGCTAGCGCGCCGGGAAATCACTTCCGAGAGGAATCCGTTCAGTTGTCCAGTCCGGAAGAACGACGCACATTCCACTCGTGCCGTAGTGCTCCGATCATCATGCCTGTTCCCCCTGCCACGAAGATCAGGGGAAACCACAGTGAGTAACCGGGAGCTCTGGAGTCCAGCTTCAGGACAGCTGAGGACGGATCTTCCGGATCAACATAACAGGAGTGCGCCGTGCCCACCGCGAATCTGGCCACCCGCCATTCCGCCCGGGTCTCCGAAGAACTCCATGGCGCTCCCCGCAGGCTATAGCGTTCCGAGGTGTAGGCCTTGCCTTCGTACGAATATCCGTAGAGAACAGCGGAGTTGTACTCCATTTCCACATCGCTGCCGATCTTGCGTTGAGCGATCCTTGACTCCACGATGGTGCATTCCGTCTCCTCCCAGTCGCGCTGCCCGGAAGCGCGGTCGAAACTCCGCCACATGAGCAGGGTGAAGGCTCCTCCTGCCACACAGAAGAGTAACCCGATGAAGACAAGATACAGGCTCCCTGCGCGCACGGAGGGAGAAAGGGGGTTCCTCTCCCGGGTTTCAAGTTCAAGTTTCATGTTCCCATGACCCACAACTGGCGGGGGAGGCTTCTGGACACTTGAAACTTGCAACTTCAGGCCTGAAACTCCTTCTTCCATTCCATGGCCGACATCGCAACCCAACTCACTGAAGACCTGAAGAACGCCATGCGTGCCAGGAACCCGGTCGCTCTCAACACTCTCCGCGCGGTCAAGAGCGCCATCAAGAACGCCGCCATCGAAAAGGGAGGAGCGGACGGAGAACTGGATGAGGGCGAGATCGTCAACCTCATCCGGAAGCAGATCAAGCAGCGCCGGGAATCCGTGGAGCAGTTCACCAAGGCCGGTCGCACTGAACTGGCTGACCAGGAGGAGTCCGAAATCACCATCCTGGAGCACTATCTTCCCGCCCCCCTTTCACCGGAGGAAGTGAATGAACTGGTGACCACCGCCATCGAGGAGTCCGGAGCCTCCTCCCGGGCTGACATGGGCAGGGTCATGAAGATTCTCCAGGAGCGCACCGCCGGTCGCGCCGACGGCAGGATCCTCTCCCAGGCGGTCATGGAGAAGCTCTCCTGAAGATACGGGTTGATCACCCTGGCAAACTGAAACTTTATCCCTGGAACGTGAATTCCCTCATCAAATGAGTTGTGCCGCCATTATTGTCGCGGCGGGACACGGTCGCAGGATGGGTTTCGACAAGATGGTCGCCCCTCTGGGAGGCAAACCAGTCCTGCAGTGGAGTCTCGATGCCTTTCTGGAGGCCGGGGAGGTCGAAACCGTCGTGGTGGTGACCAGCGAAGAACGCTTTGCACATCTCGATCCCGGAACAGGGAAACCGGTCCTGCGGGTGGACGGTGACCGTGAACGCTTTCTCTCCGTGATGCGCGGCCTTGACGCCATCCCGTCCCCCCCGTCCTACGTGGCGGTCCATGATGGAGCCCGTCCCTTCATTCTGCCCGAACAGATTGACCAGGTGATCAGGACCTCCCACGACGAGGACGCGGCAGCCCTTGCCCGCCGGGTCACCGAGACCATCAAGACGGCCGACGACCACGACTTCACTCAGCGCTCCGTGCCCCGCGACCGGCTCTGGATCATGGAGACCCCCCAGGCCTTTCGTTTCGAAATCCTGCGCCGGGCCTACCGGGCCACCGAATCCCAAGCCCTTGAGGTGACCGACGACGTATCGGCTGCAGAGGCTATCGGCGTCCCCACCAGGCTTGTCGAAAACCTCCTCCCCAACCTCAAGATCACCCTGCCCCAGGACCTCGCCCTGGCGGAGGCCATCCTGAAGACGAGGCAGGAGTGACTACCGTCCCGCCCCTTCAGGGCGAAGGATCAATCATACTTGGGATCGGTCAGCGCTTCGGCAGCACGCCCGGTCTTGCGCTGCCCCTTGTAGACCATCACGAACTTCCCCCCGGTGTCCTTCGCAATCTCCATGAGACGACCCGCAGGCGAACCGGGAACTTCAAAGGCGATGGTGTCAATGGGTGTCCCTCCCGGGTTGAGCTGCTTCATATTGAAGGCGATCTCGTCCCCATCACGGGGTTCCCCGTCGGAAAGAAGGAACACAATACTCGGGGATGGATTCATGGTCATGGCCATCTTGAGGCCGGGATACCACATCGTGCCACCAGCCACTGGCATGCTGTTGATCCTGCCGATCACTTCCTTCTTGATACCTTCATTAGCCGGATACCAGTTGGTGTGAGGTGGTTCTCCAAGTCCATGCCAACCGTTGCCAACGTAGTCGCTGCCCTCGGTGGTCAGATTCCAGGCGCGGGATGAAAAGAATATGACCGTGAAATACATTCCCGAGGAAAGGTTGCCGATCGAAGTCGACAGTTCCTTCTTGAGGGCCTGGGCAAAGGTGCCTCCGCCTTCCGCGGTCGATCCCATCGATCCGGAAAAATCGACCACGTAAGCCACCCGTTTGCCCTTCCGGTAACTCCCGAAGAAAGATGCTCCCCCCCCTCCGGTCCCATCACCTTCATTGTCACCCCAGCCTTCCCCGATCTCGTCCGACATTCCGAAAGGGCCTTCCGGGACGGGGTTGTCAGGAATGGGAACAGACACGGGAGACGGCGCCTGCGAGGCAATCACCTTGGCCCGCGAAGACTTCTGACCCGGCGGGTTGGGCCGGGCCCGCTGATTCACTTCCGGACGCTCAACGCGTTCCTCCTCGGGCGCGGAGGCCTGGTAGGTTACGATCGTGGGCGACTCGGTTCGCAGGGAAAGAATCGTGATGAGAGCCAGCACAGCGATCAGGAGTCCCACCAGAATCATGGAGCTGATCAGGGACTGAACGGTGTCCCGCTGGCGCTGCCGCGTCAACGCCAGCTCAACCGCTCCAGACTGGGCAACACCAAGCTCCTGCTCGTCCTCCTGGGGTACGATCAGCCTAGCCATAGTGTCACTCTATGCCCATCCGTCCACTTGACCAGCGGAAAGGGGTCTGCCATCTCAAAGGAAAGGGAGAGCCGTCTCTAGGGCTCTCCCAAAATATATCCGGAATACCTCCCCGGAAAACCACCAGGCGGTCCGTTATCTTCCGGTCCTGATATGCACCGAGGTTCGGAGCACTCCATCCTCCTTCCGGGTATGGCCCCTGATGTTCTTGAGTTCGCCAAAGCCGGCCACCGCCTTCTTTACCATGGGGAGTGCTTCCATGAGATCCTCCGCATCCGGCGAACCTTCCCCGAAGATGTCCTCCTGCTTCTCCTCCACGAGCTTGATCCAGTCGTTGAGGTAGGCATTCAGGGCCGCGAAGTTCACATTGAAGTAGGCCCCCTTGGCAGCGGGGTCCACCTCGGCCTTCTCCAGTTTGGCGGAGAGATCCTGGACGTAGGACTTTGAAGTCGAGGCAAAGAAATTCTTCTCATCGACAGAGACGTTCAGGACAAAGTCATCGGTCTGAAAGGGGAATGGAAAGAACCAGGTCTTGAGGTCATTTTTCTCGCTGCTCATTGGCCTCTGCATGGGAATGTTCTCCCCTGTCATTTCACTCACGATCTTGAGAATTCCGTTGAGGGCCTTCTCCGCGTTATTCCAGGAATCCCCCAGCTTCTTCTTGTCCCTGGTCGGGGCCAGCATGGCGATACGCGGCGCCTTGCCTTCATCCACCACGAGTTGTGGGAGCCCGGGCACCGTGGGCAGCGCGCCCTTGAGGTCGACCACCACAGCCCCTTCCTCTCCAAGACCAGCCACCAGGTCGCCGCGCAGGCCGGACCACAATTCGAGAAAATGGGGACGGATCTGCTCGTCGAACATTCCGAATACATTTGTCATCTCCTCGAAATCGGCGGCAATCCCGTCGGGAAGGTCCATCCTGGCCACCTGCCGGGCGCCCAGGTAAATCGTCTGTCCAAGCGTCTCGACATACTCAAGGACCTTCTCGGTGTAGTTTGGATTCGAGACCCAGTTGGCAAAGAGAAAAACTCCATCCTCCTTACCGAGTCCGGCGTAGCGCCGGGGCGTGTCCAGGTCCGTGCCGGGCAGGTCGGCCCCGCCGAAGACCTCGATCTTCAACCCCTCCTCGAGGAAGGCCACACTCCCTCCCGGAGTAAAGGTGTGAAGGTTCAGAATCGCACGCTCCTGCTCGGCAATCAACCCGAGGAGAACCTCAAGGTCCTGCGAATCGCCAAAGGCCTCGGTTTCGGCCAGGCCCTCCTTGAGGCCGGTGGCCAGACTCCCAAAGATGGACCTTCCCTTTGAGCTGTTCTGCAACTCCTCCGACACGGTGGCGAAACTGAGCAGCCGCTTGCCTGCAAAGGACTTCATGAAGGCTGCCTCCGGCCGGGAAAGCAGGGACTCCGCTGGACTGGCCGCGATCTGCAGATCGTCAGCGCTCGAACCCAGGAAACCCACCAGGTAGTTCTCATGCACCCCGATCGCCATTACGATATTCTTGGATTCAAGAGTTTTCATGAGTTTATCAACGGCGGCAGCATCCATGAACTGCGCCAGGCCCTCCTTCACATCCGGTGGCATGGAGGCAACCAGCTCTTCCCCCTTGATCCTGAGACCCGTAAACTTGGTGCCGGCCCGTTCCACGTTGACAGCCTCCGCGAAGCCCTCTCCGTCAGGGCCGATCTCCTCAAGCATGGCACCAATGCCCTGGGCTGCGATTTCAAACAACTGCCCCCGCTTCTCTTCGTCACTCACCTTGAACCCAAGTGTGAGCGGCGGCATCTGGGCCTTCTCCAGCACGCCCATCCCCCCCTTGGGATCTCCCATCAAACCTCCGAGCAGCGGCATCAGAGAGGCCTGTAAAGCAGCCTCCGGGTTATTCTCATCGAATTCGGGTCCCTCCCCGGTCAGGAAAGCCGTTGCCGTCCCTACCAGAGCTTTCATCGAATGGCGGCTATACGATTCGTTAAAGGCCACCAGATTGGAGAGCTGCCCGGGCACATCCTTGCCCACCCCCAGGAAGATCTCCTCTCCCAGAAGCGCGGTAATCATCTGAACCTCGGGGTTTTCCTCGAGATCCTCCAGCTCGAATTCGTCAGCGTTATCCGGCAACAGATTCGCTCCGTAGTAATCTTCGACCAGCTCCAGGATCGCTGACTTTCGGATCTCGTCCACGAAACCCTTGCCATCGTAAATCCCAATATAGGCGTGGGTGGTGTTGGGCATGAGCCTGGCAAAACCGGTCGCCTTCGCCACCGCTGCCAGGTCGCCTGCCGGGGCCGGGGCCGGGGCCGGATCACCGGCAACCGCCTTGAGGGCAATCTCTTTTGAGCCTCCGCCCCCTGCCGAGACCGCAGCATCGTCATTTTTCTCTCCACACGCACTGAGACCGAGTCCTCCCAGGACTCCAAGAAGGCCGAATAAATGAAGGCGTTTCGTTTTCATTGGTCAATAGTTAGTCCCAACTGAAGGATGGGCAATTATATTAAGGTGAAATAATTGTAGTGCCACGGAGGCTCTTCCAAAATGCAACATCTGACAAAATCAGAACGCTTCGCCGGGTGAAAATTGTCCAACTTATTGGAAAAAACATTCCCCAATGCACGGCTACTTGCTGGCCGCTTGATCGTATTCCCCGAGTTCCCGCACCCAGATGTTGCGGTATTGGATGGGATCGCCATGATCCTGCAGGCTGATCGGTGCCTTCTCCGGGTGCTTGGCGGGATAGGTGGCGAGGGCCTTGTGTCTGGTGGGGCCAAGAAGTGCCTTGCGGTGATGCACCAGCACGCCGTTGTGGATCACGGTGACAACCGCCGGTTCCTCCACTTTTCCGTCCTTGTAGCCGGGGGCCTCGAAAATGATGTCAAAGCTCTGCCATTCCCCCTGGGGGGTAGAGGGATTGACCCGCGGAGGAGCCTGCCCGTAAAGGGCCGCAGTCTGACCATCGGGATAGGTCTGGTTGGTGTGACTCTCACCCACCTGCACTTCATAGAGTCCCATCAGGAACACCCCGCTGTTGCCGCCCCCCTGCCCATTCACCTTGCGGCCGGCCGGCACCCGGTACTCGAGGTGCAACTGGCAATCGCCAAACTTCGCCTTGGAACGCACTCCGCCCCCCCCTGCCACCGTCATCACGCCGTCCACGATCGGCCACTTGTTTCCGTCCCAGGTGTCGGAACTCTTCTCTCCGATGAGCACAAGGGCATCCCCGGGAGGCTTGACCGAAACCGCTCCCGCACTCTTCACCTTGACCGGCTGGGGCCGCGTACCGTCATGCACCACGTAGGGCACACCCGGAAGTTTCGGAGTGTCCGGTTTCTCACCGACTTCAATTCCGGAGACCATTCCCGCCGCTGCCAGCGACGCCAATACTGTGGTGAACCTGATAGATTTCATGGTGGCGAAAATGCAACGACAGGCCCTCCCCGCAGGCAACTCTAAAGAAATTTCGGAAATTACTGAAATTAGAGAAAATATGTTTGCGCCTTGGCGAAGCTTGTGAAATATTTCACAAGCTTCCCCGCACGAAGAAATGCCCAAGAAGTTCAAGATCGATCCGGCCGATGCCAGACGTCTTCCCTTTGCTCTGGTGGACCATGAACTGGAGCAGGTCGAGTCCTCCCTGCGGGACCAGGTGCGTCATTTCGATCCCGGGGTGGAGCCCTACATGTCCTACATCTGCGATACCGCAGGCAAACGTATCCGTCCAGCTCTCTGCATCCTCATGGGCGGCGCCAGCGGAGGAGTGACCGCCAATCATCTGAAGCTCGGCACCATCCTCGAACTCATTCACATGGCCACCCTGGTGCACGATGACATCATCGACGGGGCCAGCACGCGCCGCAACGTAGCCACCGCCAACTGCAAGTGGGGAGAGGGACTCGCGGTCCTGCTGGGCGACGCCCTCTTCTCGCACGCCCTCATGCTTTCGACCGAGTTCGACGATCTGGTCCTCTCCCGGGTCATTGCGGCCGCCTCACGGGATGTATGCCAGGGCGAGATCCTGCAGACTCAAAGACGCTTTGATCTTACCCTCACGAGACAGGACTACTTCAGCATCATCGAGATGAAAACCGGCGCCCTCTTCGCCGCTGCCACGGAGTTGTCAGCCTACCTCTCCAACGTGTCCGGGGAAACCCGCGAGGCGATGAAGGATTTCGGCATGAAGCTGGGAACTGCCTACCAGATCTACGACGACTGCCTCGATCTGATCGGGAGCGAGGAACAGTTCGGGAAGACACTTCGCACCGACCTTGAAAAGGGAAAACTCACCCTCCCCATGCTCTACCTCCTCGAGGACGCCGGTGCCACCCAGCGTGAGATCCTGCAGAAGCGAATCATCCAGCAGGAGGAACTCGACCTCACCGTCCTGGCCGGCATCGCCGAATACCAGGGAGCCATCAGCAGGTCTCTGCACCGGGCCGAGACCCTCCTTGAAGAGGCCGAGGGGTGCCTCAGCCTGCTCGACGACTCGGATTACCGCGAGGCTCTCGGCGGGATTCTCACCTTCCTCGCCGGTCTCCTCAATACCCTGCAGAAGGGATAGGGCCTGGTCCTGTTCTCCCCGGTCGGGGCTTGCCCCAGTTCAGTCCCCCTACGGCACCTCCAGCCGTTCAACTGCCACCATGCCCTCAAGTGAAGTGGCCGCCTGAAAGAGGCTCCCGGCATTTGGATGCCGGGCCTGCTCCTCCGCGCTCATATGCTCCACCGCGGTGGTGAGGAGCAGCACCACCTCCCCCGCTATCTCCGCCAGGAGCGGACAGGTCACCCGGGGAGAACCGGGCGTCTTCCACACCGCCTCCAATTCGCCGTTAGCCAGGCTGTGCTGACGTGCTTCCCCCGATTCCACATCATTCGGATTGTACATCGCAATGATGACACTCTGCTCATCCGGGGTGATCACCATCCCGTCAGGATATGCGTCAACCTCCTGCAGATCCACCACCGTCCGCGGATCCCCCAGTCGCTGGTTCTCCAGATCGAATGGATACTCCACCACCATCTTGGTGGGCGTATCGATATCCAGAAGGTAGCTGCCCCCCTCCCGCGAAAGAATCACTTTCCCATTTGAACAGGTCTGCCCACCGCGCAGGTGGGTCGCCACGTTCATGCCCGGAAGCCAGAGATACAAGCCCGCCTTGGGATCCTTGAATGCCACGTCCTTGGTGCCGAAAAGCACCCCGTTGCCACAGACCACCCCGTCGTTGATGATGGTCCCCTCCTCCTCGCCCTCCACTTCCCCGAAAGTTCCCACCCAGCTGGCAGCTTCCACATCGAAGAAGCCCACCTTCCGCTCGAACCCCGTCAGGAAGACGGAGGGATTGTCAGTGGGAAAGGCAAACCCCGGACGCCCGGGCAGGACGTAGTGCCGATTCTCGCCGCTGGCCAGGTCAAGGACATTGACCGAACCCTCTCTCGAGTCCCCGCCATGCTGGATCGCCACCCACGACACCTGCCCCGGACCGTATTGGCACGGACCCTCGGGAAGATAGGCCAGGGCATCACTGGCGGGCCTGAAGACCACCTCCGCTGAATATTCAGACATCGCGTGCAGCCTTCACGACGAAGCGGAAGCCTGTCAAGCATCACCCTCACAATGCAGGACAGCGGGTAAAGCTGTCTGCTCCCTTGCGAGGAGGGCTGCAGGACCGGTGGGGGCTGTGCCCCCTCCGGCAAGCACCTACTTGATCACCTTGATCTTCACATTCCGGAAGGACACCTGAGCACCGTGATCCTGCAGGCCGAGATACCCCTTCCTGGTCTCCGCAAATCCCTTCCACTTGGCGAACTTGCTCGCGGCCACCTTCTTGTTCCAATCTTCGCTCCCGATCTCGTATTCCGCCACCTTCTGGCCATTGAACCAGTGGGTCCCCTTACCGTCCACAAGGCGAATCCTCACCGTGTTCCAGCCCTCGGGATTGATCTTCTTCTCGCCCTCCACCGCAATGGGATAGAGCGCATAGAGGCCACCCGCGTCCGTGCTGGCCTTGCCCTTGGAACGCTCGATCTGCATCTCGGGAGCCACCTTGTAGATGGGCCCACCGGCCTCGGGATTCACCCGGATCAGGATTCCACTGTTTCCCTTGGTCTTCCACTCCAGGCTGAATTCGAAGTTCTCGTAGGCTTCCGCGGTGTAAATGTCGCCCGCACCCTTGTTCTTCAGGGTGAGTGCTCCGTCCTCCACTACCCAGGCCCCGAGTTTGAGTGACTTCTTGGTCTTCCAGCTGTTCCAGCCAGCGGCAGACTTCCCGTCAAAGAGGAGCTTCCAGCCTGCCTTCTTCTCGGCCGCGGTCAGGGTATTGTCCTCCCCGAATGCCAACGGGCTCAGGACGACAGCAATTGCGCATGCGATGGTCTTTTTCATGATCATTGTGGGTTGGATCTATCCCTTCCCGCAGCACGCGACAAGCTCTCTCTCTATTCTTTGGTCCCATTCCGCTGACCATCTCCCACTACACTGCGCAATTTTGCCAGTTCCCGCGGTATCGCCTCGCGGGGGTCCTCGGCCTCTTCGTATTCCAGCACGAGGTAGCCACGATAATTCGCCTCCCGCAGAATTCCCACCAACCGCCCATAATCGGCCGGCACGTCTTCACCATTCACCCTGGTCATGACCTTGATCTGGGCAGTCACCGCATAAGGGGCGATGCGGGCCAGCTCCCCGTAGGGATCAGCCACCGGTGCGAGGTTCGCCGAATCCCACGTCACCCCCAGCCACTTCGATTCGATTCTCCCGAGAATCTCCAGCAAGTGATTGATGTTCCTGACGAAATCATGGTTCTCAAGGGCGAGGATCACGCCACGTTTCTCCGCGTGCTTGAGGGCGTGCTCCAGATTGGCCGTCACATTATCGATCACCTGTGCCTCGCTGACACCTCCCGGGATTCCCCGGGTGGCGAAGACCCGGATCACCGGGGTTCCCATTTCCGCAAACCGGTCGATCCACATTCGAGTGTATTCGAGATGTCTCTTCCCTTCCAAGGACCCCGGGGAGCAGGCGAAGTTGTTTCCCATCGCACCACCCGAAAGATCCAGTCCAAGCAAGTGCGCCCGACGCCTTACCGCATGAATCTCTGCATGGCCCAGAGGTTCCGGAAAGAAATAGCCCGTGATCTCCGCCGCCTTCAGCCCGAGCTCCGCGCAGTAATCAAGAAACCCCGTCATCTCCATCTTCCCACCTCCCCTGGCAGGCTTGCCCAGCCACCATCTCATGTACCTCTTCATGGAATAACTCGTCAGGCTGAGTCCCGAGATGGAGGGTCTCTGACGATTGAAAGGCTGGAGCGCTCCGCTCAGGCCGGTCCCTGCCACCATGCAGGTGCCCAGGCCCAGAAAGGATCTACGTGTAACATTCATCGCTTATGGTCCAGAACAGTGCCACCTTCCATTCGCAGGGGTCAGGTCGGCAATCAATCCCCCTCACCACGGGCATCCCCGGCAGGATGATCCCCATCGCTCCCAAAGCCTTCCAACAGGAAAATGTCATCGTGTCACCGGGAGACCGTAGCCCTGCCCCTGATCAATAAGCCGCCCTGCCAGGGAAGAATCGTTCGGTCTTCCATACTTTGGCCGCCTCCGTCTCACACACCATTCTTGAAGAGTGTTAGTAAATTCTCACCTCTTTTTTACCCTCATGTGCTCTCCAGCACTGGCATTAAACCGAAATTTTCTAATTTTCCCCAATTCCGGTAGAAATTACCGTGCATAACGAAATAGAGTATCGTTTTTTCTTTGACCCTACTACATCTTGGGTAGCCTTGTCTCCCACTGAGCAGTCAATGAGGTGTATTCAGTGCGGTTCCCACAAGGACAAGGTCGTAGATTCCCGGATGTCAAAGGACGGGACGACGATCCGACGACGTCGCGAATGCCTCGACTGCTCCTACCGCTACACCACCTACGAGCAGATCGAGCGCACGGAACTACGGGTAGTGAAAAAGGATGGAAGCCGGGAAGTCATCAACCGGGAGAAGCTCTTCCGGGGTCTGGTCAAGGCCTGCGAGAAGCGTCCTGTTTCGATGGATCGCCTCGACCGGGCGGTGGAGGAAATCCTGGCCGATCTACACAAGGACCATGTCTCCGAAGTCCCCTCCCACATCATCGGAACCGAGGTGATGGACAAGCTTCACCAGATCGATCCGGTCGCCTACGTACGCTACGTCTCTGTCTACCGCCAGTTCGACAACGTGGGCGAATTCATCAGCGAAATTCAATCTCTCGAAACCCGAGCCGCCCGCGACCACATGCAGCGGCGACTCTTCAAGGAATAATTCTGTCATGATCTGTCTCGTCGGAAAACTCCCCGTCCTCCAGGTAGGCCGCCACCAGGTGGCAGGCTACGGAACGGAATGGATCGACATCGCCCTCCAACGTGCGGCCCGGTCCTGCGACCGTGCCGACTTTCCCTTCATCGACGACATCCGGGACGGCATTCTGCATTACCTCGAACACAAGTGTCCCTGGCGTGTGCTGCCCCTGGAGGATCTCTTTGAGCGCATGAAGCGGATGCTGCGGCGCATTGGCTGCGATGCCATTGCCAACAATCTCAACCCGCTTGCTCCACCCATCACCCTCTCAATCGCCCGGGCCGCCCGGGAAGCCGGCAACGGGTTCGAGCTCGTCTTCTTCCAGAAGCTGCAAAAGGAAATCGATGACCTCCATGCACGCGGCGCCGAGGAGTTTCATTTTACGGAACTCCGTGAAAGCGCCCGCATTCTCCGCGGGGCCATTCAGTGGACCTCCCGTTGTAACCGCCTCCACCAGGAGATCCTCGCCTTCCTCCAGAACTTCGCCCAGCAACCCGTCCCCGAGAACAGGAAGATCCATCTTACCATTGATCTCTGATCAACGGGAGAAGGGGAACCAGGACAAACCAGATCAGGCGGGGGACTGCTTTCTCAACGGTCGATGCTTCCGGCCTACTTTTCCCTCCCCTTCCCCTCCCCTTTCCCCTTCACTCGGCCCGTGGCTGAGAAAACCATCTTCCAGAAGATCGCCGATCGTGAAATCCCGGGCGATATCGTCTACGAGGACGACCTCTGCCTCTGCTTTCGCGACATCTCTCCGCAGGCTCCGGTGCACCTTCTCCTCGTGCCCCAGAAGCTGATCGTGCGGATCGGGGAGGCCGATCCCGCCGACCAGGATCTCCTCGGCCATCTCCTCACCCGGGTCCGGATCATCGCGGAACAGGAAGGCTTCGCTGAAGACGGCTTCCGCGTTGTCATCAACAACGGTGACCAGGGCGGCGAGGCCGTGCCTCACTTGCATCTCCATATTCTGGCTGGCCGACAGTTGGAGTGGCCGCCCGGGTAAAACCTCACTGCCGATTCACACCCGGCCTCGTGAACACTCCCTGCTACCCTCCCGCTCCCTCGGGCAGGGGCGAAGTCGTCGAGCGTGGCCGCTTTTTCGCCTTCGCGCTGTAGTAATCATGGATCGCGAAACCTATCCCTACGAGGAGAACAGCTCCAATCATCCCATAGAAGATGAAGACCGCGAGTTTGCGTGACTCGGAGAATCCGTAGGAGTGCAGGCCCACATTGAGGAGATTGACATGCCACCACGAGAAGGTCACCACCATGGCCCCGAAGATTGCGCAGAGATTCATTCCCCACTCCCTGATGATTCCTCCCATGCGTGCGTGCAGGATAAAGAGCATCCAGATCACGATGAGGAGAGCGCCATTCTCCTTGGGATCCCATCCCCAGAAACGCCCCCACGAATAGTTCGCCCAGATTCCGCCCAGCACCGTGCCGATCAGCGAGAGGAAGAGTGTGAAGCAGACACACCCATAGGTCATGCGGGTGAGGAGTCGACGGACTGACTTGTCGCCACCATCGAGTTTCAGGATGCGCATGAACACGTAAACCAGACCGAAGGCCGCGGTGATGAATCCTCCCGCGTAGCCTAAGGTGATGGTGAGCACGTGGGTGGTCAGCCAGAAATTGGAGCGCAGAACAGCAATCAGAGGATCATTGGGATCGCTCGCATCGCCGTATTCAAAGAGGCGCGCCATGACCAGTCCGGTAAAACCGATGATGGGCGCAATCGCGATGGCAATCCGGCGTCGGGTGAGAATTTCGACAACCACGGCCACCATGATCACGGTTGCGGTGATGAAGGGAATGGTATCGTAGAGACCGGTGACCGGCGGCCTCTGCGTGATGATCATCCGCTGCACCGTACCCGCAATAATCGCAATCAATCCGGAGATCGATCCGATCCAGACCAGGATCATCATGATGCGGGCAAAGAAGCTCCGCGGAGAAAGCCAACTCAGAACCAGGAAGAGACAGGCCGGCATAAAGGCAAAGAAGGTCGCACGGAAGAACCACTTCGATTTATTGTATTTCAGCTCGGTTGGAATGGCGCGGTATTCGCCGCGCTCCCTCGCCCGTTTCTCGATATCGTCCTTTAGTGTCCTGAGCGCAGCGGGAAAGACCTTTTCATCGTCGCTGCGCGAGGACGCAACCAGTTGCTCCATCCTGTTGATATCCTCGATCGCCTGTTTCGGATTTTCGTGCTCCGCGGTAACGATCGTCTCGAAGATCAGATTTCCCGAAGCTCTCCACGGTTCCTTCTCCTTATCGTCCGGAGGAAAGATCACCAGGCCCCGCGCAGAGCGGTTAGCCAGCATGTGCACTTGTTGGATGATATAACCCAGTCGCTGGGGCAACTGATCAGGGGAGGAAACCTTGCTCATCGCCTCCTGCAACACCGGAGCCATCGAGAGAGCGACACTCATGGGCTTGTGATCGGCACTACCATCCTCGCTGAGCCCCTGAAACTCGACTCCATAGCGCACGAAATCGAAATGGCTCAGGAACTGCTCGAACACCCCCACGTTATAGTTGAGCTCGCGGGTCTGCTTCTGCACCGTAGTGAGCTCGGCCCCCTTCTGACTCAACTGATCAAACTCGGCAGCGACGGTAGTGAGTTCAGCCAGATGTGGTTTCAGTTCGTCGTAGCTGTAACGGTCCCGCTTTTCCTTTCCCCTCATCCCGATGGTCTCGAAGACGTCTGAATTATCGACGCGGAAGGTCGGAAGTTTTCTTGCCAGTTCCGGGCGAAACAAGGCGTCCAGCATCCATTCGACAGGACCAATCTTGATCTTCCTGCCATCTTCTCCGATCACCCTGATTCCCCGGTCACCCCGCATCCCGAGGAGGGTAAACCCGGCGTAGGTTTCCAGTGGCTTGATCCGCCCATTCTCCTGCACGGGAATTGCCCGCGCAGTTTCGATCACCTCCTCCGACCAGGGCTTGTAGTCCGTAATTTCCGGGTAGTCCCTGTCCGGCATCATGGTCTTTATGACCATGCTGAACACTCCGGCCAGCAGGCTGAGGATGAGTCCGAAGGCAATCCAGCGTCCGATTGGACTGGGTTGCAGATCGTCAGACAACGGCAGTCCTGTCTCTTTTGTCCCCGACATTTTTCTCCATTTGTTTGATGATGAACAATACCAGCATCAGCACGAAGTGAATGAGCATTCCGAACCCCGTGATGATGAGCGAAACGAGCGGCCAGTGATCTGCTGGATTCTTCACCACTTCGAAAACCGAGTAGAACCGGGTCGCCGTGGGATCCTGAGGACCCCAACTGGCCTGGAAAAAAGTGTAGCCCTTGTATCGCATCGGATTGTTCATCCGGATCACCTTCTCAGTCTGCCCGTCTTCCTCAATCCGGGTGATGTCACTGCGGAAGACCCGCGGCCGACGAGTACCGGGGTGGAACTCATGAGTGAACTTGTCGAGCTGGATTTCGAAGGGCATCTTCCACAACGACTTTCGGATCGTGATCGTGAAAATCTTCGCCCCCACCTCGAAGGTCGCCGGGTGCACACATGCGCTGGCGAGCAGGACGCGTTCTATCCTGTTCCCCTCCTTATCGAGGATATTGACATAGCATCCGGCCATGTCCCGCTCGGCTGACTTTTTGTCCGGCTCACGCCCGTCGAGAGTGAAGCCGTCCACAAATTCGACTCCAGCAAGCCCCTTTTGATCGAATGTCTCGACGGGGAGCGGTTCCGAGTTCACCTGGTAACCCTTCACCTCCACATCAAATGGCAATGATTTCATCCTGAACAACCGGCGGTCATCGGGTTTGAGCCCCTTGAGATACTTGTTGGCAATCAGGTGAACCCTGGTGATTTCTTTCCCATCGGTTTCCGATACTTCGATAACGTGCTCGGTGTAGTGCTGGGCCACATCGCTGACCTCCCCCTCTTCAATCGTCATGTTTCCCCGTTGCGACTTCACCTGCGTGACAAACGCTCCCACCAGTAAAAGCAGCATCCCGCAGTGTGAAATCAGGATCCCGACCTGCTTGATTCCACGCCGCACTTTCAGAATCGTTCCCAGGAGAAGATTGATGAAGAAGATCAGCCCGACCCAGAATCCGTTTGGCAGTGGAATGGGCACCACCTTCCCGTTGAACTCGGGGAAGAGAAAGACGGTCTCGTAATTGAAATACTTCTTCGTGGTCGCCAGCAGGGTGTGGTCCGCCTGCTCCAGGGTGCCCAGCCAGGTCAGGAGTCCCAGGAGCAGCAGGCACACACAGGCGAGGTGATAGCCCGCGAGGAAACTGATCACCCGGGCTCCCGGGTTCTTCTTGCCGTCCCTGCGCTGAGTCTCTTCCGCCATCGTTCAATCCGTTTCCTTGCCGCGTTCTCAGTCTCCGAGATTCAATCCCCGGCAGAATTCCAGAAATCGTTCCCGCTCCGCCTCCACGATCGCTCCCGGACCAACCATCTTGATTGTGATCACCCCGCTCCCGGTGGCCCCAATGACTCCCAGCAAGCCGTAGTCATTCTTCGCTGCCTTTCCCATTCCCGGACCGTAGGTCCCCTTCTCTTCCACCAGGGCAAGCTCCACCCCCAGCGCGGTGGCGCGAGGCAGTGAGTTCACGTCAGTCTCCGAAATCGGTTCCAGGCCAAACTGTCGCCGCCACCGATTTACGTTTTGCCAGAGAGACCCTCTCGTTTCACTGATATAGACATCCCCCTCACCGTTCGGTCCGAATCCGAGATTGACCTGTCGCATCTGCGTATTCCTGCGCCGAACCCATTCCTTCGGCACCTTGTAGACATAGTGCCGCTCCCCCGGCTTGAAGCGCTGCCAGTTCGAAGCGTGGAGCCGGATGCGCTCATCATTCGAATTGAGTTCCCGAGTCTCGTCGATCTCGACTTCGGTCGGAACCCTGCACCCGTTCATCAGGACAGAAGCGAACGCAATGGAAATGAGGGGGACTAGCCGCATCTGAGTGATCCCTAATCTTGCACTGCCCCCTAGGCAAGGGGCAAAGTCGGTCCGTGGAGCCTGTCCGCTATTTTAATCGCCTGACCGGCACTCTTGAGACCGAACAGATCTACGGGGAGCGCTGGCTGCGTCTTGCCTACGAAAATCCCTGTGGTCCGATCCTGCGACACCTCGTCAAGCAACCGTTCTTCTCCCGGTGGTATGGCCGCCGCATGGCCCACCCCTCCAGTCGCAGGCTCATCGCCCCTTTTATCGAGGATTACAACCTCGACTCCGCAGATTTTGCCGATCCGCCGGAGTCATTCACGAGCTTCAACGACTTCTTTGTCCGCAAGCTCAAGCCGGAAGCCCGGCCATTCGACCCCGACCCTGGAAAGGTCCTGTTTCCATGCGACGGCCGCCATTTCGGTTTTCCTGATGTTTCACAGGTCGACGCCGTTTTCGTCAAGGGACAACGCTTCACCCTTTCCGGCCTCCTTGGTTCGGCAGAACTGGCCCGGAGATTCGAACAGGGCACCCTCGTCCTCTCACGGCTCTGCCCCATCGACTACCACCGCTACCATTTCCCGGCTTCCGGAACGCCCTCCGAGTCCCGCCTCCTCAATGGCACCCTCTTCTCGGTCTCGCCCATCGCCCTTCGGCGAAACCTCGCCTACCTCTGGGAAAACAAGCGGGTGATCACCGAACTCGAAACAGAAGACTTCGGCACCATTCTCACAATTGACATCGGCGCCACCAATGTCGGTTCCATCAGGCAGACCTTCATCCCCCACCACCCGGTCACGCGAGGTGACGAACGGGGCTATTTTTCGTTCGGCGGTTCAAGCACCATCACGCTCTTCGAACCAGGCAGGATCACCCTCGCCGGCGACCTCCTTGAGCACACCGCCCACCAAACCGAACTCTACGCCCCGATGGGCGGCTTTCTGGGAAAGTGAATCCGGGTCGGGTCGGCACTCCGGCAAATGACCTCCCTGGTTTGGGAACGCCTCGAACGCCGCCGGCCAATGGCGGACGATCAACAGTATCCAGAAGGCAACAAAGGCCAGCGCGGCACACACCTCGGCTCCCTGGGCCCACTTCTCCCTGCGCTTCCGTGCCCACCTCCCGGTGACAAACGGAATCAGTGGAAGGAGCGTGATGACCAGCCACATCAACCATCCAAACCACCTCGGTCCACTCACCTCCATCCCCAGGGTCAGGATTCCCCCTCCAACGGTCAGTGGAAGAAGGGCAAAGGTCGCCCCGCTGCATACCGCGCCGGGCGAACTGGCCCTTCTGTCTTCCCCACGGGCCATCCAGTCCGCCGGGACCAGATCCATCCTCCCTTCAATCTTCCCCCGGTATTCGTAAAGCCACGCCTCCACCTCTCCGCCATCCTTGAGGTGCACCATGGTCTTCAGTCGCTCATACTCCCGGCCCTCGAAATCGTCCAACTTCCGCAGCATCTCCCGTTCCACCGCATAAACCTCGCCCCGGACCGGAATGCCGTCGTCATCCAGGAGCAGGCCCGGATACCAGTCGATGCGATAGAGTTGCCCCAGAACCCAGGCCTCTCCCAGAGTCGTCGCACCCTCCAGTCGGAAATGATTGGAGGCTCCCTGCCGCAGGGTCCCATAAACAAAGACCATCGTTTTCCGGGATACCGACATCACGAAGAGGCCCCGGGATCATCCAGCCCCCGGACCCCGGGCAATGATAAGGCCGGGGATTCCTTCACCGGAATGCCTTTCCCGCTTCAGGACCAGCGAATAGGGTCTCCTTCCCACCTCTCACCGTTCCCCCCTCCCCACGCGCTCGCACAAGACCACCTTCAATTCCTCCAGACCTTCCTCAAACTCCGCCGAGATGGGAACGATCTCCACCTTCGGGAAACGCGCACGAAAATTCTGCAGGTTCTCCGTCGCCCCCTCGAGATCCATCTTGTTGGCAACCACCAGCCACTCCAGCTTGGACAATTCCTCCCCGTACAATTTGATCTCCTTGCGAAGGGTTTCCACGTCTTCGATGGGATCCCGGCACTCACTCCCCGCCATGTCCACTACGAAGAGGAGCAGGCCGCAACGGGTAATGTGGCGCAGGAATTCATGACCAAGACCACGGTTGTCATGTGCCCCTTCGATCAACCCCGGGATATCGGCGATGGTGCAACGCTTGAAGTCCGGAAACTCCACCACTCCCACCATCGGATTCAGGGTGGTAAAGGGATAGGAAGCCACCTTGGGACGGGCCGCGCTCAACTTGCCTGTCAGGGTCGACTTGCCTGCATTGGGAAAACCCACCATCCCGGCATCTGCGATACGACGCAGTTCCAGATAAAAAACTCCCTCCCCTCCTTCCGTACCGAGCGTGAATTCCTCCGGCACCCGGTTGGTGGCACTGCGGAACTGCCAGTTCCCCTTACCTCCCGTCCCCGCCCTGCAAAGGATGAGTTCCTCTCCCTCATCGGTCAGATCCGCTATCAGTTCGAGATCGATCCCCTCTCCGCTGCGCTCCATTCTTACCGCTTCCGCCACCGTCCGGGCTGGACTCTTGTGAACCAGGGTGCCCGGCGGCACCTTGGCGATGACCGACTTGCCATTCTTTCCGTGGCGCTTCCAGCTCTGTCCGTGCCCGCCATCCTTCGCGACCAGCAGGGGGCTGTAGTGAAAGGTCTTCAGGTTGTCGATATGGCGGTCGACCCGCAGGATCACGTCTCCTCCTTCCGCCCCGTCACCCCCATCCGGCCCGCCCCGCGGGACGAACTTCTCCCGTCGGAAACTGACCACGCCGTTTCCGCCATTCCCCGCCTTTGCATAAATCCTGGTATGATCAACGAACACGCACGCTTCTTTAGGGCCTAATCACCATTTCCTGAACCTCAAAATCTCCCTCCCGGTCCCTGACGTGTAAATCAATCAATTCTTCACCCCCCCTTGACGCCGCCACCTCCCGGCATCAACTTCACCCCATGGCTGACCTCCCCAGACAGGAATCACCCATCCACCTCCAGGGACAGCTTCTTATCGCCGATCCCACCCTGCGCGAGGGCATCTTCCCGCACTCCGTGATCCTTCTGGCAGAACACAATGCCGAGGAGGGTGCCTACGGCCTCATTCTCAACCATCCCTCCGGCCACAAGGTGGGCGAGTTTCTCAAGGATGAGGAGTTTGCTGCACTCGCCAAAATTGATGTTCACGTCGGTGGGCCGGTTGCCCGCGAACATCTCACCTTCGCCGCTCTCTGGTGGACCGAGGAGAAGGGCCTGCGCTTTTCCACCCGGATCTCGGCCCCCGACGCCGTCAAACATGCCCAGAATCCCGGCACCCTGGTCCGCGCTTTTGTCGGCTACTCCGGTTGGTCGGAGGGTCAGCTGGAAGGCGAACTCCGCCACAGCTCGTGGATCACCGCCAGGCCCACTCCCGAGCTTCTCGCCCACAGCCATGACCAGACGCTCTGGGCCGAGACCCTCCGAAACCTCTCCACCTACCACAGGATCATCGCGGAATGCTCCGACGATCCGAGCCGGAACTAGGTTCTCCGTTGTTCGGGGTTCCTGTCAGGCAAGATCGCTCAGGCCAAGTCCTTGGCCAGCACCTTTGACCCGCGATTACTATCCTCGAATTTCCGGGCACGTTCGTCCGGAACGATCTCCATGGACGCCGAATTGTAGCCCAGATTCTCAAAGAACGGCACCGCCCGACTGGTAAAGACGAACATCGAGCTGATTCCCAGATCCCTGGCTCTCTCCTCCGCAGACTCCACCAATGCCCTTCCGTAGCCCAGCCCCTCGTGGGACTGCTTCACGTAAAGGCAAGCCACCTCGGCAGGATGCTCCCTGTAGCGGTGCAGCGCGACACAGCCCACCACGTTGTCATCCACGCAGAGAACCAGGAAGTCCTCCGCCTTTTCCAGGATCTCATCGTAATCGCGGGGAACGAGGTGAGAGGCCCGCACGGAACGCCCGATCATGGCCAGCAGCTCCGGTACATCGTCCTCACGCAGCGGACGCACCTGCCGGTAGCTGTCGGCATGCACCATGGTCCCGACCCCCTCGTTCGAAAAGAGCTCATCGGCCAGCACTCCCTGCCGGCGCCCGTCCAGGATATGAACCCTTGGAACACCAGCCCGACAGGCGGCCGCTGCCTCCTCCAGAAGGGCAACTCCCTCGATCGCACCTCCCTGCTCCGAAGATTCTCCCAGATCGGCCAGGGCCGAACAGGACACCGCATGAAGGGGTCGGCCATCCCTCAAGACGCCAGGCCCGTTCACCAGACCGATCAACTTGGCGGCTTCCACCCCCGTTCCCAGGCTGCTCATCTCCTCCCCCAGCACCCCTGCCCGGCAACTCATCAACGCAGCCTGCCCCCGCTCAAGCACCGACGCCACCTCATCCAGCGTTTCCACCCGGGCGAACTTGATCTCGATGTCCATCGCGCGATCCGCCACCGCGGACTCCCCCTTTTCCTCTCCCGCCACGGCAATCACCAGGTTTACTCCCACCTCCTGGAGCGCCTTGAGATCAAGCAGGGCCTCCGCCACCGCGAACTCCGGCAATCCCTCGTCGAGGACCACTACAAAGGTCCGCCCCCGGAACATGGGAACGTATTGCAGGGTCCCTCTGACATCACCAACCGCCATACGGCCAGCTGTTATCGTTCCGTGGCAATACTTTTCAAGCGCCAAGGACACGCTTCCCGGAATCAATTCTCCTCCCCCCTGCCCTGCGGAGGATCTTTTCGCCCTGCAATCCACCAGACAAGCGCCACCAGCAGCCCCAGGACGGCAAACCAGTCACCAAACCTGGCGTAGAGTGTCAGTGGTCCCTCCACGGGAACATGAGCGGTGGCATAGAGCCAGCCCCGCATCAGGTGTGATCCATTGTCGTCAACCAGTTTCCGCTCCTCGTTCTTCTCACGATCGAGCACCGTGCCGTAGCTGTTGATCACTGCGCTCACTCCCGTGTTGGCGCAGCGGATGGTCGGACGACGCAATTCGATGGAGCGGAATTTCGCGTTCGCAAAATGCTGCGCCGCCGCCTCGCTCTCCTTGAACCAGCCGTCGTTGGTCACGTTCACGATAAGCTGTCCACCCTTCTTCACAAACTTGCGCATCTTGCGTGCAACCGTGTCCTCGAAACAGATGGTCGGAACGAGAACGATCTCGCCCGTCCTGCTCGGCGCGTGCGGAATCCGCATCGGTTCCCCCTGGTCACCAGCACTGAAGGAACCTCCATACTGCGTTCCAGCCGATTTCTCCCACAACCACTGCAGGATCCTGAGCTGGTCGACATAGGGAATGGTCTCCCCGAAGAGCACGAGGTGCTGCTTCCGGTAGGTGAGGTAATCTTTTCTGCCCGTCGGCAGCGCCAGCAGCGAATTGTAGGCCTTCCCGTTCTCCTTCCGCGTCAGGGGAGCAACCGGCATGGTTCTCTCTCCCTCGTATTCCAGCAGGCCGAACACCATCGTCAACTGTCCCCGGGGGTTCACTTCATTGAGGGCCGCCAACGTCCGCCTCCCTAGTTCCTGCTCCTCTGTATCGGTGTAGTAAAGGACATCGGGAAGCGCCGATTCCGGCCACACGATCCAGTCCGGCACATCAAGATGGACCGCATCCGGACTCCCCGCCTCCATCGCTTCCTTCCCCCGTTCCTCGTTACGCCGGTTCAACTCCTCCAGCGCTTTCAGTGTTTCCTCTTCGTAGCCCCGGTAGATTTCCTCCGGCTCCCATAATTTCTGACTCGTCTCCTGCGGGATGTTGAGCTGCACCATGAGCACATTGAGCGGCACGGAATCTGCCGGCTTTTCTCCATGCAGCTTCCAGATCCCGTAGAGGAAAAAGAGAGTCAGAAGCACCATCGCGGCGCCGAAGTCCCAGTGGGCCCGCAAACGGCCGCTCTTCACTTCCCGGTGCAACCCGCGTCCCACCTGCACGATGACAGCCATCACGAAGACCGGCAGGAAGGAAAGACCGGTCACCCCGACGAGATCCGCACCCTGCGCCAGGATGGGCTGATCGTGGAAGGCCACCCCCAGACCGTTCCACCCGAAACCGGTCAGAAGCCACCCACGCACCCACTCCAGTCCACACCACCAGCAACCGTTCACCGCCGCGAATTTCAACACTCGTTTCGACTCCACCATCGACCGTCCGCGCCGCTCCTTCTGCACGCTCATCCGTGCCTTGATCTTTTCTGCAATACCCCCTTCCGTTTCCTCTGTCCTGGCGGATCGCTCCAACCACGGGTTACCGGCACCCGCGGCGAAGAGCCCCCAGAATGCGAAGTAAAGAGCCAGGAAGAAGGCCACCGATAGCCATCCCATCACCCCCACTTCTGATATCCATTTCAGGTTGATCAGCCAGAAGGACAGCCCCGAAAGGTATCCCACTCCGAATCCAAACAACTTGCGCCGCTTCCCACCCCCTCCCCAGAGCGACACCAGGAGCGGGACCAACCCCAGCCAGACCATGCCGGCCATGTTGAAAGGAGCGTAGCACAGCGCCAGCATCGCCCCCGAGAGCAGGGCTATGAACCACGGCCAGATCCTCTGCATCACTCCCATCGATTCGCGATTCTCACTCTCCTCTCTCCAATCACAATTCCCTATTATTCATTTTCCTACTTCCATTTAATTAAGTAATCCGTAATAATTCGCTGCCCCAGCTTCTGTTCGCCATGAATATCCCTCGCTCTACCCTGCAGCGGCGGCGGTTTCTCCGTTCCGGTTCAGTTCTTGCCCTTGGCACCGTCTCCACCCTGCTCGCTGCACGCAAACTCTCCCAGTCCCCCCGGACCAGGAGTCTGGCAACTCCTGCCTCCCGTCAACCTGTGACGGGTCCAGGTTCCAACCCAGAGTCCAACTTAGCGTCCAATCCGGGATCCGACCCTCCACCCTTTATCGATCCGGCATGGGAAACCGAGCCGATCCCTCCCCTCGGACGTCCCCTCGAGAATGAAGAGAGTTACAACGACTTCCTGCTCAGTCTCGATCTGCGACATCTTTCCCCCGGGGAAATCATCGACCCTCACCGGGGGGTGGCCGACGGCATCGAGAACACTCTCCCTCCGCCACACCTCTGGGAGAAACTGGCACCGACTCTCAAGGCCGCGGACGAACTCCGGGAGCGTCTGAAATTACCCCTCTGCCGCATCACCTCCGGCTACCGTAGTCCACGCTATAACGCCATCATCCCCGGAGCCGTGAGAGGATCCTATCACACCCGCAACCAGGCCCTCGACCTCATCTATTTCTGTTCAGCCCGAAAAGCCTTCCAGATGGCCCTTCAACTCCGCAAGGAGGGCTTTTTCCGCGGTGGAATCGGCCTCTACCCGACCTTTATCCACCTCGACACCCGCGGCTACGCAGCAACCTGGCGAAAGGTTTAGGGGAACTCTGATGGGCTCAGGTCTTCGCCGGTCCTTCCCGCTTCATTCCTCCCCCATCGCTTCCATGCGACTGTGGGCATCCGACTCCAGCCACTTCCAGAGCGCTTCCAGACCCGCCTGGACGGCCGCCTTGCTGGCAGCAAGATCGACTGGTTCCGGCTCTCCCTTCCCAAAGAGGTAAAACTTGATCTTGGGCTCCGTCCCTGAAGGTCTTACCGCGAACCGCCGACCACCTTCGAGGTGCACCATGATCATGCCTGCCCTGGGAATGAGGTCGCCCTCCTCGTCGTAGACATCCTCCCTGCTGAAGTCCTGGATTTTCACCACCCCGGAGCCATCAATCTCGGTCGGAGGCTGAGCAGAGTAGGACCGGGTGAGGGCCGCAATTCTCGCGGCACCTTCCGCACCCTCCAGCACGATATCGGTATTCATCTCATCGTAGACACCATACTCGTGATAGAGTTCGTCCAGCAGGTCGGTGATCCTTTTCTCCCCGCTCATGGCGAAGGCCGCCAGTTCGGCAAACATGACCACCGATCCGTTCCCATCCTTGTCCCGCACGAAATCGCCCCCCAGATATCCGTAGCTCTCCTCGCCTCCGAAGACAAGAAACCTGGAGTATTCCAGACGCAGCGCCCGGGTCTCCTCCTCCGATAACGAACGATAGTCACCCCTCCTGTCGGCGGGAATGGCCTCCTCATACTTGCGCAGCTTCTCCCCGATGTACTTGAAGCCGGTCAGGGTGTTCACTACCCCGATACCAAAATGCTGTGCCACCGCACTCTGAAACCCGGTGGTTACAAACGTCTTGATCAGGGTGGCACGGCTTCGATTCGATTCTGTCACGATGCCCTGCTCAAAGAAGGTCTTGATGCGGTACCAGGCCATCAAGGTTCCAATCTGGTTGCCGCTCAACAACTGCATCCCACCTGCCGCATTGCGCACTGCCACGCCCATCCGGTCGCAGTCCGGATCGGTCCCGATGACCGCATCAGCCCCCACTTCCTCCGCCAGCTCGATCGCCTTATGCAGGGCCGAGGCGTTCTCGGGATTAGGCGAGTCAACGGTCGGAAATCTCCCGTCCTGCTCATCCTGTTCCTTTACCGTTATAACTTCGAATCCGAGTTCACGCAGCATGGGAACCACGATCCAGCCCCCGGTTCCGTGCAGGTTGGTATAGACCACCCTGGCTGAGCGGCCGTCCAGCAGATCGGGCCGCAGGAGAATGGTCCGCAGTTTCTCCTTGTACTTCTCGTCCATCTCCCCGCCCAGAGCATGCACCGTCCCCTGCTCGTCGTCCGGCAGCGCCTCATAGCTGTCACTGGCCAGGGCATTGACCTCCGCAATGATTCCACCCGCATGTGGTTCCACGATCTGCCCTCCATCATTGAAATAGGCCTTGAACCCGTTGTCGTGAGAGGGATTGTGGCTCGCGGTGAGCACCACCCCCGCATCCGCCCTCAGGGTCCGCAGGGCAAAGGAGAGCTCCGGAGTGGCCCGGGGTCCGTCAAAGAGGTAGGCATCACATCCCGTCTCCACACAGACCGTTCCGCAGTAGTGGGCAAAGTCGGCCGAGAAATGTCGCGTGTCCCGGGCAATGACAAACACCGGTTTACGATCCTCACCACTCTCCGCGAGATGCTTCTTCACATAGGAAATGAATCCCCGGATGGCCCGGTTCACATTGTAGAAGTTCATGGAAGCCGTGCCGTAGCAGGGAAACTCCGGTCGATCTCCCGGTTCGCTCACCCCGCGCTCCACGCTGGTCACCACCCTTCCAATCGTCCGTCCCCGCAATCCACCCGTCCCGAAGGCCAGGGTCTTGTAAAACCGATCGTTGAGTTCCGCCCAGTGCCCGCCGTCCACCAGCTCCCCAACCGCATCTTCCGCCCGTTCATCGCCTGTTCCGCTGAGGAGAAGCTCGATGTTCTCCTCCGAATCAGCCAGAACCCTGCCAGCTCCCACCGCTTCAGCCAGTCGCTGCCTCCAATTACTCATGGTCACGGGAGTATTGATGTTCGCAAAATGAATCCAACCGTTTTAGCTCAGCATGCACGAAGTCAAAGAGGACGGCCCACCGGGTCTTCCATTTCCTCACTTCGTTCGCCAGCCTCCTGACGATGTTTCATATCATGTCATGGTTCGCAAAATAAACACATCTGAAAAACTTCGAACCACTCTCCCCCTCGGGGATACTGATTCCTGCCGCCTCGTCGACGGTGCCGGTGACGACCTCCCCGGGATCTTCCTCGATGATTTCGCCGGTCGCCGCCTCCTCTCCACCACAGCCCCAACCCTTTCGCCGGAACTGAAGGACTGGGCGATCAGCCTTGCCCCTTCCATCACCACCTACTGGAAACATCTCGACCAGCAGGCAAGGGAGGCGCCCTCCCTGGTCGCTGGCACGGAACTGACCGAACCCTTCGAGATCCACGAAACAGGCGTTCGCTATCTGGCAAGTTTCCAGGCGGGATACTCGCAAGGCATCTTTCTCGATCAGCGTGAAAACCGCATTCGCGTCCGGGATCGCTGCCAGGCAGGTGACACCGTCCTCAACACCTTTGCCTACACCGGGACCTTCTCCGTCTGTGCGGCCCTGAGCGGTGCCACCACCACGACCCTGGATCTCTCCCAGCCGTATCTCGACTGGGCACGGGAGAACATGCTCCTCAACCGGATCGATGCCCAGTCGCAGCACTTCTGCAGGGGCGACACCTTTCACTGGTTGCGCCGCTTCGCCCGGCAAAACCGGCGCTTCACGGGTATCGTGCTGGACCCCCCCACCTTCTCACGCGACCACGGGGGCAAGGTCTTCCGTGCCGAGAAACACTACGGAGAACTCGTCTCCCTCGCCGCCGCCTGCCTCGCGCCCGGAGGCTGGCTCCTCTCTACCACCAATTGCCGACGCCTCCCCGACCATGGCTTCAGGCGGATGGTTGCCGAAGCCCTCCCTTCGCATGTCCGCCTGGAGAGCCATCCCATGCCCCCTGACTTCACCGGCGATCCCTACCTCAAAACCCTCCTGGTCGAAACGTGATCGTCCGACGCTGGAAGGCGCATCCCAATGCGCCCCCGGATAGCGCTCCCTTTTCAACAGAAAACCCGGACCAGATCGGTCCGGGTTCCTGCTGAATTTTATCTGCTCCAGGGATCTACTCGAGCTCTGGCTTTTCCTCCTCGGGGATCTCCAGGTCGGGCTCCGGAAGCTGGTCGAGCCGGAAGTGAAACCGATTGCCCTGGTTCATCCCCTCGATCCTCTCCCGGATATCCTCCGGCGCCGCCGCCTTGTCCTGCTCGGTGTCCCAGGGGCCTTCGAAAAGCATCTTCCCCTCGGCATCCTTCACGATCACTTCCTTGCCGCCCTCGGTGGTTTTCATTTCCACACTGCCATTCTCGTCGACGAACTTGAAGCTGCTTGAGGACTTGAAGTTGAAATTGAAGGCACCCCCCTCCTTGTTACCCCGCTGGAGATCCTTGAAGAGATCGAAGTCCAGCTTCAGGCCCGGTCCACCACCGCGCTCCATTTCACGCAGCTGCTTCTCAAACTTCTTCATCTGGCCCTCCAGCTGACGCTGCAGGTCTTCTCCTCCACCGGGGGGAATCAGGTTCTCCAGATCTTTCGGCAGCTCCGGGAGATCACGGAAGAGGAATCCGCGAGCCCGCTCCCTGCCAGGGATCTCACCCTGCGGCAGGTTTCCCGGCTCCTGGGGACGCTCCGCCATCTCGACTTCGCGCTCTCCTTCTTCACCCTTGCTCAGCACCGCCAAGGTCACCTTGTCGCCCGGCTTATGGGCCTGGATCGCCTCCCGGAGCTCATCCTGGCTCCCGATCGGCTCACCATCCACCTTGAGAATGATGTCGTGCTGACCCAGTCCCGCCTTGGATGCCGGACTGCCGGGGGCCACGTAATCCAGCACCACGCCCTCTTCCACCCCAAGGTGGATCCGCAGGGTCTCGTCCACCGGTTTGCTCAGCACCCCGAGCCATGCGCCCGCCGGACGATCAACCTGCGGGATTGCTTCGGGTTTGTTGCCTTGTTCGGCCTCGGCGTCCCCTTCCTTGAGCTGGTCCTTCGGTTGCTCGGTGGAGACACGCTCTCTGGCCTTATCTTCGTCGAGTGTCTTGGGCCGTTCGATCGCGGAAAGCGATGGGAGCCCGAGTGTAAGTATGAGGGAAGCGTAAAATGGAACTTTCATTTCTGGTAATCGGTTTGTCTATCTCCCTAGCGCCAGACCGGCAAGGGTTTGTTCAATTCAATGACCTGAAAACACCCTTGTTGTTAGAATCCTTGAAGCACATTGAAGAGGACAGGTTGGAGATGAATGCGACATGTGGGCCGGTGATCAACCACCAGGCTAGTCGGTCGGGACGGGGATCAACTGATAGTTTACAGACGGCACCTCCAGGTGCACCTCTTCCCCACCGGGGCTGAGAAACACCACCCGGTCAACCAGGTCAACCCGCATCAACCGCATCGGTCTCGAACCGTTGGGGATGATGACGGCGCGATCCGATGCATCCAGGATTGTCCGTTTCGCAGTCTTGGGAGACAACTCAATGGTATGCACTGCTTCGGGATTGCTCATCGTGACAGTGGAACCTCCGGCACCGCTCCCGCCCCGGTTCACCATCTCGCGGGAGGTCGGATCAGCGGTCAATACCATGGCAACCACTCCACCGAGAAGGGCCACGCTGGCAGCCGCAGCCCACAGACTCCATCCACTGCGCGTCTCCACTCGATCACTCCCCTCTCCCTGAGGAAAGAGGACCACCTTTTCGATCTCATCCTGCTCCGGGACCTCCTCCCATCCTTCCATCGCTTCCTCCATCCGTCTGATCATCCCTTCGGGCATGCTTCCCGGAGACATCCGCTCGAGTTCAGTTTCGATCTTCTGCAGTTCTGAATCCATGGGTCGTTACGTTGCCAGGCGCAGGCCAGGCTGATGGGTTTCTGTGGATCTTACAGGTCCCCGCGAATGCGGGCGCCAGAGAGTCGCTTTCGCAGGGCTTCAATTCCGTAGCGATACCGTGAGGCCGCTGTGTTCATGGAAATCTCTAAAATTTCACCTATTTGCGCAAAGGTCCGCCCTCCCCAGATCTTCATCACGATGACATCCGAGAATTTCCCGGGCAGTTCCTTCAAGGCCGCCTCCAGAAGGCTCCGACGCTCCTCGCCGTAGCCAGCGCTTTCGAACCAGGCATCCTCTCCGCCCGATTGGCACTGCTCATCCTCCACCACCGTCTCCTCCCGCTTCTTCCGTCTGTCGTTGCGACGACCCAGATCAATGGCTTCCCGGCGGATCTGGGTGTAGAGAAACGGCATCCAGGCTTCCTGCCCTCCCACGAAGATGCCTTCGTCCACCTTCCGGGCCAACTTGACCAGGGCCTCCTGCAGGATGTCTTCGGCGTCCTCCTGCCGACGCGTCTGCTGACGGGCGAACAGAAGCAGTTTCGACCCGTGCTCACTGAGCCATTCGCGCCAGCGCGAGGGCATTTCCTTCATGGCATGGGTGCCGGAATTCCGCATGGATGAGAAACAGTCTAACCGAAAACTCATGTGTTCTCAACGTCTCTTGCCGCTCTGGCAAGCCATTTTCCCGTCAGAGAGGCTCCTTCTGCCACCAGATCGGCAGGTCGTCCCGCCGCTACGACCTCTCCTCCATGACGACCACCTCCCGGACCCAGGTCGATCACCCACTCCGCCGCCGAGATCACCTCAAGGTTATGCTCAATAACAACCAGCGAGTGCCCCGCATCACGCAGGCGCTGCAATACCCCCAGCAAAACCTGCACATCGTGATGATGCAATCCGGTGGTTGGTTCGTCGAGAAGGTAGAGAACCCCCTCCGCCGAGGTCTTGGCCAGTTCAGTGGCCAGTTTGACCCGCTGCGCCTCCCCACCCGAAAGCGTGTTGGCAGCCTGTCCCAGGCCGATGTATCCAAGTCCCACTTCACAAAGAGCATCGAGAAGACTGCTCAACCTGGGCACTTTCCCAAAGAACTCGGCTCCCTCTTCCGCTGTCAACTCCAGCACATCTGCGATACTGCGTCCCTTGTAGGTCGCTTCCAGGGTCTCGCGATTGTAACGACGTCCCCCGCAGGCATCACAGGTCACATACACATCGTTGAGAAAGTGCATGTCGATGCGCACTGCTCCACCTCCCTGGCACTTCTCACAACGCCCTCCCTTCACATTGAAACTGAAGCGCCCCGCCGCGTATCCACGCTGCCGCGAGAGAGGAAGCTGGGCGAAGAGATTGCGGATGTGTCCGAAGGCTCCCGTGTAGGTGGCTGGATTCGAACGCGGCGAGCGTCCCAATGGTGACTGGTCGACAACCACGAGGCGACCGATGTTCTCCGCTCCCTCGATGGCATCATGCTCCCCGGGCACCTCCTTCGCACCGTGAAGAACCCGCGCAAGAGCCCTCTTCAGGATCTTGTCCACCAACGTCGACTTTCCGCTTCCGCTCGGACCAGTCACCGCCACCAGTTGCCCCAGTGGAATCTCCACTTCGACGTTTCGCAGGTTGTGCTCGCGCGCACCCTTGATCACCAGTTTCCGGCCCGTTTCCAGACCCGTTCCCAGCTGGTCGCTATCCGAGACCCGGAAACTGCTCCCCCTCAGCCATGCCCCCGTGGGTGAATCCTCCACCCCCATCACTTCTTCCACCGTCCCCTCCGCAACCAGGCGCCCTCCGTGCAATCCCGCCCCGGGGCCCATCTCAATGAGATGATCCGCAGCCCGGATCATCTCCTCATCGTGCTCTACCACCACGATGGTGTTTCCCAGATCCCGTAAAACCTTGAGAGCTCCAATGAGACGGGCATTGTCCTCCGGATGAAGACCGATACTCGGTTCGTCCAGGACGTAGAGCACCCCTGCCAGACCCGCTCCCAGCTGCGTCGCTAACCTGATCCGCTGGAATTCACCTCCGGAGAGGGTAACCGCTCCCCGATCCAGGGCGAGGTAGCCCAACCCGACTTCGTCAAGGAATTGCAGCCGCCGGCACACTTCCGCCACCACCGGGCGCACCGCCTCCTCACGATCCGCCGGAATGCGGACGCCCTCCAACCATGCCGCCCCCTCCTCGATCGGGAGAGCACAGAACTCATCGATCCCAAGCCCTCCCTTCCCGCCTTCCCCTTCCATCTTCACGGCCAGAAACTCCCGCTTCAGTCGACGCCCTCCGCAGCTCTGACAGCTGCGTGACGCCATGAAACGGCCCATGTTCCGCTTCACCGGCTCACTCCCGGTCTCGCGGTAGAGGCTCTCGACATCCCGACAAATACCTTCGTAGCGGTGATCCCGGCAAATCTCCCGTCCCTCCCTCTCCCAGGTCATCGGAATCTTCATTCCGCCCGTCCCGTAAAAGAGCGCACTGCGGAACTCCTCGGGCAACTCCCGGAAGGGCACCTCACCCGACACCCCGAAGTGCTCGGCCAGGGCCTCCACCTGACGCCCGTGCCAGCTCTTCCCCTTTCCTCCCCCCCTGGCGAGTCTGATGGCCTTGTCCTTCAGGCTCCTGGACTGATCAGGAACCACCAGGTCGGGATCACAGAAGAGCTCCGTGCCCAGTCCGTGACAGGTCTCACAGGCCCCCAGGTGACTGTTGAAGGAAAAGTGCCGCGGACTGAGGTCCGGCAACTCGAATCCCGTCTTCGGGTTCCGATAGCTGGTGAGGAAGGAGAGTTCCCTCCATTCCTCCTCCGGCAACTGGAGCAGCGCCACCGCCTCCGCCCCACAGATGCGCAGAGCCGTCTCCACCGAATCCGCCAGTCGGCTCTCCACTCCCCCACGGATCACCAGACGATCCACCACCACCTCCAACCGGTCGACCTGTTCCTCCTCGCCAGCCGGCCAGCGCGCTTCCACCTCTTCCACCTCGAGAAGCTCTCCGTTCACCCGCAGGCGCACGAATCCCTGTCGCTGGAGATCCCGCAACAAAGCGGGCATATCACCCGCCGCCTCCGGATCGAGTGGCGCCAGCAGAACCACTTTGGTTCCTTCCGGTCGGCCCATCAGGCTCGCCACCACGTCCGCCGGAGTCATGCGTTCCAGCGGCTCTCCCGTTTCCGGATCGTGAGGAATCCCCACTGCCGCATAGAGAATCCGCAGGTGGTCGTGAATCTCGGTGGCGGTCGCGATGATCGAGCGCGGATTGGCTCCTGCCCCACGCTGCTCGATCGCAATGGCGGGACTGAGACCCTCGATGGCATCCACCTCCGGCTTGTCGAGCTGATCGAGAAACTGCCGCGCATAGGCGCTCAGGCTCTCCACGTAACGCCGCTGCCCCTCCGCATAGAGAGTGTGAAAGGCCAGGCTCGATTTTCCGCTGCCGCTCAATCCGGTCACCACCACCAGCTTCCCGCGGGGAATGTCCACATCGACATTGCGCAGGTTATGCTGCCGGGCTCCCCGGATCCGTATCGCGTCCACACCAGGAGTCTGACGGATGAATCCCGAAATCTGAATTCCGAAATCCGCCTTCGACATTCATCCGTCAGCCTTCATCATAACCCTTTGCATCCGCTTCTCGACAGCTTCCTCTCATCCGCTGCTCCCTCCCTCAAGATCTGCGGGGTCACCACCGCCGACGACGCCAACCGCCTCACTGCGCTCGGGGTCCATGCCCTCGGAGTCAACTTCTGGCCGGAGAGCAGGCGCTACTGCCCTCCGGATGCCGCCCGGCAGTTCCTCCCCACCCTCAAGGACCGCATTCTTCGGGTGGGCGTCTTCGTCAATGCCGATCCCGCCCTGCCCCGCACCCTCCTCGCCGACGATCTCATTGACGTCGCGCAGTTACACGGCGACGAAGACCCTGCCTACTGCGAAGCATTCGCCGGAGAGAATCTCCCCTTCTTCAAGGCCATCGGAGTTGCAGAGGATTCCAACCTGGGCTGCGCCCTCCAGTGCCCCGCCAACGGAATCCTCCTGGATGTTCATGCTCCGGGCGTTTACGGGGGAACCGGCCGGACCATCGATTGGGACGCCGTCGCCCAGTTCATCGATCACCAGTCCTCTCCCCCCGTCATCCTTGCCGGCGGAATCACGCCACAGAACGCTGCTGAAGCACTCCGCACGACCCGGGCCTGTGCCCTCGACGTGGCCTCGGGGGCCGAATCCTCACCCGGCATCAAGGACTTCGAGAAGGTTTCCGGCCTCCTCGGAGCCGTGAACTCTCTCCTCGATAACGCAAATTAGTTGCAATAAGACTTCCGGCCTCTAGAGTGGTTCTTCCTCCCCCATGCGCGGAAATCCCATTCTTCAAGTCGCAGTCCTCCTCGCCGCCATAGGCCTCACCGGCCTGCTGGTCGCTGCCGTGCTGGACAACGCGCGACAGGCCGACCCGGCGGCCCCCGTAACCGGCGGGGAGCCCCCGTCGTCCCCTGCCGTTCCCACCCTGCTCACCCTCACCCTGTCCGCTCCCGCCAAGTCGATCACCTTCACCGAGGCTTCCGGCCGGGTCATCACAATCCCCACCGGCACCGAACTTGAGATTGAGGAGGAGATCGAACTGACCATCCGGAACGCGACCTGGACCGCTGCCCTGACCATCGCGTGGCAGGATCCCACCGCCCACCGCTTCCTGCGCCTTGATTTCGAACCCGACAAACTCAAGAGCGCCCACCTCCTCCTCGATTTCACCGGCGACGCAAACAACCACCCCATCGAAGCCAACTTCGACCCCTCCAGATAGTCTCCAGCCCTGGAACCGGAACCTTGGAACCTGAAAATCACAGTCGCCACGATTGCTGCGCCCATCACGACCACCATCACGAACTGGTGATCGACAATGTTGGCGTCGCCTATGGCCCGGTCCCCGCTCTCCACGATATCTCCCTTGCCACCTCCTGTGGCAACCGGGTCGCTCTCATCGGCCCCAATGGGGCCGGCAAGTCCACTCTCCTCAAGGCCATTGCAGGACTGGTCCCCCGAAAGACCGGAACCATCCAGTGGCGGGGGGCCGCCGTGAAAAAATGGTCCCGGGAGTTCGCCTACCTGCCCCAACGCGAGGAGGTCGACTGGAACTTCCCCATCACGGTCCGCGGACTGGTCGAAATGGGACGCTTCCCCCACCTCGGTCTCTGGAAACGCTACTCGGACAACGACGACAGGGCAGTTGGGCACGCCCTGCAGACCCTCGCTATCGCGGACCTCCAGGACCGACAGATCTGCGAACTCTCCGGGGGACAGCAACAACGTGCCTTCCTCGCCCGTGCCCTGGCTCAGGAGGCCCACGTCCTCCTGCTCGATGAACCCTTCACCGGTCTCGACCGTAATGCCTCCGAGTCGCTGGCCACCCTGCTGGCGGCGCTCTCGGAAGAGGGCCGCCTCATCCTCTCTTCCCACCACGACCTCGATTCCGCTCCTGACCTCTTCAATGAATGTCTCCTCCTCAACCACTCCCAGCTCGGCTTTGGCCCGACCACGGAAATCCTCACTCCCCAATTGATCGCAGAAGCCTTCACCACCCCTGATCCGGCATCTGACGACTGAACCCCAGTAACTCTCTCCCGGTGCTCGATCCCTTCCACGATCCTTTCTTTCAGCGCGCACTGCTCGCCGGTCTCCTGATCGGTTTCACCAATGGCTTCTTCAGCGGCTTCGTGGTGGTGCGTCGCACCGCCCTCTCGGTGAGTGCGCTCTCTCACACCATGCTGCCGGGCATCGCACTCGGCATTCTGATCACAGGCAGCCTCACCCAGGTCAATGCCTTCATCGGGGCCCTCACTGCCGCCCTTTTTGTCGGACTCGGCTCAGTGGTTGTCTCGCGAACATCGCGGGTAGCCCAGGGAACCGCCCTTGCCATTCTCTACACCACCGCCTTCGCGCTGGGTGTGGCCGTGCTGAAGTACCTGCACAACTATGGTGATCTCGAGCACTGGCTCTTCGGTGACATCCGCCTCGTGAGCTCCAGCGACCTCTGGCTGGCCTTCGGGATCGGCTCCATCATCCTCCTTGGTTCCAACATCTTCTTCCGCCCCCTCCTTCTCACCCTTTTCGAACCCGATGTAGCCGCAGCCCAGGGGGTTCCTGTCCGGGCCATGAACTATCTCCTCTTCGGCATGCTCATCCTGGCCCTGGTCACCTCGCTGCAGGCGGTCGGCTGCGTCCTCAGCGTCGGCCTCCTCGTCGCCCCGGCCGCCACCCTCTCGCTGCTCACCAATCGCACCCCCCTCCTCTTCTGGGGCGGGGGACTGGTGGGAGCCCTCGGGTCCGTCTTTGCCCTCCTTCTCGCCTACTGGACGGACATCCCGGCCGGTCCAGCCATTGTGATCGTGCTGGGCACCCTCTTCCTGCTGGCCTTCCTGCTTTCACCAAAGTATGGCCTTCTGCCCAGAATCCGCACCTCCTGATCGGTCACCGGGAAAGATCCCGTGACTCCCAACCCCTGATCTTCCACCCATGAATGCCCTTCTCATCTTCCTCGGCGGCGGACTCGGCGCCCTCTCCCGCTGGGGACTCTCCTCCGGCATCGACAAACTCTCTGTCAAGACCGCCCTTCACCAGTTCCCACTCGGCATCCTGGCCTGCAACCTCCTCGGTTGCTTCCTGGTCGGCTGCGTCTTCGGGCACTTCGCTCAGAAACACCCCGCCTGGATCTTCCCTCTGCTGGTCACGGGCTTTCTGGGGGGATTCACCACCTTCTCGACCTTCGGTCGCGACACCGTCGCTGCCATCCAGAACGGACTGCCGCTGGTCGCAATCCTCAATATTCTTTTCTCCGTGATCCTGGGAGTGTTCGCGGTCTGGGCGGGGCTGAGACTCTTCGCCCCCACAGCCGGACTGGCCGAATAGGACTTCCCGGGGCTATCTCTCCAGCAGCACTTCGCTCCCCCGCACCACCAGGTCCACCCGCCCTTTCAGGGTCTGGTCCAAAAAGGGCGTGTTCACACCTTTCGATCTCATGAAGTCCCTTGAGAAGGTGGTCTCTCCGGCGGGATCAAATACGAGCAACTCCGCCGGCTTCCCTTCCTCGACAGCAGCCGGGTCCAGGCCCATCAAGCGTCGGGGTTCGGCAGAGTAGCGTTTCACGATCAGGTCCCATCCGAACTTCCCCGCCACGATGAAACGGTCATGGAGCGACACCAGGGCCATCTCCAGTCCGGTGATCCCATTGGGCGCCGAGACAAAGTCCTGCCCTTTCTCGAATTCACCGTGGGGCGCGTGATCAGTGGCTATGAGATCGAAAACTCCCTCCTGCAACCCCTCCAGGAGGGCTGCATTGTCCTCCCGCGTGCGCAACGGCGGGTTCATCTTGTAGTTCGTGTCATACTCCCCGATGTCCTCCTCGTTGAAAATCAGGTGATGGGGGGTCACCTCGGCCGTGACCCTGGCACCCCTCTCCTTCCACCATCGAACCGTCTCCATCCCGATCGCGGAGGAGACGTGCTGGATGTGCACGTGGGCCCCCGTGGCGTAGGCCAGCCTGATATCACGATCCATGCAGATCTCTTCGCTGCAGGCCGGGCTACCCTTGATTCCCAGCTGGTAGCTCACTTTCCCTTCGTTCAGGGCCCGTGGACCGCTCAATTCCGGCACTTCACAGTGGCTTGCGAAAAACATCCCGAAAGGAGTGGCATATTCCATGGCATTCTTCAGCACGGCCGGGTTCGCTACCGGATCACCATCGTCAGTCAGCATCATCACCCCCAGATTACGCATTCCATCGATACCTGCGAGTTCCTCACCCGCGCGCCCTTTGGTGATGCACCCGGAGGTGTATACCGGGATCCGGCTCACCTGGCGGGCCTTGTCCAGCACGGTGCCCACCACCGCGGCCGAGTCGATGACCGGGTTCGTATTCGGCATCATGACCACTCCGGTCACCCCGCCATTGATGGCGGCCTCCGTGCCGTGCGCAATGTCCTCCTTATGCTCCTGCCCCGGCTCCCGGAAATGGACATGGGCATCGAACATGGCAGGGGCCACGATCTTCCCGTCGGCATCCACCTCCCGCACCCCCTCCGGTGCCTCCAGGTTCTGGCCCACCGCCCTGATCACCCCGTCCTCCACCAGGACATCCCCCCGCACCGGGGCTCCTTCCTCCCCTGCGATCTCTCCACCCTTGATAAGCAAACTCATGCGCTCCTGGCCTTCATTCGCGGTTTACTTTTTCCGAATCGGTCTGAGGCTTGAGCCAGTAGAGCACCGCCATGCGCGCTGCGATACCATTCTCCACCTGCTGATTGATGAGACTACGCTCGTAATCCATCACCTCGTGACAAAGCTCCACTCCCCGGTTCACTGGCCCCGGGTGCATGATGTAGATCCCCTCGCCCCTGATGCGTTCGAAGCGTTCCTGCGTCACCCCGTAGACGCGGTGATACTCATGCACACTGGGAAAATACTGGACCTCCTGCCGTTCCATCTGGACCCGCAGGAGATAGACTGCGTCCGGCCCCCAGCGCAGGGCCTCGTCAAAATCAGTGAACCGCGTGATCCCCTCCGGTCCCATTCGTGGAACCAGTGATCCAGGCCCCAGGAATCCAACCTCCACCCCGAGTTTCAGGAAGAGCCTGCTCGTCGATCGCGCCACCCGGCTGTGGAGGATGTCCCCCGCAATGAGAATCCTGCGACCGGACAGGTCGGGGAGGGCTTCCTTCAGGGTGAAGGCATCGAGGAGAGCCTGGGTCGGGTGCGCATGCGCTCCGTCTCCGGCATTGATCACCGAGGCCCTGGTCTGGCGGGCAATGGCCCGTGGCAGGCCCGACATCTTGTGCCGCACCACGATATAGTCCGCCCGCATGGCCTGCAGGGTGTCGACCGTATCCTTGACCGTTTCTCCCTTGGTTACCGAGGAATGCGGCACATCGAGGTCGATGACATCCGCAGAGAGCCGCTTGGCCGCCACCTCGAAGGAGGAAAGGGTCCGGGTGCTGGGTTCATAGAACAACATGAGCACCGATTTCCCCTTCAGGGCGGGCACTTTCTTCACCGACCGGGTGAAGAGTTCCTTGAAGGGCGTGGCCTGGTCCAGCAAAAGGTCGACCTCCTCTCGACTTAACGAGGCGATGTCCAGGAAGTCCTTGCGCGCCATCCGCTAGGGAGTCGTTACCAGTTCCACGGCATCTTCGCCATCAGTTTTTTTCAGCCGGACGATTACGTGATCCATCCGCGCGGTTTCCAGCTTCACTCCAGTATAATCAGGCTGGATCGGAATCTCACGGTGACCCCGGTCGATCAGGACGGCCAACTGGATGCGCGCGGGGCGACCGTAATCGGTGACCGCATCGAGGGCGGCCCGGATGGTACGCCCCGTGAAGAGCACGTCGTCCACCAGCACGATCTCCGCACCGTCCATCTGGAAGGTGATTTCGCTGCTCTGCAACTTGGGGTTTTCCGCAAGGTGAGAGAGATCGTCCCGGTAGAGGGAGATGTCCAGCATCCCGTAATCATGCTCGATCTTCGCCTCCTCCAGAGCGGCGCAGACCCGCTCGGCCACCTCGTCGCCACGGCTCCGGATTCCCACGATGGCCACCCGGCTACGCTGCGCGGTGGCACGGATCTGCTCCACCAGGGTGGCTACCGCCTCCCCGATCGCATTTTCATCCAGGACCACCGCCATGATCAGCTTCGCGCCTTTCGCGTTCTTACAGGTATTATCAGGCTCCCGCCAGTTTCAAAATGCGATGGGCCGCCATGGCCGCATTGAGAGGAGCCTTCTTGTGCAGTCCCACCGTGGTGGCGGGCACCTGACCCGGCAACTGGGAAATGGAGAGGAGCGCATCAATTCCGTTGAGCGGTCCCCCCGGCACCGGGACCCCGATGACCGGCAACGACGTCTTCATCACCACCACCCCCGGCAGGGCCGCCGCCAGGCCGGCGATGGCGAGGATGACCGCCTTTTCACCGCTCTCCTCCAGCTTGCCGAGATACTCGATCAATTCAGACAGGTTGCGATGGGCGGAAAGAACCTCCTCCTCATGATCCAGGTTCTCCGCCTCAAGGTAATCGCGGGCCGGCTGCATGAAGGGCTTATCGTTTTCGCTTCCGTAGATCAGGATGACTTTCATGTGATGTCGATGGAATGGGTGTTAGATGAGTTTGATTCGTCAAACAAGGCCGGCGGCAGGATTTATCCCGGTGAAGGACGACGGAATTCCCGGATCACTCGAAGTGGAGTCGTCCAATGTCGCTGCGGCGTTGTGATCCCTGGAAATCCACCTTGGCGGCCTCGTGGTGAGCCTTCTCCACCGCACTCGCGCGGTCCGCTCCCACAGCCACCACCGCCAGAACCCGTCCCCCATTGGTCTCCCAGTCGCCTGCCTCGTTCCGTCGCGTCCCGGCGTGATAGACCCGCGCCCCCTCGACCGGTTCAAGGCCACCGATAATGTCCCCGCTGTGCGAACTGGCAGGATACCCCGCCGAAGCGAGGATCACGCCCACGCTCCAGCCCTCGTCGAAACTCAGCAATTCGGGTTTCAGGGTTCCCTGGGCTCCTTCCAGGCAGAAAGTGGCCAGGTCCCCGGAAACCAGGGGCATGACGGCCTGGCACTCGGGATCCCCGAAGCGACAGTTGTACTCAATGACCTTGGGCCCATCCGTGGTCAGCATGAGCCCGAGATAGAGGAAGCCGACATAGCCCAACTCGTCGTTGGCAAGCCCCTCGATGGTGGGGGTGACTATCTCCTCCTCAATGCGCGCCATGAGATCCGGTTCCAGCAGCTGCCGACTCGCCACCGCTCCCATCCCGCCGGTGTTGGCCCCGGTGTCTCCTTCCCCGATCAGCTTGTAATCGCGCGCCGGGGTGAACACCAGGGACTGCCTCCCGCTCACCGCCGCGAAAATGGACACCTCCGGCCCCTGCAGGTATTCCTCCACCAGCAGGCTCCCCTCCCCAAAGCGTTTCTGCCCGAACACCTCGTCCAGGAAGGCGGCTGCGCTCTCCTCATCCGGGCAGACCGCCACCCCCTTGCCCGCGGCCAGTCCATCAAACTTGAGCACGGTGGGATAATTGCCACCGATCACCTCCCTCGCCTCCTCCGCACTTTCCACCGCCGTTGCCCTCCCCGTGGGAATGGCATGACGTTCCATGAACTGCTTGGCGAACTCCTTGCTCCCCTCCAGCAGGGCCGCTTCCTTCGGCGGGCCCCAGCAGGGAATCCCGTTCTGCGCGCAAAGATTGGCCAACCCCTCGTCCTTCAGGAGATAGCTTTCTTCTCCCGCCATGCAGAGGTCGATCGCATTGGATTTCATCCAGTCGATGAGCCCCTCCATGTCCTCCACCTCCACCGTCTGCGCCAGTTCGGAAATGGCATCACTTCCCGGGAAACAGAAGAGTTCCGTCTCACCCGGCGACTCGCTCAGCGAACGAATGAGAGCGTGCTCCCGTCCCCCTTTCCCGACCACCACGATGCGCATGAAGGAAGTGAAGAAAGATCGGACCCTGGTCGCAAGAGCAACGGATGCCAGTCGCGACCAACAACTGTGAATAACCGGCCTGAAGCCTCATCTCACTGCACCTTTTTCCAGTCCTCTTCACTCAGGCAGCAGGGGTCCCGCGCCACCCAGTGACCTGACTCGATCTCCACCAGGCTGAGATCCATTCCAATGGTCTCCTCATACCTGGGATGACTGATCCGGTGTCCGAAGGCACTGCCTGCCGGGGGGTTGATCGGCGAGGGCACGTCCCCCTCCAGCAGGATCCTCTCCCGCTCAGCAGCAGGATCAGCCTCCGGAATGGCTGACAGGAGCGCCTTGGTGTAGGCGTGACAGGGACGCTGGTAAATGGCCTCCGCACTGGCCAGTTCCACGATTTTTCCCAGATACATCACCGCCACCTGGTCGCTGATGTGCTGCACCACCGCCAGGTCGTGCGCAATGAAGAGATAGGAAATGCCCATCTCGCTCTGCAGTTCCAGGAGCAGATTGATGATCTGGCTCTGCACTGAGACATCGAGGGCCGACACCGGTTCGTCACACACGATGAACCTTGGATTCAACGCAATGGCCCGGGCGATTCCGATCCGCTGCCGCTGTCCCCCGGAGAACTCGAAGGCGAACTTCTCTCCCGAATTGGGAGGCAGCCCCACCCGCTCCAGGAGTTCATCCACCCGCCTGCGGCGGGCCCCTGCGTCCCCCTCGCGGTGAATCACCAGTGGTTCCTCGATGATCTGCCGTACACTCTGCCGCGGATTGAGGGACTCCACCGGATCCTGGAAAATCATCTGCATCTCCCTCCGGAAGGGACGGAGGACACGCGGAGCAAGGGCCGTGATCTCAGTGCCCCCGAATGTCACGGTCCCCTCATTGGGCTTGAGCAACCGCACCACCGCCTTGGCCAGGGTCGACTTTCCGCAACCGGATTCCCCCACCAGGCCCACCGTCTCCCCTTCCCCGATTTCGAGGGCGACTCCATCCACCGCCTTCACCTTGCCGGTCTGGCGCAACATCAAGCCGCTTCGCACCGGGAAGTGCACCTTCAGGTTCTGGACCGAGAGCAGGGGTCCGCCAGGCCGTGCTTCACTCATGCTGCCTCGTGGGCCTCCCCCCCATAACACTCCGGACACTCTTCCACCCAGTGCCCCGGTGAGATTTCCCGAAACTCCGGTCGCTCGTCCCCGAGGCTGCTTTCCCGTTCCATGCGCTGGCAGAAACGGCAGCCACTCGCCATCTCGGAGAGGGCTGCCACCATCCCGGGAATGGTGTTGAGTTCCGTCTTGGGCGGAAGAGAAAGACGGGGGATGGAATTGAGCAGGCCCCGCGTGTAGGCATGCAGGGGATTGGCAAACAGCTCTACCACCGGGGCCCGCTCCACCACCCGGCCGGCATACATCACCACCACCTCATCACAGTTCTCCGCGATCACCCCGAGATCATGCGTAATCAGGATCGTCGCCATCCCCATCTCCGCCTGCAACCCCTGGATCAGGTCCAGGATCTGGGCCTGCACCGTCACATCCAGCGCAGTGGTGGGCTCATCGGCAATAAGGAGATCAGGCTGACAGGCCAGGGCCATCGCAATCACCACCCGCTGCCGCATGCCCCCCGACAACTGGTGGGGGTAGTCCCCGACCCGGATCTCGGGAGAGGGAATCCGGGTCATCCTGAGGGCCTCGATGGCAGCCTCCCAGGCCTCCTTCTTGTCCATCTGCTTGTGCAGGCGAAAGACCTCACTCACCTGGCGCCCGATCCGGTGCACCGGATTGAGCGCGGTCATGGGCTCCTGGAAGATGGTACCGATTTCCCCGCCCCTGATCCCGTGCAGGCGTTTCTCCGGAACCTGCTGCAGGTCCTCGCCCTTGAAGAGCACCTCTCCCTCCAGCACCCGACCCGCCGGCCGGGGAAGCAGGCTGATGAGCGACATCGCGGTCACGCTCTTGCCACACCCGGACTCGCCCACGATCCCGAGAGTCTTACCCCGGTCGACCGAAAACGAGACCCCGTCCACCGCACGCAGCAGCCCGCGCTCGGTATCGAACGCACTCACCAGGCCCCGCACGGTGAGAAGCCCTTTCCTCTCCGAGTCATGCTCCTCGTAAATATTATGGCGGACGGCCGTCTTGTCTGGATTCTCTTTCCTCATCACTTGACGCGGTACTGGTCATAAATCCGGTCCACCTCCGGATAGGCTTGGTCCCGGCTCTCGGCCTGCAGGGTCTTTTCCTTCTCCTCCACATCGATCCAGTAGGCGTAGCTTTCCTGGGCCTCCCGGGTCAGCTTCACATTGAAATCATCCGGCCACTGCATCCACCGCCAGTGCCCGAGACGATAGGACTCCCTCTTGTAACCTGGAATCCAGAAGGCCGTGTCATGCAGGATCTGCTCCAGTTCCCACGACATGTCCCGGATCTCCTTTTCCGAGGTCGCGAAGCGGATCCCCTGCGCCAGTGGATCAGCGGCCGGGTTGGCATAGACCGAGATGTTGTTGGTCATCACCCGCGGAGTCTTGGTCCCCGGATCGTAGGCATTCGAGGAGTGAACCCCTTCAAAGAACCGGGGAAATGGGGGAATGGTTCCCCAACCCCAGAAGGTCAGGTCATGCTTCTTCTGCATCACCTTCTCATAACTGGCCGTTCCATCCATTCCCTCCAACCGGTATTCCAGCCCGGTCTTGAGGGCCTCTTCCTTGAGGCGTTGCAGTATCTTGTCGACCACCGGACTCGCGGTGTGAGTAATCGAGAAGCTCAGCCTCTGTCCCTCCCCATTCTGGAGCACTCCGTCATTCCCCTGCTTGCTGAATCCGGCCTTGGCGAAGGCGGCCCGTGCCTTTTCGGGTGAATACCCCCGCGCCACGATCCCGGTATTGCTGAACTTTCCATACCCCGCATTATAGATATTGAGTCGGCCCGCATCCCCCCGCAGGTCGATATCAATCACCTTCTGCCAGTTGGTGGCGTGCTGCAGGCCAACCCGCACATTGAGGTCACCGAGGAACGGCTTGGAATGATTGATATAGAGTCCCCGCGGCACCCGGGGAAAGACATTGTAGAAGGTCTTCTTTTCGATGTAGCCGTTGAAGACGGCGGGAATCTCCATCTGCTCATACCACCGCTTCGGGATTCCCAGGTGAAACATATCGACCTCTCCCTTCTTGAAGAGTTCGAACACCTTCTCGTCGCTCCGGATGAGCCGATACTTGATCCGGTCCACGTTGAAGCGGTAGCGGTTGTATCTGGTGTCCCCTGCCCACCAGTCATTGACCCGGGTCAGGGTGATGCTCCGCCCCTTCACCACATCTTCCTCGCGGATTCGGTAGGCCCCCGTGGTGGGGCGAACCTTCCAGTTGTAACGTTCCTCGAAATCCGGTCCAAACTCGCGATAGAAATGCCGGGAGTAGGGGGTGAGAGAGGCATAATACTCCGGGCGGGGCTTCTTGTTGGCCAACCGCACCGAGAGGTGCCGGTCGTCATAACGCGTGATGTTCTCGAACATCGTTCCGTAATACTGCCGGTACCAGGGACCGGTGATGTATTCCGAAAGACAGACGTAGAAGGTCATGAAGAAGTCCTCAACCGTGACCGGCCTGCCGTCCGACCACCTCGCCTTTTCATTGATCCGGAAGTAGACCGTCCGTCCGTCTGTCCCCACTGCCCAGCGATCAGCCAGTCCCGGAATGGTCTCCATCGTATTGGGGTGCAGGGAAACCAGGGCCATCTCGATGTTGTCCCAGTGTTCCGATCTGAAGCCGTTATTGGCATTTTTCCCGATCGAGCGAATGGTGGGGGGAAAGGCCAGGCTCGGCAGATAGGTGTTGAAGGTTCCTCCTTTCCTGGCCCGGGAGGAGCCGATCTCCGGCTGATCCAGACCCTCCTCCCAGGAAAGGTCTCCGGGAAGGTCCGCCATGGTGGCGTTATAAGTGAAGAATTCCGGGTTCCCCAGTCGGCGATTGGTATCGGCCAGGTCTTCCTCCAACTCCCCAGGGTCCTCCTCTTCTCCGGGCTCCGCGAGTTTCTCCGTCAGTTCTTCCTTCTTCTTTTCAAGTTCCGCCAGGACCTTCTCGTTCTGCCTGCTCGCGTAGAAGACGGCCACCTCCTCCTCGTTGTCATAGTCCGCAAATCTCTCCGCCTCACCACATCCGAGGAGGGCAAGCGCGACCAGAACCAGAGGCAGGGAGCGGAGTTTCATGATTAACGATAAGTGGTGAATTTCTTCGGGTCGAATGCTTCCCGCACCGCTTCCCCGACGAAGGTGACCAGCAGGAGCACGGCCACCATTCCGGAGAACACCGAGGCCACGATCCACGAGGAGTCGAGGTTACTGACGCCATCCTTCAGAATCCGCCCCCAGCTGGGGTAACTGTCAGGCAGTCCGAATCCGATGAAATCCAGAGCCGTCAGGGCGGTAATGACCCCAACCATGCTGAAGGGAAGCAGGGTCACCACGATTGAGATGGCATTGGGGAGGACGTGCCGGAAGATCACCCGGATCGGACCGGCCCCCAGCACCCGGGCGGCTGCCACGTAATCTCTCGCCTTCTCCCGGTAGGCTGCGGTGCGCATGTAATAGGTGATGTGGATCCACGAAAAGATGCACAGCACCAGCAGGATGGTCACCAGCGTGATGTCGTCCCGTCCGATCCGGTCCGCGATGATGATCACCACGTAGAGAAACGGCACGTTGGCGAGGATCTCGATCAGGCGCTGCACCACGATATCAAAGGTTCCCCCGAGGTATCCCATCAGGCACCCCAGGGTGATGCCAACCGCATAGGTCACCGCCAGATAGATGATGGCGGCCTGGAAAACCAGTTGCAGCCCTCCGTAGATCTGCGCCAGAACATCCCATCCCCGCGAGTCGGTCCCGAGGTAATGCCGGGTCTTGAAACTCGGAGGCAGGGGCGGATACCGGACCGCCAGAAGACCGGTGGTTTCCTCGCCCTCCACCGCCCGGACCAACTCCTCTCCCATCACGGGGTCAGGACTGCGCACTCCATCCTTCCACTCATAGAAGCCGATGAAATCGCCCTTATCGCGACCGTAGTATTCCTCTCGCCCCTGAGGCCTTCCCTTCCGGTAGCGCACCATTGATTGCCGCTTGTCCTCGTCATCCGCAAAGTAGCGGTAGGCCAATCCCGAATAGATTTCCTTTTCTCCCTCCCGGTAGAACTCCCCATCCCGCTCCTCCAGGGCCTCCCTGATCGGTTCCGCTGAATCGAAGGTGGCATCAAAGGGAACGAGGGGCAGCAGCACCCAGTTCCCCCTGTCCTCCTCCTTGAAGCGCTCCTTGAGCTTCCGGTAGTCCGCCTCGCTCTTGCTCTCCTGCCCGAAGTCCTCCCCGGTGTAGGTTTTCTGCATGAAGGCCGGGCTGTAGAGTTTGCCATCATGCTTCACCAGCAGGGCCTTCTTTCCCACCAGGGCATGATCCAGCAAGGTCAGGAAGAGAAGCCCGGCGAGGGTCAGGAGCGAAAGATAGCCCCGCGTGATCGATTTGAAACGCCTCAGTTTGCGGAGAGTCTGCGGATTCCAGTGCATCTTCCGGGATCTCTTGACGAGGGAGAGGACTCCCCCGGCCAGGAGCACACTGCACAGGCCATACCCGATTATCAGAGCCTGGTTTTTCTCCCACCACGTCGCCGACGAGAGGGCTTTCTCCTTCGACTCGAAGGCGAAGAACCAGTCCAACGTGGGCAGGGCCAGTCCGGCGTGGTGCGCAACCACCGCGCCCACGCTCATCAGGATCAGAAAGATGCCAGCTACTCGAAATACCATTTACCTGAATCGAATTCGCGGATCCACAAACGCCACGCAGAGATCGGAGATAATGTTCCCCAGCAACATGAGAGTCGCCGAGATGGTCAGCACCCCCAGCACGACCGGTTCGTCTTTTTCGAGGATCGCATTATACTGCAGGAGACCAAAGCCATTGATATCGAAGATGGTTTCAATCAGGAAACTCCCTCCCACGATCAGGGTGATATTCTGACCCACCGTGGTGGCGATCGGGATAATGGAGTTCCGGAAGGCATGACGAAAGACTGCCGAACCATAGGGCACACCCTTGGCGGTGGCCGTCCGCACATAGTCCGCCGCCAGGTTGTCCATCAGGTTGTTCTTCATCATGAAGGTCATGAAGGCGAAACTTCCCACCAGATAACAGGCCAGTGGCATGGCGGCGTGATGAAAGAGGTCCCCTATTTTTCCCCCAGGCGACAGTTCATCAAAATTCTCGGAAACGAATCCGGAGAGGGGGAAGAGGTCCAGACGGGCGCCGAGGAAGACGAGGAGGAAGGAGCCGAGGACATAGCCCGGGATCGCGTAGCCTGAAAAGACCGCGATGGAGGAGAGGTTGTCCAGCCAGGTGCGGTGCTTGATGGCCTTGACGATTCCGAGGGGGATGCAGATCCCATAGATCAGGATCATGGAGGTCACCCCGAAGAAGAGTGAGATCGGAATCCGCTGCCGGATCAGGCTGATGATGGAGTCCCCGTACTTGTCAGAACGGCCCAGGCTCCCCTGCAGCAACCCCTCCCGCTTCGATCGATAGAGCACCGCGCGTTCCTGCAGTCCGTCTGGAACCTCGAGTCCCTTGGTCTTTTTCCTCCAACGCCGCTCAAGTTCCTCGACCCTGACGAGACGGACCTTCCATCCATAATCATCGATCCGGTCCTTGAGTATCTCCTTCTTGGCGTCCTCCAGTTCCTCGGGAATCCCAATCCGGATCCTACCCTCCCCGTCCCTGACCAGTTTCACGTTCATGTTCACGCCTGGCACCTGGACCGTAACCTCGTTCTCATCCTCTGCAAAACTCCGGGCCGATCGTTCCATGTCACGGGGCAGAATTCCCAGCCACTCCAGGTAGGAGCGCAGCACTCCCTTGTCGCGCCGATGCTTCTCCTCGATCTCAAACAACTGGGCCGGAGTGAGGGCCACCCCTTCCGATTCCCGCATCCCGGAAACACCGGCTCCCTCACTGGCGGCCGCCCCCATCATCTGCTGCAGGTCCCGCTGGACCGGCCCCCCCGGGGCGAGCCGGATCAGCATGAAGACCAGCAACGTGATCCCGAGCAGCGTCAGCGGCACAAGGAGGAGACGCCGGAGAAAATATACCTTCATCGAAGAGGCCCGCGGAGGACAGATCGCTGCCCGGTTCTAGCCTTCCGGTGGAACGAATCAAGCCTGCGGAAAATTCATCCCGGAAACGGGAACATATTCCCCCAAAAAAACGACCAATCCGGCAAAGAGCTTTGCCAAGGCCACGGTATCTGTCGCAACGTATTCCCGATGCGCGTTCTCCGCCGCCTGCTTCCCTCCCTCGTCCCCGCCCTTCTGCTCAGTTGCGACGATCGAACTGCCGCCGACAGGGCCGTGGAGGACAGGATCCTCATCGTGGGGAACTCCTCGGAGCCCAAGGGACTGGATTGCCACCTCGTCACCGGAGTCCTGGAAAGCAATCTCATCCGCGCCCTCTTCGAGGGACTGTGCACTGAACACCAGTCCGTCGACGGCCAGGCCCTGCCCGGCACAGCCGAGTCCTGGGAAGCCAACGAGGATTTCACCGTCTGGACCTTCAACCTTGGCCGCGACCGGAAATGGTCGGACGGGGTTCCGGTCACCGCCGAAGACTTCCTCTTCTCCTACCAGCGCATCCTGACCAAGACCCTGGGTTCGGAGTATAACGAGATGCTCTTCTACATCAGGAATGCGGAAGAGTTCTACAAGGGCGAGATCACGGACTTCAGCAAAGTCGGAATCAGGGCTCCCGATGATTACACCCTTGAAATCAGCCTCCGCGGATCGATTCCCTTCCTTCCCGAGATCACCAAGCATTACACGTGGTATCCCGTGCCCCGCCACGTGGTCATGAAGCATTCCAACGGCAAGATCGACGCCCCGTTCTCGGGGTGGACCAAGCCCGGGAACATCGTGAGCAACGGTCCCTTCGCGTTGAAGTCCTGGCGCATCAACGATCATATCGCGGTCGAAAAGAACCCCCACTACTGGGACCGGGACAAGGTGCAACTGGACGGCATCCGCTTTTTGCCGGTGGTCAACTCCTATACCGAGTCTCGCATGTTCTTCGACGGGTTGATGCACATCACCTACATCGTGCCCCCGGAGTTCATTCCCTACGCCCGGAAGAACTACCCCGACCAGTTCCGCAGTGAACTCTACCTCGGGACAAAATTCGTGCGCTGCAACGTGACCCGCAAACCCCTCGACGATATCCGGGTGCGCAAGGCCCTTGGCATGGCCATCGACCGCGAATCCCTCATCGAGAACATCACCCAGGGCGGCCAGGAACCAGCCTACGGAATGGTCCCCCCCTTCGGCAATTACAAGACCGGACGCGCCATCAGTTTCGACCCGGACCAGGCCGCCAGATTACTGGATGAGGCGGGCTTCCAGAACCGCATTGATTTCCCCCGCATCACTCTCCTCGCCCCGGACCGGGATGTCTCCAAGCGCATGGCCGAAGCCTACCAGGGAATGTGGAAGAAACACCTCGGAATTCACATCGAGATCGCCCAGAAGGAGTGGACCTCCTACCTCAACGCCATGACCAATCTGGACTACGATCTCGCGGACTCAGGCTGGATCGGCGACTACCTCGACCCCACCACCTTCCTCGACATGTGGATCAAGGACGGAGGCAACAACCGCACCGGATGGGCCAACGGGGAATTCGAGGAAATCCTCAAGCAAAGCGAGCACGAACGGGATCCTGCCAAGCGACTGCTGGTCCTGCAGAAAGCCGAGAAGATTCTCATGGGAGAACTGCCCGCCATTACGATCTACTGGTATACGACCAACTACCTCATCGACCCAAGGGTGAAGGGGTGGAACCCCCTCCTCCTCAACAATCACCCATGGAAGTGGGTCTCCCTGGAACCGAATTAACCGCGCACCGTGATTGGCTTCATCTTCAGGCGAATCCTTCAGGGCCTTCTGGTCCTCTTCGTGCTCTACACCCTGTCCTTCTTCCTGATCAAGGCGCTGCCGGGCGACGCCTTTACCACCGAGAAGGCCATGTCCCCGGAAGCCAAGGAGGAACAGATGAAACGCTTCGGCCTCGATAAGCCCTGGCGCATTCAGTACGGTCTGCGTCTCCAGCGTCTCCTCCTGCAACAGGACCTCGGTATTTCCCCCAAGAAAAACCGCAAGGTCAGCCTGATTCTCCAGCAGTCCTTTCCCGCTTCGGTGGTCCTCGGACTCAATGCCCTTCTGGTGGCCTGTGTCATCGGCATTCCCCTCGGGGTCTTCTCGGCGGTACGAAAGAACACCTGGGTTGATTACGCCTCCATGGGCTTTGCCATGATCGGAATCTGCGTGGCCGCCTTCATCATCGGCCCCCTGCTGCAGACCCAGGTCGCAATGCGCCTCCCTGCCTTCAAGGTGGCGGGCTGGGACAACCCGGTTGACTGGATCCTTCCCGCCATCACCCTCGGCCTCGCTCCCGCTGCCTACCTCGCCCGCCTCACCCGCGGGGGCATGCTGGAGGTCCTGGGCCAGGACTTCGTGCGTACCGCCCAGGCCAAGGGAGTTCCCGCCCTCACCGTCATTACGCGCCACACCCTGCGTGGTGGCCTGATTCCCAGCGTGGCCTACCTCGGACCCGCCTTTGCCTATCTCATCAGCGGATCCTTCGTGGTGGAAACCATCTTCCAGATTCCCGGGATGGGCCGCCACTTCATCGACGCCACCATCGACCGGGACGAGGATCTTCTCCTTGGTTGCGTCCTCTACTACGGCTTCCTCATTGTCATCCTCAACCTGGTCTCCGACATCATCCAGGCCTACCTCAACCCACGCCTGCGCGATTCTCTCTAGCCCCCAGCGATCACCCCTCACAAACTTGGCGGACACTTCCACAGTCACAGAAAAAGGCTCCTCGCTCTGGCGGGATGCCTGGTTGCGCCTCCGCAAGAACAAGGTGGCGGTCGTAAGCGGAGTCGTGCTCATTGTGATGTTCCTGCTCTGCTTCGTGGCTGCCTGGTTCACCGGCGATCCCAACGAACAGAACCTTGCCAACAAGTTCGCCGCCGTGGGCTCGTCCTCCGGGAACACCCTGCACCTTCTCGGTACCGACCAGATGGGACGGGACCTGCTCTCCCGCATCCTCTTCGGCGGTCAAGTCTCCCTTCTCGTTGGCTTGATCGCCACCAGTGTGGCCTTCGTGATCGGGATTTCCTATGGCGCAATCTCCGGCTACACGGGCGGCCGTACTGACGCGATCATGATGCGGGCGGTGGACACCCTCTACGCCATTCCCTTCCTCGTGCTGGTCATCCTCCTCCAGGAAGTCATCTCCGGGTCCGCCAGCGAGGTCGCCACGTGGTTGGTGAAGCACTGGAAGTTCCCGGATGAAACCACCCACCGTCTCGCCAACATCCTGCCGCTTTTCATGGCCATCGGAGCCCTCGGCTGGCTCACCCTGGCCCGGATTACCCGTTCGCAGATCCTCTCGCTCAAACAACAGGAATTCGCCCAGGCCGCCATCTCCCTGGGATTGAGCCCATCTCGCATTCTCTTCCGTCACCTCATCCCAAACACCCTGGGCCCTGCCATCGTCTACGTCACCCTGACCATCCCAAGCTTCATCATGTATGAAGCCACCCTCTCCTTCCTTGGCCTGGGCATCAAGGCTCCCAACAGCTCATGGGGTGTCCTCATCAAGGACGGCGCGAACTACATGGAGACCCAGCCCATGCTCCTCATCCTGCCCGGACTCTTCTTCACCACGACCCTCTTCGCCTTGAACTTCCTCGGGGACGGACTGCGCGACGCCCTCGATCCCAAGGCCGCCAAGGACTGAGCTCGGGGCGAAACGTTGGTTCCTGTCTTCCTGGAAAAGACCTGCGAACGCAGTCCCTACCCCTCCCGCGTGACCACGCCCTTCCGACTCGGGTTCCGCACTGCCTCAATGAGCTTCTGCGCCAAGCTGCCCCATTCCCGGGAATCCGCCTTGTCCACCGCGGTGTTCAGGGCCAGTCCGCCCTGGAAAAGGATCACGTAGGCTGATTTGATTTCCCTGCGCTCCTCCGGGCCGATCCCGCCCCGACGCAGGCCGATCGCATTGAGGCCCGCGAGGCGGTTGGTCTGCCGCACGACGCAGTAGGGCGGCACATCCTTGGAGGGCCCGGCCAGGCCCCCGACCATTGCGAAGTCCCCGATCCTGATGAACTGATGGAAGGCGCTGCCACCGCCGACGACCACCGAGTTCCCCATCTCCACGAAGCCGGCCAGCAGCACATTGTTGGCCAGGGTGTTCCTGTCTCCCATGACCACATCGTGCCCTAGGTGCACTCCGGTCATGAGAAAATTTCCGTTGCCGATCGTCGTGCTCCTGTCCTGCTCCGTGGCCCGGTGGATGGTGACGTATTCACGAAGAACATTTTCCTCTCCCAGGACCACTCCGGTCCTGGTGGCAGGATCGAAGGTCAGGTCCTGGGGATCCGCCCCGAGAATCGATCCGTAGCCCACCTTGTTCATGGGGCCCATGATCACCTCGCCGTGGATCCACACCTGGGCACCAATCTCACACCCCGGCCCGATCACTGCCGGCCCATCAATAATGGCAAAGGGCCCGACCGTGACGTCCTCCGCAAGCCTGGCGTCCGGAGAGATCTGGGCGGTGGGATGAATTTGAGCCACAGGGGAAGACCACTTGATTGCTCAAAACTCAACAAGCCAATTCCCAGATAAATCCCGGTCGGCAGGTGTCACCCGACAAACACTCCTCACAATAAACCCGCTTCCCTGAAGGAAAAGCAGCCCTCGTGTCGTTCCGATGCCCGCCCGATGATGACATGGTCCAGAAACTCGACCCGGAGGAGCGCAGCCGCACTGGCCAGCCGTCTGGTCAGCTCACGATCCGCCCGACTGGGTGAGGGATCCCCGGAGGGATGGTTGTGCGCGAGGAGGAATCCATGGGATTTATGCAGGACCACCGGATGAAGAATATCCCTCGGGTGGGCCACCGTTTCATTCAAGCTGCCCTTCGAGAGAGTGAGGAACCGGGTGGCCCTCAGACGCGTATCGAGCAGGGCGATCCGGAGGGACTCATGCCTGAGGTGGCGCATCTGGGGAGCGAACACCTCAAAGGCTGCCTGCGGACAATCGAGGTTCAGGAGTGTCGCCTTCTCCCGTGCTACTCGCACACCCAGTTCGAAGGAGGCCACCAGTTGCGCTGCCTTCGCCAGACCCAGACCATGTTCGCGGACAAGCTGGGCAATCTCCAGGCCACCCAGGGCCGCGAGGCCCCCGTGCTTCTCAAGGAGACGCTGGCCCACTGCGATGGCACATTCCCCCTTCACTCCGACCCGCAGGAAGATGGCGAGCAACTCCGCATCGCTCAAGGCCCCCGCTCCTTCCTGTGCCATTTTCTCCCTGGGCCGCTTCTGATCCGGCAGGTCACGAATGATCATGACTCCAGCAGAAATCAGACATGTTCACTTGAACAGCTTTTTCTGATCCTTGCCAGAAGCCACGAAAACAGGGCCTCCCGGACCTCCTTATCCCCCGGTTGAGGGGTGTGGATCAATTCGATTCCCCAGCGGCCGCCTCCGGCTCAGCAGCTGGGGCCGACTCGCCAGCGGGCTCACCGCTATCCTCTTCTTCCACCTCGTCACCGGTCCCGGCCTTCTTCGAGTTCCGGTCATATGCAGCCGTGCTCTGCTCCCCGGCCCAGGACGCGTAGGCCCCTTTGCTGATCACCTCCATCCTTCCCACCATATTGCCATGGCCCTCCCCACAAAGCTGGGCACAGATCACATTGGTCTCGAGTTCCTTGAGGGGCCGGAACCACATGGGGACGTCGCTACCCGGAATGGCATCCTGCTGAATACGCATGGGCACGATGGCGTAGGCGTGGATCACATCCGTGGAGGTCACCTGCAGGATGGCCGGCTCGGCGACGGGGAGTCGCAGGACGGGTGACACGAAATCATCCCAGCCATTCGGATCTTCCGGATCAATGCACGGATCCCCCGGCTTCTGCACGAGGTGACGATCGATCCGTCCGAACTTTCCGTCCAGACCCGGGTAGTGGTAATTCCAGGCAAACTGGTAACCGATGACACGCACCCGCACGGGATCCTGGGCCTGGATGTCCTCGAACCGGTCCGTCCGTTCCGCCCAGAGCGGAAAGGCAAAACCGAGCAGCAGTACCGCCTCAAAAATAACCACCGCGATCTCAAGGTGGGTCGTCACGTGATTCTCTACCCCATGGTAGGATGCCCTGGGATTACGGCGGCGCCAGAACTTCCAGCAGGCAATCAGAAAGAAGGTGGTCCACCCCACAAAGAGAACGAGCATGAACCAGTGCAGCACGTCGATCATGTGATCCACGCTGCCCCCGTGTTCGGAGTAGTTCTCCGGCATTCCCATCCGTTCGACAAGCGTGGTGGCAAAGAAATCCATGACTAATCAGAGAAAAGAGTGTAATCGGAAAAGAATCGTTTCGCTGCTATTCAGCGTATTTTGGATCGAAGTTTTCCCGCTCGCGGCGCACGATGCGAGCCATGCAGATGCCGGTCGCTCCGAGGACGGGCACAATGGTGGCCAGCAGAAAGATAATCGACCAGCCAGCGGCATCACCGCCTCCTTCCTGGAAGGATTTCACACAGGTGCTGCAGGCAAGATGGAGTGAGTCAGGGAACATGGTTCGTTAGCGATTGGTTGGTTACAGAGTCAACTTCCTGGCTTTGCGATAGAAATAGACGCCGTAGATGGGAAACCCGATAGAGCCACCCACCCCGGTCACCATGAACAACGTCCTCAGCAATCCGGTACTGGCAGGGGCCAGGAAGAACCCCCACCCCGCCAGGAAAAGGCTGAGGAAGGTCGTCACGATGATGAAAACTATATGGAAGCCGCGCAGTGACATGCCATGATCTATTGCTGTTTTGCCGTTTCCTCCGGGTTAAAGAAGCCGTCCCCTTCCACACTGTTGCCGTACTCGATGGGGTTGTTGTAGGTCCAGCCGATCAGGCCCATGAGCGCGATCCCCATCATGACACCCATCACGATGAGGACATAGATCGTCTTCTTCTCGTTATTGAGGTGCATGAAGATTGCCCCCACCAGGCTGGCCTTGATGGTGGCGATGACCAAGCCGATGATAGCATCCCACGCGTCAAATCCGTGCTCGCCAAAATCGAGCCAGGGCACGGTTGCCACTGCCACCGTGACTACGGTGAAAACAAAGAGAATGAGACCTATGAGAAGGTACTTCTTCTGTGCCTTCCTGATATCTTCGGGTGTGTCAGCCATGATCGGTGAGAATGATTACATGAGATAGAGGATCGGAAAGAGGAAGATCCAGACGAGATCGACGAAGTGCCAGAAGAGACCACCAACCTCCACCCGGTTGGCAAGCCACTCCGGATCACGGCGGTAGAGTCCCTTGCTGAAGAAGAGGTAGTAGCCCAGGACGAGGGCGCCACCGATCACGTGCAGACCGTGCAGGCCGGTCAGAGTGAAATAGATCGCGTAGTAGGTATTCCACTTGGGCGTGAACATCGACTGCATGGAGACCTCCTGGTGAGGAATCTCCAGTTCGGGGAAGGCGTGCAGATCATGAATCTCCTCGTCCTTGTGGTTCGGACCAGCAAAGCCGTTCCAGAACTTGGGCCGCAGGTCATCAAACCCGGGTTCATCCGGCATGACGGAGTCGTGCTCGGCGCGGGCGTAGTGAACGAAGTCCTGCCAGCTCACCCGGTAGCGATCGGTCTCGGTGGGAACGCGCTTGGGCTTGCCTTCCGCATCCTTGCCGTATTTGTCGATGAGGCGCTGCTCAAGCTGCCCGATGCGTTTCTTGTGAACCTTCCAGATCTTCTTATAGGCTGGGAGGTTCTTGTTGTCCTTCGAGAAGATCCAACTCTGCTCAATCGCTGCCATTGGGTCCTTGTTGGCCTCCTCAGCCTTCTGGGCCACCCAGCGGAAATCAATGGCGTCCACGGAGAGAGCAAGCGGACTCTCAAGGAGTCCGGGGGCGCCTTCTCCGGCGTTGAGGAAGGTGTCGTCCTTTAGTTCAGCCTTCCCCTCCCGGCCCTGGATGGGACGCTTGACCCAGCCCCGTTCGATGATGAGAGGCTGGGGAGGATCCATCTTGAAGGCGAGCGTGGACACCAGGGACACCACCTTGCTCCCGGCAGTGCAATTGCCCTCCGCATCGAGTTGCTCGTTCAGTTGAGTGGCTGGGTCAATCCTGGCCTCGGGTGCCTGATCCCAGTATTTGTCGTTCGGCCACTTCTTTCTGACGTTCTTCCAGTTTTCCCGAAGAATGGCCGTCCGGGTTTCGGCGTTGTGGGCACGGCCTGCGATAAAGACCTTGCGGGTTTTCTCAAGGAGCGCATAGCTGAGAGGCGTGCCAGCCGGGATGAAGAGGGAGTTCTCTCCGAACTTGCGATCCGTCCTCTCCGCCGTGGCATATTTCTCTGCGATCCCGGCCTCCTCCTGAGCGCGTGCCTTGCTCGACTTCGGTTCGCTCCTTGTTCCCGCATAATCCTCGATGTGTCCGTAGAGGAAGACGTCCCCGGCGGTGACAAACTTGGACTTTCTCTTATTGGCCTGCTCAAGCATGGTATTGACCCAAGGCTCGTGGGCCCGCACCACTGAGAAGTCGATGGTCTCCGGCTGGAAAAGGATCATGTTGGCCTTGAAAGGTTTTCCGGCCTTCCAGAGATCCCCCTTCGCTGCTCCGTCAGACTCCTCACCCTTCTCCCTGGTTGCCTCGTTTGCAGCCGTGGCATCCTTCTCCCCCGCCTCCTGTGCTTCCTTCTTGGTGTGGAAGTACTCGACTTTGCCATCACTCAGAATGGTGCCGTAGTGGGCGTGACCTTCGATGATGGTAAAATCGTCCATGCGTACGGCCTGGTGTCCCCACTTGGCCTTGTACTCGATACCCTTGAGGACCATGAAGAGGCCCGCACAGGCAATGGTGATCCCCATGAAGATCTGAAAACGTCGCCACTGTCGCATCTTGAGGGATGCCCAGGCAAAGACCACCGTGACGGACGAACCAATGAGAACGAATGTATTGATGAGGCCAGGAACGATGGGCAGGGCTCGCTCCGGCCAGGGGTAATCGGCGTAGATTCTCAGGAACACGTAGCCCGAGAAAAGACCGCCGAAAAGCATCACTTCGGAAGCAAGAAAGATCCAGATGCCTACCTTCGAGTTGAAAAGGCCGGTGTCCTTCCGGGGGGTAACGGTATAGGGAATCTCCATAATGCGGGGGGGTGGAGGGGCGCTACTGGGCGGTCTCTGGCTCGGGTTCTCTGGCCGGTTTGTCCCGTCTGGGCTCCTCCCACTGGGGGTAGAAGTCACCCTCATGATCCTCACGGCTGTATTCGTAAGGTCCGCGGTAGGCCGCTACATCAAAGGTGAAGTTTCCGTGTGGGGGAGGCGTGGGGGTGGCCCATTCCAGGGTTGTCGCGTCCCAGGGGTTATCGTTCTCGATCTTCTTGCCCACAAAGATGCTGGTACAGAAATTGATGAAGAACGGAACCTGGGACAGGGCGAGCATGATGGCTCCGAAGGTCATGAGCGGATTGAGATGGATCCACTCCGCCACCGTATTGCCGAAGATATTCTCGCTGTCGGCAGCCTTTGACAGGTAGGCGTCTCCCCCGTTGTACCACCGCCGGTGAAAACCGGCCATCCCCTGGATGAGCATGGGGAAGAAGAGGACGTTCATGAAGATGAGGGAGGGCCAGAAATGAAGGTGCCCCAGGAAGGTGTCCATATACCTTCCCGTGATCTTGGGGAACCAGTGGTAGATACCGGCGAAGAGAGCAAAGAGAATCCCGGGGGCCACCACGTAGTGGAAGTGGCCGATCACGTAGTAGGTGTCGTGCAGATGGAGATCAACGAGGTTGAAGGCCAGGGGCAGACCGGTGAGACCGCCTATCCCGAACATGGGCAGAAAAGCCACCGCCCACAGCATCGGCACGCTGAAACGGATGGATCCGCCCCACAGGGAGACCAGCATGGAGGTCAGGAGAATGACCGAGGGCACTGAGATGAGCACCGTGGTCGTCTGGAACCAGGTGGAAACCACCGGCCCCATGCCGGTGAGATACATGTGGTGGGCCCACACGATGAAACTCAGGAAGCCGAGGACCACGATGGCCCAGACCATTGACTTGTAACCCCAGAGCGGCTTGCGCGTGTTGACTGGAATAATCTCCGCCACGCAGCCGATCCCGGGCAGGAGCAGGACGTAAACCTCCGGGTGTCCAAGGAACCAGAAAAGATGCTGAAAGAGAAGCGGACTCCCCCCCCCGGAAGCCTCGATCACTCCAGCAGTAGAGGTGTAAAGACCGCTGGGCACGAAGAAGCTGGATCCCACTGTCCGGTCCATCAGCTGCATGATGGCTGCCACCTCGAGTGGCGGGAAGGCCAGCAGGAGGAGGAAACCGGTCACCAGCATGGCCCAGCAGAAGAAGGGCATTCGCATCCAGGTCATCCCCTTGGCCCGCAGGTTGATGATGGTCGTCAGGAAGTTGACCGCCCCTAACAGGGAGGACGTGATGAGGAGAGCCATCCCGATGAGCCACTGGGTCTGTCCGGCCAGAAACTGGTTTATGATCTGTCCGTCCGCAAAATTGGCCAGGGGGGAATAGTTGGTCCACCCTGACTTGGCGGTCCCGGACTCCATGAAGAAACTCGCGCACATGATCAGGCCTCCAGCAAAGTAACACCAGTAACTGGCCATGTTCAGACGCGGGAAGGCCATGTCCACCGTTCCGATCTGAAGTGGTGTGACGAAATTTCCGAAGGCGGCAAATCCGAGGGGCACAACTCCCAGGAACACCATGATGGTGCCGTGCATGGCTCCAAACATGTTATAGGTTTCCCCGGTGACCCGTCCATCCTGGAGCCACCTGGCCTTCCATTCTTCGCTGAAGAACCAGCTGAGGTAGCCTGGAAGAGGCTCTTCCGGATAGGCAATGCTCCAGCGCATCACCAGCATGAGAAAGAAGCCGAAGACAAGAAAAAGCAGGGCCGAGATGCCGTACTGAATCCCAATCACCTTGTGATCGGTGGACCAAATGTATTTCTTGTAGAACGGAAGATCGTGGTGGTGATCGTCGCTACCGTGCTCTGCTGCCGCCTCTGCACTCATTGTCGGGGGGGGATGGGGGGGATGGG
>DLRK01000205.1:123475-138920 GCA_002501065.1 Akkermansiaceae bacterium UBA7890
GGGGGGGGAGGGGGGGGATGGGGGGGATGGGAGGGATGGATGGATTATTCGGGCGCTGCAGGCTTGAGCGTTTCAAAGTCCACTATTGTGGCGGGATCAAGGGCCTCACCTTCAAGCATCTTGTCGTGATTGGCGTTCAATTCCTTGACGGTGATCAGTCCTGGAGTGCGGGCCTGGTAAATCTCGATTGCACTGGCGGCCTGCTCGATCGAGACAATCTCACCCACATCGTTGAACTCGTTGCGGATGAAGGTCATGACGGCGGCCAGTTCCGCCGCATTGAGTGGAGCCTGCGGCGGCATGATGCCGTTGTAGGTTTTGCCGGCCACATTGATGGGACCACTTAGACCGTTGAGAATAATCTGCGCGAGGCGTTCGGTGTTACCGGTCACCCAGTCGGACCCGGTAAGGGGCGGAAACTGATTGCCATCACCGCTGCCGGTCGACCCATGACAACCGCTGCACTTCGCATAGATGCTCTTTCCGCGCTTGGTGAGAGCTTCCAGGACAGGGCCGATCGTCGGACCGGTATCTGCATCACTGGCAAATTCAGGCCGGGTATAGTCCTGGGGATGCGGATTGTAACTGAAGAGTTTTCCGCCCGCTCCGAGCACGCCGCCGCCCACCAGCAGAACGATCGCGCTCGCAAGAAAAACCCAGAGCGAAATCGGCTCCATGCCGGTCTCCGCAATTCGCTTCTCGCGTGCCTGGGCTGCGCTCGTTTCCAGAAGATTCGAGTGCTCTTTCACCACATTGGTGGAGTCCTCAAGGTCAGGTCGCCTGGGATCAACTGGTTGCCTGGAATCAGCCATCGTTCTATTCGTCGGGTGCTTGTGGTTACTCGGCCTTCTTCTTGTTGCGGCTGTAATTGATGGAATAGGGCACCGCGTCGTCCTTTCTGAGAGACAGCAGATAGCTCACGAGAGTCTTGGCCCTTGCCGTGGGCAGGACTTCCACCCCGTCCTTGTTCAACCCGGGAACCGCCTCGGGACTGCCCTGGCCGTAGACCCTGCGCTCCTTGAAAAAGTGAGGCTGCGGGGGACACCCGGATCGGTTATTCAACGTCCTCGTCTTGAGCGCGGAATTGTAGAGGTGAAGGTAAAGCCAGTTCTCGGGGGATTCCGCCTTGGTCAGCGGGTTGTCCAGATACTTCTGGATCCGCCCCGCCACGTTGCTGAGGTCAGGGCCCACACGCATGAGCCCGATGTGGGCGAAGGGCTCGTTCACGTAATCGTAGGGCGTGGTCTCACGAGCGGTATTGATGCTCACCCCATTCTCGTCCTTGATCTGAAAACCGGCCCAGTCAGGACGTCCAAGTTCCGAGCCCGCGTATCCTGCCCGGATGAGCTGAGTATGACAGACGTAGCATCCGTTGGCTCCGTAGACGGCGGATCCCGTTGCAATCTGCCCTGAGCGGCGGGGGACGTAAACCTCGTCCTTGCCGTCATTCTTCTTTTCAAAATGAACCGGTTCCAGATTCCGCATCTTCCCGAAAGGAACCACGATGATGAGGAGCCACGGGATTCCGAAGCTCAACGCCAGGGCGGACATGAATGCTTTGAATGTCATGTAAGGAACTGGGAGGGTTTATCGATGCGGAGTTTTGACGTGCGCATCCGGCATGAGTGTCTGCTAGCGGCGTGGGAGGGAATCAAAATCGGACAGCGGAAGAAGTTGTGCAAGACAGGCTTCCCCTGTCTGTGCCTCGTCGAGATCACCCTCTGGTCCATGGGGAGATTCCCCGTGATGAGCGTTCCCCAGAAGAGTCGGGTGCTGGCTGCGGCGGCCGAGGCGAGCCCACATGAGAAGGAGATGAAGGAGGAAGAAAAGGCTGCCGAAAATGATGAAGAACCACGCCACCGTGGTTCCCACGTTGTAGGCGTAATTCCGGGTGGCGGCGTCATGCCAGGAGCTGTTGTAGGCTTCCTGAGCCGCCCCCTGGAAAATTCCGCCCATGATAGAGCAGACCACCACCGTGCCGATCCCATAGACGGTGAGCCAGAAATGCCATCTGATGAAGCGTCGTGAGAGCCATTCGCGACGGGTGATCCGCGGCACAATGAAGTAGATGCCGCCAAAGGCACACATGCTGAAGAACCCGTATACTGCAAGAATCTCAAAGCCGTAGCTGGCAAGGGAGAACTGGGTCATCTTGAGACCAGTTGGCGTGTTGAGGCCCATGCCCACCAATCCGAGCACCACAAAGGCCACGATCCCGGCGATGGTAAAGCGCAGGGAGGGACTGGCACCCACCTCCGATTTATGTCCACGCAGGGTCATGAGGATATTGACGCCGACCGCTATTCCCGGGATCAGGATGAGGCTGGTGGCGGTGGCTCCGAGATAAGGCATGAACTGCGGGAGAGGACCGCCTGCCAGCTTCTGCATGCCGGCCCAGGGACCGATCACCGCCAGCGCCCAGAATCCGAAGAGAGCAAGTGAATAGCTGTAAATTGGACGGCCCGTGATCTTGGGGGTGAGATAATACGCCGTGCCAAGAGCCACCGGGGCAAAGAAGAGCAGGATGAGGGCATACCTGAACCACGCGTTGATTCCTGCCGCCATCACGGGATGCCCGTCAAATACGAAAACGAAGAGGTGCCCGGTGAGATATATCCACGGAAACCAGAAAACAGCGGCCAGGAGATACCACTGCCCCACATACGTCCTGCCGCCGTAACTGCAGCGAACCTGAATGAAGGACCACACCGTGATGAACAGATAGCTCAGGAGAAGGACCGGCCAGATCGCAGCCGGAAATTCCATCCATGGCTTGCCCGATCCATAACCCCCAAGAATGGCCAGCATGCCGACCAGGATACCAAAGTTCCACAAGTGCGCGGCGGTAAGGATAATCCCGGCAGAATTGCACTCGCTACGTGAAAGTCGTGCCAGCAGCCAGATGATGAGGCCGAAGGCAGCCTGGCATCCCCACCCGTAAACCAGGACATTCACGTGGGCCGGGTAGACCCGTCCGTAATTGAGAAACTCGATGCCGGCGAGAAAGCTCGAGTCGTGCGACTTGTATGATGCAATAAACCCGAGGATGAGCGCCACCGCCAGCCACCCCGCTCCGCTGACAAACAAGAACATCACGGGATGTCGCAACGAACGGTCGATCCTCGTCCGCAACTCCAGATCCTCCTGGATCTTCATCTCGCTGTCACTATCGGAAGCCATTGAGAAAGGTTCGTTAATCTAGTTGGGTGTCGGCCCCGTGCTGGCCGTTGGAGCAATGAGGTCGGCGGGACTCAGCATCGGTTTTCCCAGTTCCCCCCGCATCGCTTCGACCTGCTCGGCGCTCACCGGAGAGGCCTTGTTCCCGAAGCTGTTTCGAATGTAGGTGAGAACCGCGGCTATCGAATCGTTGTCCAGCGGAAGAGGAGCCATGGGAGCGACTGGAGTATACTCCTTGCCATTGACCTCCATTGTCCCGTTCAAACCACGAAACTGGATCGCAATGAGGTTTGCGACTGAACCCGTCACCCACTCGGATCCCACCAGCGGGGGGCCCGTCTTGTTGATATGATACATCCCCTCCCCCTCGGGACCGTGGCAGGCCGAACACATGATAAATACTACTTTTCCCTTTTCCATCACCTGGGGATCTACCGGGGCGTCGGCGGGCACCTCCGGAAAGCCAACCGGAACCGTCACTCCCAATCCCCCCGAAGCCTTCGCTTTCTGAGTGGTCGATCCCGGCAGAACAAATTCGGGTTTTTCAACTGAAGCGGGAGCCGTTTCCAGAAACCGTGCCCCCACCTTGTCAAAGCTTCTCCTTACCGTCTTGCCCACGCCGGCGTGGGCCTTGTCGGCCTTCCGCTTGATCTTGACCCGCCGTTTTTCGTCAACCTCGTCGAATCTGTTTACCCCCGACTTGTTGAATCCGACACCCAATACCAGACCAGCCAGTCCGAAGGCCACGAAGAGGATGCATCCCAACCAGAAAGTCGAGAACCGCTTGAGAGGATTGTTCGCCGAAGCCATCAGTTATGCACGTTAGCCGATTCAAGAATGCGCGGATCCCGGTGCGGGTAAAGCGCCGCCGAACCAAGATTACGCAGGAGGACGAAGAGGAAGAAGCAGCCGATTGTCACAAAGGCGATGACATCCCCGATGACGGAGCCTTTGAGCCAGAGCGTCCAAGCCTCGGGATTCTCCGGATGCAGGATCCTGGTCACGGAGGGACCGCGCTCGGGCATGATCATGTGGTAGACATCGATCATATGCATGAAAAGAAGGTAACCCGCCACCGCGATCATGTAGCTGTTCCTGCGCTTGAGATCCTGACGGATGAGGAGGAGGAAGGGGGCCGCGAAATGCCCGAAAACCAGGATGATACTGACACAGTTCCAGCCCCCGGTATTACGCAGAACGAAGTAACGGGTCTCCTCCGTAATGTTGGCATACCAGTAGAGGAAATACTGGTCGAAGGAGATGTAGGCCCAGAAAACGGTGAAGGCAAACGCCAGTTTGCCCATCAGGTGGTCGTGCTCGGGACCAACCACGTTCTTCAGGTAACCCATCCGGCGGAGGACAATCGTAACCAGGATAATGACCGCCATCCCATTGAGGGCGCTGCCGGAGAAGACGTAGACACCCCACATGGTGGAAAACCACTTGTAGTCGAGCCCCTTGACCAGATCAATGGACAGGAAAGTGAGCACCACCGCAAAGACCGGCACACCCCAGCAGGAATGAAAGCGCGCCCGCAGGAGGCGGCGCGTTCCTGGTTCGGGATCATCATCCTGATCAACCGAGAGCCTGCGCAGGAAATGGATGACAAACCCGAGGACGGCAAAATAGGCGATGATCCGGAAGGACCAGAAGCTGATGTTGAGATACCAGTACTTGCCGTGGAGGAGATGATCGGCGGTTTCTCCATGGTGCAGGCCCTCCCTGGCAGAACCGACGACTTCCTTGGCCATTCGGTGCTTCTCCATCCACTCGTAGAGAAACTCCTGAACCCCCGGCAACAGGAGGATCGGCAGAACCGGAATCAACATCCAGGGGAAGACATAGCCCACATTTTCCATCACGCGCCGCACCGAGATCCCCCACCCCGAGTTGCTCACATTGTGAAGGAGGGTCCAGAAGCACCCCCCCAGAGCCAGGGTGGTGAAGAAGAAAAAGCCGTAGAGCCACGAAAAGCTGTAGGATCCCTGCACCCCACGGCCGAAGACACCGAGAAGGGCCGGCACGCTCACCACAGCCCCGGCAATCGCCACTATCAGGCAGATCCCTCTGATGCGGCTCACCTTATCGATTGCCAGCTTTTCGCCGTCGACGGGGATATCTGCCGATGTGACTAAATGATGTGCCATGCCGGAAATCAGTTAATGGAGCCTCCTGCCGGGTTATCGTTCTCCAAAGGCACAGGAGCCGGTGCCTTCCTGGAGTCCTGAAGCGCACGCACGTAGGCGACGATGGCCCAGCGGTCACGGACCGGAATACTGGCACCATAACCGCCCATCAGTCCCTGCCCGTAGGTGATCACGTGATAGAGCTTGCCATCCGGGTACTGATCACTGCCAAAGCGGACCTCATGCAGGTTGGCAATCTTGGCTGCCATGTAGTCGCTGATCGTCCCGGTCCCGTCCCCGGACTCACCGTGACAGATTGCACAAAAAATCGAAAAGCGATCCTGGCCCCGACGAAGGAGAGCCTGCATTTCGGAGGTCGCGTCTTCCCCGATGAGACCCAGGTTCTCAAGAGGAAGGCCGTTGGCAAAATAATCATTGATGGCCCCGGTGTAGTAGTGCCCGCTACGTCCCTCCCCGAACTCGACCGGAAAGACCCCGTCGTCGCTCGCATGCGGCACCGTGCCGGCAACCGGAAGACGTGCGCCCAGACCATCATGGAAAAAATCACTGGGCCTCTGTGACTGCACGAAATCCATGCGGTCCATGTCCGGGAAGATCTCGATGGGAGTCTTGATCGTCTTACCCCCCCGGAAGCCGAACACCCCGATGGTGAAGGCAACCAGTCCGGTAAAGGCGAGGAAAAAGTACTTCATGATGTCAGCTTACTTCTCGTCGTCTTCGACCAGTTCGATGTTGTCGCCCCCGATCTCGTCGAGGAACCCCTTCGTCCCCTCCGCCGAGAACTTGGGATCCCGCGCCTCGATGGCGATATAAAAACCGTCGTCCGTCACCCGGTGGATCTGTCGGCTCGCGAAGAGCGGATGGTTCCAGCGTGGAAGTTGGCTGAGGCCCAGAAATCCAAAAAGTGCGGTGAAGCCGGAGAAGAGCACCGTCAACTCGAACATGACCGGGAAGAAGGCCGGCACCGTAAAGATGTTGGCCGGTTTGCCCTGTACCGTCGTGGGATAGATTCCCACCTGCGTGACATAGGCGAGCAGGAAGGCGGTGATCAATCCGGTGAGTCCTCCGAAGAAGACAAAGTAGGGAAGGATCGAACGCTTCAGTCCCATGGCGTCATCAAGCCCGTGCACCGGGTAGGGAGTGTAGCAGTCCCACTTCCTGAAGCCGGCATCGCGCACCCTCTGGGCCGCCTTATAGAGAGCGGAGGCGCTTTCAAACTCGGCCAGGTAGCCGTAGACGCGTTTGACGGAGGTGCTCATCAGACTTCGGCAGTTCCTTTCTCAAGTTCATGCTGGTAGGCGGCCTCCACCACCGTGCCCTCATCCAGGTGCTCCTTCTTGTCGTCGTAATGCACATCACTCTCTTCCTTGGCCCACTTGACCTCCGCGATGTTGACACAAGGCAGGAAACGCAGGAAGAGCAGGAAGAGTGCGGTGAAGAGCCCGATCGTCCCGAGAAAAAGGCCAATGTCCACCCAGCTCGGATTATAGTACTTCCAGTTGGCGGGCATGAAATCACGCGTCAGGGTGGTCACAATGATGACAAAGCGCTCAAACCACATCCCGGCATTGACTGCCATGCACACTCCCATCACGACCCAGAGGTTTTCACGGCACCACTTGAACCAGAAGAGTTGGGGAGAAAGCACGTTGCAGCTCATCATGGCCACGTAGGCCCACCAGTAGGGACCGGTGATCCGGTAGGTGAAAGCCGCCATCTCATACTTGGCACCCGAATAGAAGGCCACGAAGAGTTCCATCAGGTAGGCGTATCCCACGATCGTTCCCGTCAGGAGGATGATCTTGGCCATATTGTCGATGTGCTTCATCGTGATCATGTCATCCAGCCCGTAGATGAAGCGGGCCGGAATCATGATGGTCAATACCATGGCGAAACCGCCGAAAATGGCGCCCGCAACAAAGTAGGGCGGGAAAATGGTGGTATGCCAGCCGGGCACCACCGAGGTGGCAAAGTCGAAACTCACCACCGAGTGCACGGAGAGCACGAGCGGGGTAGAGAGCGCCGCGAGGAGGAGATAGGCCATCTCATAGTGGCTCCAGTGGCGATTGCTTCCACGCCAGCCGAGCGAGAAGAGCCCGTAGAGCAGTTTCTTCACCCCGCGCTTGCAGCGGTCCCGGATGGTGGCCAGATCGGGCACCATCCCGAGAAACCAGAACACGAGCGAGATTGAGAAGTAGGTCCCGACCGCAAAAACGTCCCAGAGAAGCGGTGACTTGAAATTCTGCCAGACCGCGTTGGCGTTGGGAATGGGCGCGAGATACCAGGCCATCCAGACCCGTCCCACGTGAAAGGCCGGAAAGATACCGGCACAGATCACCGCAAAGATGGTCATGGCCTCCGCTGCACGGTTGATGGAAGTTCGCCAGTTCTGCCGGGTGAGGAAGAGAATAGCGGAAATGAGGGTTCCGGCATGGCCGATTCCGATCCAGAACACGAAGTTCACGATGGGCCAGCCCCACATCACCCGGTTGGTGTTGCCCCACACCCCTACCCCGGTGGTCACCAGGTAGACCAGACCCCCGCCCACTCCCATGATGGCCATGGCGATGGTGGGAAGGAAGAGCGTCCACCAGATCTTGGGCTGCTTGTTCTCGATCACCCCGCACACACGCTCCGTGATCCAATGGTAGGAACGCTTGTTGAGGACGAGCTTCTCGCGCTCCAGCACCGGGAGTTTCACCTCCCGGGGCGCTGACGCCTCACTCGTAGTCTTGGTGGCGGTATCTGCCATGAGTTTTCAGGCTCCTGGTTCAGGCGGTGTGGATGGTGGCCAGGCCTCGATAGGCAGCATCGGGCATGGCCGGGTTGGGGTTCTTCACACGGGCGAGGTAGCTGGTGCGCGGGGCAGTCCCGACATACTGCAGGACGTCGTAGTTGCGCGGGTTGTGGATGATCTCGATCATTCCATCCCCGTTCTTTTTCTCTCCCTTGTACTTCGCGCGCCAGACCTGTGCGTCCTCCTTGTCGAGGAGGTTGCCAAAGCTGACCGCGTTGACTTCACAGGCGTCCTGGCACGCCATCTTGATCGAGTCCGCCTTGACCCTCAGGTCTTCCGCCTTGATCGACACCTCGGTGGACCGGGTGCCGGCACGCAGTGTCTTTTCGCGCCCAATCTGCTTCTGCTTGATCTTGGCACTCTCCAGGCGCTGCACGCAATAGGTGCACTTCTCCATCACCCCGCGCATGCGTACTGATACGTTCGGGTTCCGCTGAAGGTGGGGAGCGGTCCCCACCTGCGTTGCGCCAAAGGGGCCCTTGTAGAGGTTCCGATCGAGGAGCGGATTGCGCTTATTGTAGTCGAAATAGTTGAAACGCCGCGCCTTATAGGGGCAGTTGTTGGCACAGTAGCGGGTTCCGATACAACGGTTGTAGGCCATGGTATTGAGCCCTTCTTCGGTGTGCACCGTGGCATTGACCGGACAGACTGTCTCGCAGGGCGCATTCTCACACTGCATGCAGGACACCGGCTGCGGAATCATCTCGGGATTCTCCTGCACCCAAGCAGGAGTGGGCACCTTCTCATGGGTCTTCTCGTCCATTTCAGTCATGGGAGCCGCAAAATAGCGGTCCATGCGGATCCAGTGCATCTCGCGCCCCATCGCGACCTGTTCCTTACCCACGATCGGGATGTTGTTCTCCGCCTGACAGGCGATCAGGCAGGAGTTGCACCCGAGGCAGGTGTTGAGATCGATCGTCATGCCCCACTGGTGGATCTTGTCACTGATGAGATCCTCCTGCTTGTCGGGGTCACTTTCCCAGGTCTTCGATCCACGACGCTCATAGAGGGAAATATTTTCGGGAGCATGTGAATCGACCGGTCCCTGCCTGCGCACCCGGGCGATCTGCTTTTCAAAGGAGACCTTGTGCCCGTGATGCTCGACAGCCTTGGTGGAAACCTCGCGGGCGAGTGCCCGGCCATTCATGGCGTTGTGCTCCTGGACCAGGGCGACGGGATACCGTTCCTTCACCTTCGTGACTGTGGCCACGGAACTGAAGGAGGCATCGCCACGCAACTGGTTGGCATTGAACCCGGTGTTAATGCCCACGAGTCCGACAGGGGCATAAGGGTCATCTTCACTGGCCACCTCCACCCCGTCGCGCTTGTCGGAGGCTCCCTGCCCGTAGCCAAGGGCAATGGAGATACAGTTGTCGGCGTGACCGAAGGCCACCAGAACGGGGATCTCCATCCGACCCGCCGCAGTCTTTATCAGCGCCATGGGTGCCCTGGCGTTCTCTCCCTCGTCAATGAGCGGCTTGGGCGCATTCTTGACCTTGCCCAGAAGCGGGATGTCGGTCTCGGGTTCAAGTTCCTGAATGGCATCGTAGACCCCGAGATCCTTGGCCGTCTTGGGTGAAACAAGAGCGGCGTTGTCCCACGAGAGCTTCAAAATGGGATCCGGCGCCTCCTGCAGCCAGCCGTTGTCGATATAGCGACCGTCCCACACCGAAGCATCCGCCAGGAAATTGATCTCGATTCCGTCCGGCCTGTTTGCGGCAAGACCGGGTGCCGGGGCCTTCACCTTTTCGGTGTCCATGCTGCGGTAGGAACTACTCCGCAGGTAGCCGTCCCTGAGAGCCTCCTTCCAGGCGATGTCACCCTCCTCATTGGCATTATCGGGCAGGGCGAAGGTCTTGCGCACTTCCGCCAGGGCCGGCGAGGGATCGCCATTCAGGCCTTCACCCGCGACAAGCGTCGGGGCCGCGATCTTCTCCTCCTGGTTCTTGCTCTCCACCTTGGCCCAGTCGAAGGATTTCCAGGAAAGGAGCTGGGCAAGGATCTCAAGCTCAGAGTGTCCTCCGTAGAGCGGCAGGATCATCGGCTGCACCAGCGAGTAGGTTCCACTCGCGGTGCGGGTATCACCCCAGCTCTCCAGATAGTGGGCACCCGGGATATGCCAGTCACAGGCCAGGGCGGTAGCGTCAGTGCGCAGGCCCAGATGGATGCTCAGCTTGGCGCGATCGAGCAGATCCGCAAATCTTCCACCCGGGCGGTCATATACCGGATTGGACGGTCCCAGGAGGAGGACGATGGTATCGGTATCAACCTCCTTCTCGAACTCGGCAATGCTCCCGTAGCCCCTGCGACCGGTTTCATAGGCCACCAGTGGTCCCCCATAGGCTCCCAGCTTCTTGTTGATGGCGATGACGATGCGCTGCAGTTCTTCCCCATGGCGGCTCCCGGCCAGAACCACGGCCCTGCCTTCATTCGCCTTAAGGTCGTCCACGCACCCCTTGATCCAACCGTCAAAGCTCTCCGTGTCGCCCAATACTTCTGCCTTCTCCTCGGCGGACATCCTGCCGGACTCGTAACCTTCGACCGTCACCCCGAGCTCAGCGGCGACCTGCGCCGCAATCCTGGCGATCTGGCTGGGCTTGGCCCGCAGGCGGTGATCGGCCATACCTCCGGTAAGGCTGTAGGCCGTCTCTGCCACATAGAGCCGGTTCATGGCCTCGGAATCGATGTCCTTCCTGTAATCCTCTCCCCCTCCCTGACGCTTCCTGGAAAACTGTGAGGCATTTCCCATCGGATCGATTCCGAGAAAGTCACAGTCCAGCGACAGGATGCGATCAGCCTTGGAGAAATCGACCACCACTTCCACCCCGTCACCGAAGAGCTCCGCCTGCACCTTGCGGCGGGCCTCGCCCCGCAGGGACTCATAGCTGTAGAACCTGGAACCCGGATAAGCCGTCTCTATCTCGCCCTTCAGGCGATGGCGGGTCGGGCAATCGTCTTCACCAACCAGGATGGCAAGTTTTCCGCCCTCCCTGGTGATAGAGGTGAAGACCTCTTCAAATTCCTTCTGTGAAGCCTTCTTCCCCCGTTTCAGGAAGTCCCTGGAACGGGTGGGATCGTAGAGATTGAGAACGGACGCCTGGGTCAGGGCATCGGCACCGCATCCATCGTCGTGATCGCCATTGGGCGCCAACTTGGTGGGTCGGCCCTCAAAGGTGGTGACTACCAGGGGCACGGAGCCCTCCGCCCGCGGCCGGGTGGAAGCATAATAGAGCGGCTTTCCGGGAATAACCCACTCCGGCGCCTTCTTGTAGGGCACGATGTAGGACTCCGGGCGCCGACACGACACCAGCGTCAGTCCGCTCAACGCCGAGGACGCCCCCATGAGCTTGAGAAAGCTGCGCCGCGTGGCCTGCCGGTCTTCCTCGCTCAGGCAGCCGGAGCCCGTCGGAAATTCACGTTCGAGGTGCTCCTGAAAGGCTGGACTACGCTCCAGTTCACCCACGCTACGCCAGGACACGACGCCCGCATCCTCTGCAGGAATATCCGGATGATGCCAGGTGCGTTTACTCATGATCTAGCGGTGGCAGGTGGAGCAACTCTCCTTGGCCTTGATGTTCCAGTGCTCCTTCAGAAAGAGACCCAGGTCCTTCTGGGTTTTGAGCTCCTCGCCGGTTTCGGGATGCAGGATCCTGTTGTCGGCCAGCCATTCCTCCGCGTCGTAGTCGAGGTTGAAGACCTCTTCCAGTGGACGAAGGTGATTTTCCGGCTTGCGGTGGCAGTCGAGACACCAGCCCATCGAATGCGGCTCGGCCTGGTAGACGACCTTCATCTCGTTCACCTTTCCATGACAGGATTTGCAGGAGACCCCGCGGTTCACGTGGGCAGAGTGATTGAAGAAGACGTAATCGGGACTCTCATGCACCCGGACCCACTTGATCGGCTCACCATCATACTCCGCAAAGTCCTTGTCGAAGGCCCGGCGCAGGGGCCTGAGCTTTTCGCTGTCCTTGCGAATATGCTGGTGGCAGTTCCAGCAGGTATTGGCGGAAGGAACGTTGGCATGGCCCGAATGCTCCACGAAGCTGTGGCAGTAGCGGCAGTCCATCCCCAGCTGATTCACGTGCAATGAGTGATCGTAGGGAATCGGTTGGGCCGGCATGTAGCCGACACGTTGTGCCTTCGGGGTGGCGTAGTAGGAAAATCCCACCACCACTCCGGCCCCGGCGACTCCAAGGCACACCGCTACCTTAAGCGGCAAAATGTTCGTCCAGCGCGGGAAGAAATTGGCCATGGCCTTTCCTTGGAACTTTCCTTAGGGCTTTCCTTAAGGCTTTCCTTCGGCAGCCATAACAATTTGTGAAAAAATTCACAAGGACTTTGTGAATTTTTTCACAAGCGATCAGCTCCCAGTGACCTTGCCACGATGAAATGGCACGCTGCCGAAGTGGTCGCTGCCCTCACTCCAGACAACCCTCCAATCTCGCCTTCTCTCCCACAGGATCTGAGGGCTAGGTGCCCAGTACTGGGGAGATGAGTCCGTTCCTCCACCGGGGACCGCATGGGCGCAAGTGGCCTTCTCCCCTCTCGCCCTCGAGTATCCCGTAGCGCGTCCATTGGACCACCAGCAGATCGGGGATCGCTCCGTCCCCATCCGTAGCGTCCCTCGTGGCGATCAGCGCTGACTCCCATCGCACAAAAAAGAGGGGCCACGGGCGACTTGAGTCATGAAATCCCGGTATTGGAGCGCCACTCCATCCGATCCCTATTTCGACGGCACATCAAAGTCCCCCAGGGCATACTGCAGGCCGCCCAGATAGATCTTGAGCACATCCGGGTGCCAGTACATGGCGTCGTTGTGGCCGAGTGAGCAGTAAAAGACGCGACCTTCACCCCACTTGCGCACCCAGCCCACTCCGTAATCACGGTCCGCCCGCTTGAGGCCCTTCTTATCGCTCTTCTCCAGGTCGAGGCGCAGGAGCATCTGCACCTTGCTGGAATCGTATGGATCACGCAACTGGTAGATTTCCTCCTTGAAGCTCATGCTCCCGCCCTTCAGGTGGGCCACGATGGGGTGCTTCTCCTGCCCCTTCTCCACCGCAATGGTCACATTGCTGCCGCCGCCCCACGGGTGACCGTCGAAAGCACCGTTGATCATCTTGGAGTATTCCGGAGTGTGATCTCCCCTGGGCTTGAGGGTGTCGGTGGCGGAGTGAAAGCCCGCGAAGCCCTTCCCGCTCTTCACAAAGTCCTGCAGGTTCTTCTGCAGGCGCTCCGAGCGGGCCTGGGGATCGATCACAGCCTTCTCCCGGAAGGGATCCCCGGTGGTATTGAGGAAGAGAATGGCATCAAACTCGTTGATCCTGTCGCTCTCAAAGTTGCCCAGGTCATCACTGAGGATGGCCTCATAGGCACCTGTCTTCTCCCCCATCATCTTCACCGCAGTCAAACCGGTGGGAATCGATCCGTGGCGGAATCCATTGGTGCGCGAGAAAACGAGGAGCTTTCGCTTCTTCCTGGGCTCAGCGAAAGCCTTCTCAGGCAGGCTGGGCGCAATCTTATCGGCATTCTTGCCCTGGGGCTTGCCGTCTTTCTGGCCGATCGCCAGCGGGACCATGGCCGCCACAAGGGCGACGGGGAGGATGAGGGACAGTCGCTGTTTCATGATGATCTTGGAATTTGTTGCACGCTAGAGGACGCGAAAGGCAACGGCAACCCTTCAATTGCAGGAGGATGCAGGAGGAAATCCCGGGGAAGTTCGCTCCCTGCCCTACAGATCCAACCCGGTCCAGGCCGCATTGTTCCCTGAGGACTCCACGCAGGCCTTGATGAAGGCGTTGCCTGCCACCCCGTCATCAACGGTCGGGAAATCATAGCCCTCCGCAGGCGGATCATTGCCTTCGATCTGGTCGGCAATCGCCCCTGCGGCCGCGAGGTAGATGTTGGCGAAGGCCTCGATAAAGCCTTCCGGGTGCGCGAAGGGCGTCCGTGAGTTGGCCGAGGCCGCTTCTCCTACATAGTCATTGCCGCGGCGATAGGTCTTTCGCGGAGCATTGGCATACTTCACGACCAACTCGTTGGGATCCTCCTGGTGCCACTCGATGGAGGCCTTCGTTCCATAGGCCCGGATGTTGAGATCGTTCTCATCCCCGTTGGAGATCTGGGAGGCATAAATGATCCCCTTCACCCCATCGGTGAAACGAACCAGGCAGTTGCCGTCATCGTCGAGTTCGCGCCCCGGAATGAAGGCAGACAGTTCAGCGGCCAGCTCATCCACTTCCAGCCCGCAGATGTAGCGCACAAGGTTGTGGGCGTGGGTGCCGATATCCCCCATGCAGTTGGAGGCCCCGGCGATGGCGGGGTCGGCCCGCCAGTTGGAAATCTGGCCCTGGCCTTCACCTTCCACATCCCCCACCGCGTAGCCCTGCGGATATTCGGCCACCACCTTGAGAAGCCTGCCCAGTTCACCGTCCTGCACCATCCGGCGGGCCTCCTTCACCATCGGGTAACCGGTGTAGTTGTGGGTGAGGCAGAAGACCTTGCCACTTGAGTGCACCAGTTGCTGCAGCTCCTTGGCGTCGTCCAGGTTGCTGGAGAGCGGCTTGTCGCAGATCACATTGAAGCCGGCCTCCAGGAAGGTCCTGGCCACCGGGACATGCAGGTGGTTCTGCACCACGATGGTCACGAAATCGATCCCGTCCTCCCGTGCCGCCTCCTTCTCAGCCATCTCCTGGTAGGAGCCGTAGACACGATCCGGATCGAGAAAGAAGTCCTCGCCACTGAGTCTTGATTTCTCCGGATCGGACGAGAAGGCCCCCGCCACCAGTTCAATCCTGCCATCCAGGTTGGCCGCCATGCGGTGCACCGCGCCGATGAACGCACCGCGTCCACCACCAACCATTCCCATGCGGAGTTTTCTGTTGAGTGCCATGAGTCGTGAGTTGTGAGATCTGTCGGGCAAGCGCCCCATTTTGCGAAATTTAACTTAGAGAGAAACCGGCACTCCCGAGTCAGCCGATTCGTAGAGCGCATCAATAATCTTCATGAGTTTGAGGGCCTCGTCAGGCGTGTTGAGAGGCTCTGCTGTGCCTTCGATGGTCTCCACGAAATTCGCTGCGGAACCGATCCGCCCCATGTCTTCACAAGGTTCAGTTTCAATGCTGCGGTTCACCGACTCTCCACCCTCCTGTAGATACAGCTCGCAGGAGTCGAAGGCCGTTTCGTCCAGTCCGTCGGTCCCGAAGAGACGTTCAACCTTTCCCCCGGCCCTGCTTCCCTGGAAGACAACGGAAACAACTTCCCGCTCGTTCATCTCCGCCCAGGAATTCCGCAGGCTGAGAACCTGCCCGCTCCTGAAGGTCACCAG
>DLRK01000065.1 GCA_002501065.1 Akkermansiaceae bacterium UBA7890
ACGGGCGCGGGGTGGGAGTTTACGAATAACTAATCGCCCACCAGAACATCACGATAAAGAACCCTATCACAAGCAGGCTCAGCACCGTTACCATATATCCAAGGATCAACCCCGTCAGGGCCATCCCCTCTCCCCCTTCCCGTCCTTCCGCATCTCGAATCTGTCGACGTGCGATATGACCGCATATGATCGCAGGAACTGAGGTGATGATCGCCGCCCCCATCACACCTATGATTCCCAGGACCATGCTGGTGATCGCCATCGCGTTGGAAGCAGGCACAAAAGCCCTCACATAGGCGCCACCAGCGACAGGTTGCGGCATATACCCACCGGTTACACCCCCTATCACCTCGGCTACCTGGTTGGCGGGCACCCATTCCGGCATCTCCTTGGTCCAGATCACGGTCGTCACTGGAAGGGCCTGGCCCTGAAGGAGTCCCTGCAACTCTTCCTTCGAAACCGGTCCCACTTGCTGGCCGTTCTGCAAATAATACCACATGCGCTTCACCCTTCTTACTCCAACTGGCGGGAAGCGGAAAGCCGGAAGACTGCAGGCTAGATCACGCAGGAGATTACTCCCTGCGGGGCGGTTTGCGTGTGGAGAGCAAACCGGCGGCCTCCGTGTCCACAGGAACAACCTCTTTCGCCTCATCAGGCTCCAGATCCCCGGGTTTCGTCACGATTTCACGGTCGGGCTCCTCGATCCCGTCATCGACCTGTCTCAGTTGCTCATCAAAAAGCGCCAGCCTGTGGGATGCTTCGTTCGTGGGCTCATTCCGGGGAACCTGAACCACAAGTGACCCGTTCTGCTGGACCGCGGTCAGCAGGTTTCGATTCTCCCGGAACATGAAACCTACCGCCACCACGGACACCACCAGGAGACTGCAAACCGCTACCATTGCCATGCCACTGCGGCGTGAACTCCGGGACAGGTAATTGGTGAAATCCCGTTCAGCATCCCGCAGTTGAACGAAGGACTCGTTCATGAAGCGCCCGGAATCCGAGACGCGTTCACCGAGCAACTCCATATTCTTGGCGCTGAGCTGGTTGGCCTGGTCCATCCCGGAAAGGGTTTTCCCGAGTTTCTCAAAGGTCTCCTCCACGTGCGTCATCGTATGACCCATCCGGTCCAGAGAACGTATCATCAGACCATCCTTTTCCGCCCTTTGCTCCAGAGTCTTTCTCAATCCCGTCAGGGTGCGACCGGTTTCGGCCTGACGCTCGCTCATCGACTGAAGACTTTCCACTGCAACGGGGAGAGGAGTGAGAGTCTTCATCAGTCCCTTGCGATCACGGTGCTCTCCTTCCAGGTGATCGCGTATGGACCTCATCAGGCCGACCATTTCGGTCGCTCCCTGTCGCAATGTCTCAAGTTGCCGGTCACGCTTATTAGGGCGTTTCCAGAACTTCCACCGCGGCCCGCCTGGGATCGTTGTCTCCGTGGCTTCCTCGGCGTCTCTGTCAAGGCGTTCCACCCGGGCCAGGACACTTGGTCCGTCCACCTGCCGTGACTCCGCGACGTCACCTTCCGGGCTCCCTTCCAACGGCGCCTCCGCGGTAACAGCCTTCGGCTTACTGGTCTCTACACTATCCCCGTCCTCCTTGGTCGGGAGGGGCGCGAGGGTTTCTTCAAAGGGGTCTGCTTCCAAGGGGCGGCCGGGCTCACTCATCTCTCAATTGATTCGGAGATTATTAAGAAATGTTAACTAAATCAAGTCGCGATCTCTGATTCTCTCCCTGGAACGCCCTTCCCCCCGGCCAAGTTACTCCCACTCAAGAGGATCTAGACCGTAAAAGCGTTTCAGTTGCTCGTAGAGCCCCTGGTGCTCCTTCACCAGTTGCCTGGGTTTCTCAAAAAAGGTCTCCGTCGCAACCGCAAAGAACTCGGCCGGATTAGTGGCCCCGTAATCGTCCAGGACCGTCCGGGCTCCCCTCTCCACCCTCGCCCGCAGCTTCTGATAAGAAGCCTTCATCGTTTCGGCCCATTCGGGATAATCACCCCGACTCTTCAACACCGGAAGCCCATCACCCCGCCCGTCAAATTGGTCCAGTTGATGGGCAAACTCATGGAGAACGACGTTGCGTCCGTCCTCCGGATTCCTGGTTCCCTGGCGCACACTTTGCCATGAGAGCACAACACTTCCGTTCCGCCAACTCTCGCCCAGTCGTATGCTCTCCACCCCCATTTCGTCCCGCGCCTGGTAGGCATCGGGATAGACCAGCACACTGCGCAACCGGCCGAAGTGGTCGTATCCACTCTCCAGCAGCAACAGGCAGGCCTGGGACGCAATGCGCAACTGCATCTCATGGGTCACTTCGTCCAAATGCCCGCAGGGTTCAAATCCAATCTCGTGAATGAAGACCTGAACCAGTCCCTCGAGCTTATCCTGGAGGCCGGTCGGCAGGCGGGCATAAAGTGGAACTTTCTCACACAGGAGGGTTCGCTCCTCTTCGCCTAAAAGCATGGCCCGCACCTCTCCCCGGCGACGCTTTCTCACCCTGCGATGGATTCCACCCACCAGCAGGACTACTACCATGATTGCCATGATTACTCCGAATGCCTTCATTCGCGTTCGCCCGCATTCCAGGACAGCAACTGGTCATAAGCAACCCCGCCTCCACCAAAGAGGTCCAAGGCACTGCCGACGGTCACGTCAACCCTGCCGCCGCTGGATTCTTCCACCAGTTGGAGATCCTTCATGTTCGCCACCCCTCCAGCATAGGTCATGGGTCTTCCTCCCCATGACCCGAGAAGTTCGACCAGTTCCGCATCAATCCCCTCACACTTCCCCTCCACGTCAGCAGCGTGTACCAGGAACTCCGCACAGTCACCTGCCAGGCGGTCAAGCAGTTGAGTGGTGATCTCCAGATCGGTGAGGGTCTGCCACCGATTCATCGCAACCGTCCACCCGCCGGCCCTGCGTCGCGAACTCAGGTCCACCACGATCCGTTCGGCCCCGATCTCGCGCGAGAGTGCCCGAAGGCGCTCCGGAAGAAATCGGCCCTCATCATCAAAGAGCCACGAAGTGACAATGACATGACTGGCTCCTGCCTCCAGCCAGGCGGCCGCATTCGCAAGGGTGATTCCGCCACCCACCTGGAGACCTCCGGGCCACTCTGCCAGCGCCCTGCGGGCGGCTTCTTCATTCCCGGACCCAAGCATGATGACATGCCCGCCGGACAGAGCATCCTTCCGGAATTTTTGAGCAAACCAATCCGCATCCTGCCCTGAGACGAAGTTTTCCTCGGGACCAGGACCACAGTCATTGAGTGATCCTCCGACGATTTGTTTCACCTTGCCATCGTGCAGGTCGATGCATGGCCGGAATTTGGTCATAGCCATTACGGGGAATTGATCATTTATTCCCTAAAAGCCAACCCACAATGCGCACCCTCTTCCTAGTCCTGCTTCTCCTTGGCCTCGGACCGCCCTTCTCACCAGGGCAGGAATCGTCCTGCCCCGACCTGCTGTCGGAACCTGAAAAGAAGCCGTCTGCCGCCCCCTCCGAAGGCATGATCTGGATTCCTGCGGGGCGCTATACCCGCGGTTCCGACCAGAAACTGGAAACAACCCGGGCCAAGTTTCCCGAGGAGCGCCCGGTGCATCGCGTCACGGTAAATGGATTCTGGATTGATGCCACCGAGGTCACCAATCGCCAGTTCATGGAGTTCACCGAGGCGACCGGCTACCGGACCCAGGCTGAGCGGGGCTGGGACCCCAAGGATTTTCCGGATGCCCCACCGGATCAACTCAAGGGCGGAGCTCTTCTCTTCATCCCACCTCAGGAGAAGGTGGAACTTTTCCGCCCGGGAGCCGAATGGCAGTGGTGGCAGTTCGTCCGGGATGCCAACTGGCGCCATCCCCAGGGCCCCTCTTCGGGCATCAAGGACAAGATGGAACATCCGGTGGTCTGCGTCACCCACGAGGACGCGCTCGAATATTGCAGGTGGGCCGGAAAACGACTCCCCACCGAGGCGGAATGGGAACGGGCAGCGCGGGGAGGACTCGATCACAAACTTTACTCATGGGGTGACGAGCCCAACCCCGGTGGCAAGTGGATGGCAAATGTCTTCCAGGGGGAATTCCCCCACAAGAACACCGCTCAAGACGGCTTCTCCGGCACCGCGCCTGTCAGGTCCTATCCTCCCAACGCCTACGGACTCTATGACATGGGCGGTAACGTGTGGGAACACTGCGCCGATCTCTATCGTCCCGACTACTTTCAGACCTTCGCCAAGCGCCCTCGCCCAAAGGCCAATCCCAAGGGGCCCGCCAAGCCGGTAAGCCAGCCGATGGTAGAGGAATATCTCCAGAGCAAACGCTATCCGGCAGGGGAACCCTTCCACCGTCTGGCCTGGCTCTGGGTCACCAAGGGAGGATCTCATCTCTGTCACAACACCTACTGTTTCCGCTATCGTCCGGCCGCCCGGCACTACTCGGAGTCCCTCTCTCCCACCAACCACGTCGGATTCCGCTGTGTTCGCTCCAAGTGACGTGAGGCCCCCGAATCCTGCCTGCCAGCCCCTTCCATCCCACTGTCCGTGTCCTGGCTGAAATCTCACACTTTCCATCACCGGGAATTCGCCGACCTGGAAATGCTGTGCCGGGCCAAGGAGAGATCCGGCCTGCGCATCTCCCTCTGCATTCCCACCCTTAACGAGGAAAAAACGATCGGCAGGGAGATCGTTGTCCTCAAGAGCGAGCTCATGGATCGCTTCCCACTCGTTGATGAACTCGCCGTCGTCGACTCCGGGTCAACCGACCGCACGGCAGAAATCGCCACCTCCTACGGTGCCGACTTCTACCACTCCGCTGACATCCTCCCTTCCCACGGCTTCCACCGCGGCAAGGGCGAGAACCTCTGGAAGGCGGCCTACCAGCTCCAGGGCGACATCATCTGCTACGTGGATGCCGACATCGCCAACATCCACCCACGCTTTGTCTACGGACTTGTCGCCCCCCTGATCCAGCATGAAGACATAGGCTACGTGAAGGCCTTCTACGAACGCCCGATCGTCCAACCTGCCGGAGACATCCGGGCCAGCGGCGGAGGCCGGGTCACCGAGATTCTCGTCCGCCCGCTCTTCTCGCTCTTCTATTCGGAACTGACTCAGCTCTTCCAGCCCCTCTCCGGTGAGTATGCCGTCCGCCGCAACCTCCTTGAGAGGATTCCCTTCCCGATCGGCTACGGGGTGGAGACCTCGCACATCCTGGATGTTTACACCCGCTGGGGCATGGACGCATTCGCACAGGTCAATCTCGACCGAAGAGTGCATCGAAACCAATCCACCGCCGCCCTCGGCAGGATGTCCTTCGGAATTCTGCAGTCTTTCCTCAGTCGGCTCCACAAGGATGGCAAGGTCGCCGCAACCGCTGAGATCTCCAACATCTACCGGGCTCTGGAGATCACCGGACCTCACTATCAGGAAGTCGCAACCGAACTTGTGGAAGAAGAACGCCCCCCTCTGATCAACCTCCCCGAATACCGTCGGAAGTTCCCTCTCCGGGCCTCACTCCGGGATGAAGATGTTCAACCAGCAGACCGCCCCCTCGACCTTCCCCATCCGGAGACCCGGTAAGCTGGAAAGCAGTTTTATCTGACCATGTCCGTTGCTCTCATCCACTACCACCTGCGTCCAGGTGGGGTGACACGGGTGATCGAAGCACAGTCGGAAGCTCTCTCGCGAGCCGGAATCGCGCACGTCATCCTGTCGGGCACCGCACCCGAGGGACCGGCCCGGCTCCCGGTGACCGTCGTTCCCTCCCTGGACTACCACAAGATCGGTGAACGGGAGGGAGCAGACAGTCCACAACTCTTCAGGGAACTGCGACAGGCTGCCGGTCAGGCCCTCAATGCCGAACCTGATTGCTGGCATTTCCACAACCCGACCCTGGGAAAGAATGGGGGCTTCCCCGGTCTCCTGGCCTCTATGGCCGGGAGCAAGACCCCCCTGGCCCTCCACTTGCACGACTTTGCCGAGGACGGGCGACCAGAGAATTACGAGAACCTGCTCCCCCACGAACATCTCTACCCCCTCGCCCCGCAGATCCGCTACCTGACCGTCAACTCACGCGACCAGGCCATCCTGCTGTCCTCCGGAGTCCCTGCGGAACAAACCATGCTGCTTCCCAATGCCGTCCGGGCACCGGCAGAATCCCCCCGGGCAACCCGTGAATCCGGTGACCCCTTCGTCCTTTATCCCGTGCGGGGAATTCGCCGCAAGAATCTCGGGGAGTTCTGTCTCCTCTCCGCCCTTGCGCCTCCCGGAACCTCCTTCGCCCTGGCTCTCGCGCCAGTCAATCCCGCCTGGCGTCCGATCTATGACCAATGGACCCAGGCCGCAAAGCAATACCATCTCCCCGTCGAGATGGGGGTGGTAGGGCGCTCATCACCTCGCGATGACATGGACTCTTCCTACGCAAGCTGGCTGGCCCATTCCACCCATCTCGTCACCACTTCCATCGCGGAGGGCTTTGGCCTCTCCTTCCTCGAGCCTCTGGCCCAGGGAAGACCCCTTCTGGGGCGGAATCTCCCTGAGATCACCTCCCACTTCGTGCCCGACGACGTGAACCTTGGCGCTCTCTATCAGGAGCTCCTGATCCCGCGCACCTGGGTGAGTGAAAACCATCTGCGCGCCCTTCTCCGCGATCACCTCCGCCACCTGTATCACTCCTGCGGAGAATCACTTCCCGACCGTATTATCACCGAAACCCTTGCAACCCTTGACCGGGGCAGGTTTCTCGACTTCGGGAACCTCCCCGAGGAACTGCAACTGGAAATCTTCCCCCGGGCTCTCCTCTCCCCCGGAGATCTCCTCATCAACGACGGCAGCTCCTCCCTGCCCGCCACCGAGTGGCTGGCTGAGGCCCTGGAACAGGATGTCCTCCCTGCCGCCCCCGAAGCTCTCGAACCCTATTCGATCGCCCACTACGCGGAAGCCCACCAGGCCCTCTACCGGGAGCTCACCTCCGCCACCCCGTCCAATCCCACCTGGCTCGACCGGCGAGCCGTCCTTGGACAATTTCTCACCCCTGAACGCTTTCACTTCCTGCGCTCCTGAAGATGAATCCGAACGCCACTGACATCATCCGGAAACTCTCCCGGGAGATTACACCGGCTCCCTCTTCCTGCGATCCGGTCCTTCCCTGCCTCCCAGACATCCGGTCCGTCGTCTTCGACGTTTACGGCACCCTCTTCGCCCCCTCCTGTGGAGACCCGGGCCGGGCCCGGGGTCCAGGTCACGAACCGACTCTCCTTTCCATTCTCGACGATCTTGGAATCCCTGTTCCGCCGGGAGATCACTCGCTTGTCGACCAGCTCCTCGACCTGGTGAGAAGAGAGCATGCTTCCTCGCGCGACCAGGGCATCGATTACCCCGAAATCGAGATCCGCGATCTCTGGAGCGAGTTACTGGACCACCCCCGGGACTCCCGGCTCGAACAGGTCGCCCTCACCTACGAGTGCGCCACCAACCCGGTCTGGCCCATGCCGGGAGTCTCCGGCGTCCTGGCCTCCCTGCGGGCCAGGTCCCTGGCTCTCGGTATCGTCTCCAACGCCCAGTTCTACACCCCATTGCTCTTCCCAGCCCTGCTCGGCAGGAATCTGACGGAGCTCGGCTTCGAGGATGACCTCTGCCTTTTTTCCTACCAGCATGGGATGGCCAAGCCGGGACTTGCTCTCTACGAGATCCTCCGCGAGAGACTGGCAAACCGGGGACTCACCCCGGAACAGACCCTCTACCTCGGGAACGATGCTCTCAAGGACATCCACCCTGCCGCGGAACTCGGTTTCCGCACCGCCCTCTTCGCCGGTGACAACCGCTCCCTGCGCCTGCACCCGGACAAGCCGGGACTTCACTCCCCCGATGCGGTGGTCACCACCCTGGCACAGTTGCCGGAGCTGCTGACACCTGCCTGACGCACAATTCCTCCAGCACCAGCAGCCATCTGCTGCGTCGTGAAACCGGGATCTGAATCAGGATTTTCCCAAGGATTCATCGCGGACGAACTGTAGAGAAAGGAACGCAAGCAGGACATCCGTATTCCTTTCCTCGCCATGATCACAAACACTCCATTCCCGGAGGATTCAAGGCTAAGAGTCATCACCTGCTTTGTCTCCTCGGTCTGGATGACCGCAGTGGCCGTATGTCACGCTGATACCAGAAAACCGGCTCTTTTATTCATGCCAACCTGGATCTTGTTGTTCTTGCTTGGTTTCGTCCCTCCTTCTCAAGCGCAAGATCGCCCGTTCCCCGCCCTGATTCCCTTGAAGAAGCCGACGGATCGGCCTCTCAGCGCGGCCATGCACCGTTTGTACGATGTCTGGAATCCGCATGAGGACCGTGACAACGAACTCTACAGCAATTTCAAGTACTCGTCGTTACAGGGCCTGTCTCACGACGGTTATGTCTCACGCCGTGATCCATCGAAGGTGCTCAAGATCAATGACGCCTATTACGTTTGGTACACCCATCGTGACACGAAGCATCCCCCCTCGGGTGCCCGGAAGGCGAATGACAACACTCCTGCAACCGACTGGGATCTCGCTGAAATCTGGTATGCCACCAGCAGGGATGGTTTCAGGTGGGAAGAAAAAGGTCCTGCGGTCAGGCGGGCACCCAAAGGCGAATACGGTTGGCGAAGCGTTTCCACGCCCGACATCCTGGCCTGGGGGGGCAGATATTACCTTTACTACCAGGGCTTCAACGAGATCCCCGGATTGAAAGGTGATCGGGCTGCGGTAACGGTAGCCAAAGCCGACTCGCCTGATGGTCCGTGGCGGGCATTGGGTAAAGTCATTGTCGACTTCGGCAAGGCAGACGAATGGGACGCCAACGCCATCCATGACCCCTATCCCATCGTGTACCGAGGCAAGATCCACCTTTACTACAAGGGTTCACCCGGAAAACAGGGCAGGGACGGGACAATCGTTCGTGCCCAGGGCGTGGCAATCGCCGATCATCCCCTGGGGCCCTTCAGGAAATCGCCTCTCAATCCGGTGATCAACTCCGGCCACGAGACCTGTTTCTTTCCCTGGAAGGGCGGAGTGGCCGGCATCGTCAGCCTCGACGGGCCGGAGAAGAACACGGTCCAGCTCTCCGCGGACGGAATCAACTTCGAAATCAGGTCGCTGCTGCAGATCCCGCCGATTGCACCGGGGCCGTTTATTCCGGACGCGTTCGCCGATAATGGCGACGGCCGCGGGATCACCTGGGGTCTGTGCCACATCAACCCGGATGGAGGCGGTTCCCATGCCTGCTCCATCCTCGCGCGCTTCGACTGCGACCTGTCGCTGGACGTCAATCGCCCGGCGCTGAAGCACAACAACCTGCGGTTCGACGAGCGGACCTATTTCCAGGAAAGGGTCAAACTGCCGAAGTATCTCGATCGCCGGATCCGTCACGAACGACAGAAGGTGGACACCGACACGACCGCTCACGGCGACAAGCCCGTTGTGTCGAAGGCGCCGATGAAAAGACAGCGTCCCCCGACGCACGAAAGTCCCCCCTCGGAAGCTTTCCCCGGAGTGATGCCGCTGAAAAAACCAACGGACCGCAAGCTGAGTGCCGGGTGGGCGCGCATGTGGGATCGTTGGAACCCGCATGAAGACCGCGACAACGAACTCTACAGCAACTTCAAATACACCCCCATCGAAGGCCTGGAGAATGAACCGAATGTCTCGCGACGGGATCCGAGCAAGGTGATTCGTGTCAGTGGCAAGTACTACGTGTGGTACACGTGCCGTCGCACCAGGATCGCGCCGGCGGGCCTGCAGAAGGCGACCAGGACGATTCCCGCAACCGACTGGGACCTGGCCGATATCTGCTACGCGACCAGTGATGACGGCTACACCTGGAAAGAGCAGGGGATCGCGGTCAAGCGTCCTCCAAAACCGATTCAGGGATACCGCTCGATCTGCACACCGGACATTCTCATGTGGAAGAAAAAGTACTATCTCTACTTCCAGGCCTATAGCCCCATGGTCGGCGGTTCTGCATATTGCCCCGTAATGGCCGCCGTCGCCGACTCACCGGACGGACCGTGGACCCTGCATGAGCAACCCGTGATCAAACCGGGTCCTACCGGTTCGTGGAACGACATCAAGATCAACGATCCCTGTCTGTTGGTCCTCAACGATCGAATCCTGATGTACTACAAGGGGGCCCCGAAGGAAAAAGGTGACCCCTACGTGCTGCGCATGCAGGGAGTTTCCTTCGCGGACAGTCCGCTGGGACCATTCATCCCCTCAAGACTCAATCCCGTGATCAACTCGGGTCACGAAACCTGCATGTGGCCGTGGAAAGGTGGTGTCGCGGCGCTGATCGCCCTGGACGGACCGGAGAAGAACACGATTCAGTTCGCTCCGGACGGCGAGAATTTTGAGATCATGTCGATGATCCAGGTTCCCCCGATCGCTCCTGGCCCGTTCCTCCCCGATGCCTTCGCGTCCGACGGGGATGGCCGCGGAATCACCTGGGGACTCGCCCACATCAATCCGGATGGTGGAGGAGCCTCAAGCGATTCCAAGCTCGTTCGATTCGACTGCGATCTGTCGCTCAACGTCGATCGACCACCCTTCAAACGCAACAACCTGCGGTTCGAGCAGAGCACCTATTTTCAAAGGCGCGTGCGATTGCCCGTCGCCTTGCGAAAGCAGATAGAAAACCAGCGACAGCAAGTTGACCGTGAAACGATCATGGAGCGTTGATTGGCTAAAGGAACCTTCATCGAGAACTCCGTCATGAACAACATCATCAGAATCTGGTTCGGCATCTTCTTTTCATTGGCGATGGCGTTGTCCGGCCATGCCCAGAACAATTCCACCTCGGGCCTCAGCGCCGCCACAAAACGGCTCCGCGCCCACGACAGCAGGAACGAGCTCTACACACGTTTCCGGTATCAACCCGTCAAGGGACTGGGATACGAAAAGGGTGTCAGTCGGCGAGACCCGAGCTCGATCATCAAGGTCGGCGAGCTGTATTACGTCTGGTACACGCGGTGTCTGGATAAAAAATTCACCTGGCTGAATGCCGACATCTGGTATGCCTCCAGTCCGGACGGCATGAACTGGACCGAAAAAGGACCCGCCGTGAAGCGCGGTCCCAAAGGCTCATGGGATGACTACAGCGTGTTTACCTGCAATATCCTGGTTGCCGACCGTAACTACTATCTCTGCTATCAGGCCGAAACAAAGACCAATGATGCGGAGACAAAGACCGGTCTTGGCATTAACGTGGTGGGAATGGCAAAAGCGGACTCGCCTGATGGTCCGTGGACGAAGCTGCAGAAACCGATCCTGAAGACGGCGCCGGACGGAAAGTTCGAATGTCCGGATCATTCGAGGCCGTGGCACCGAATCATTACCGAGCAGGGATCCTGGGACAGCGCCGCCGTGCATGACCCGGGAATCATCCCGCGTTGGGGAAAGTACTGGCTCTACTACAAGGGTCACGGACTGGATGACTTGATTTTCGCGGACTCCAGATGGGGCGTCGCAGTGGCGGATCGCCCGGAGGGCCCCTACCTGAAGAGCCCCTTGAACCCGGTCACCAACAGCGGCCATGAAGTCTGGGTATGGCCGTGGAAAAAGGGAATCGCGGCAATGGTCGACTGGGCGGGACCGGAAAAAGGCACGGTCCAGTATACTGAGGACGGCGTGAACTTCGTGGTGAAATCAGCGTTGGAAGACATTCCGCCGGCAGGCGGCGCCTATATCGCCGATAAATTCACCGACCCCACCGATGGGCAGGGCTTTACCTGGGGACTCGCTCACCATGGACGCACCGACTGGACCTTTCTCGTTCGGTTCGAGTGTGATCTGCACCGCGACAGCAAAAAGCAACTCGCCTGGAAACACTTCCCGCACTACAGCACAATCCGTGACGTGATGCGTGATCCCGGGCGTTTCAACGTTCCCCGCGATGCCCTGCTGGAGAAACGCCGGTGAACATCACCGCTCGCTCACGGCATGCGAACGGGAGAGTCGATTGGGAACTTTGTGAAGCGAAGAGGTGCAATCCTCCCGCAACCTACTTTCCTGGATTCCTTTTCTCCCAGTCCGCATACCATTCCTTGGCCAGTTTTGTCCCCTCATCCACCTCAGAGCGCGGAGCCTTTTTGAATACTTCTCTCGAAATCTCAAGAAGGCTGACAGGCGACGTGAGCGCAGATGGGCCGGTCTTTTGAAGATTGATCCGGCAGATTTCGAGCCACTTGAAGGCCTTCGTATAGTTTATGGGAACTTCTTTCCCGTGTCCACGGGCATGCAGGGAACCCAGGGCATACTGAGCATCGCCATGCCCCTGCTCCGCTGCAATATGGTATGACCTGACTGCCTCCTCATGGTCCTTCCCCACCCCGTCACCTGCGAGGTAGCAATCTCCCAGGGTGGTCAACGCCTTTGCATTCCTCGCTCTTGCAGCCTTCTGGAACCACTTAACCGCTTCTGCAGGGTTCTTCTCTACTCCGCGACCGTGAAGGTAAAGATCCCCAAGGTCGTTCTGCGCCTTGGCGTCTCCCTTCCCGGCCGCCTCCGTGAGTTGCGCAAGCTCCGGGGCAAATCCCACGTTCTCCCTAGCGCGGCGGTGTTCTTCCCCCTCCGCGGACTTTCCCTCTTTCTCCGGGGGAATTCTCTGAGGCTCCTTGGCAACCTTCCGCCTCTTTTCCGCAGGGCATATACCTGCCATTACCGTCTCCACCCTGGAGAGGTCGGTTCCGCTGTCCGCGCTGTCGCTGGATTCACCCTTCTCCCCGCAACCAGCGACCAATAATGCAGTGAACAACGAAATAGTCCTCTTCATGGCAAAAGGCACCTTAGGTAGTGCTGCCCACCCGGGTCGATTTCAAAGAGACCTCACGATTGGAGGAGCAGGATGGGAGCTGTCTCCAACCACCGCACGCCAAAAACTATCGCCTCGCTCAATCGCCAGAATCATTCCCGACGCCCGGAGACTCGACCTCCCCGGATCCCTTGTCCTCAGCCGCCGCACCACTGCTCCTCTCCTCTGCCCCTGCACGGCGGGGCACGAGTCCGGTGCCTCCCACGAATATGAACGAAGTTCCGCCGAACTCCTTCAGCGCTTCCTCGTCACTCAATTTCCTGTGAATCGCTCTACCCATTTCAGCCTTTCTTTCGGTTGGATGTGACAGGAATTAACCGACATGGCTCCTTTTCCGTCAACGGCTGACCGTGACATAGGATACCAGGCGCCTCTGGCCGACGCAGGGATCGTTCCGATCGGAAAAATGCTGCTGATGGTGGCGCAAGGCAGCAGAGCCGTGGAAAAGGGTGAGCCATGTGATGAAGGCAATTCTGATCCGTATGAGCACGATGGGGAAAGCGCTTCTATCTGCCCTGGCACTGATTTGCGCCCCAGTCAGTTCCACATGGCATGGCGAGAACGGACTGACCAGGTCCATCGTTCTGAAACCTTGGTCGCGGGATCAGCATCAACTGGACAGGAACCCTGAAGC
>DLRK01000026.1:0-1666 GCA_002501065.1 Akkermansiaceae bacterium UBA7890
ACTTGGTCACCGGTGAACAGTAGGTCGCCGTTCCGGTTGCATTGCTTTGGTCTCCTTGGCCGCATTATATTGAATCGCGCCGATGTCCCAGTTGCCGGTCTTAGGCAATGGGCGACCGTTGAAATCAGTTTTATAGAGTTCGCTCAGGTTGATCGCGTGGCCGCGTAATGGGCTGTCTGCTTTGAGGCGATAATCCTGTTTCTCAAGATCGACAAGGCGCGGATCGCCGCTGCCAGCCTGATTGCCGTCACCCTTATATTTAGTGTCGGGGGATTGGTGCTTTGAATACCAGTTGGCTGTTTTCAGGGCGCCACCAGATCGATTGCCGCTATAAGGAGAAGACGAATAGATAAACAGATTGTTCCTGAAATGGGCCCCCGAAGGTTTGCCGACAGGGTTCCCGCCCCGGACATCAAGGCGTGCACAGGCATTTTGGGACCTCCCGAATCCATTGTATCGGGCTATCGTATTATTATCGAAATAGATGCCAGTGCATGGTGCCAGCATGAATAGCCATGACTGTCCATCGTAGCACACATTGAAGGAGACTCTCCAGTTATAGATTTCCTGTCGATATCGCGGCCAATCGTAATCCCAGCTGGATTCAATGAATCCAGCATTCCCTTCCGAATAATTATGATGAATGTAGATGTTTTTCTTATGATATCTGCCGCAATCTATTTCGATAGCACCGCCGTCTGAGCCCCATGGGCTGTCTTTGGTCCCAAAGTTCTTAATTGTGTTGTATGACACTTCCTGGTTTCCGATGTTTAAGTGAATCCCCATCGGTCCCCAGCTGCTTTTTGACGTTCGCCAAAGCGCATAACTCGGGCCATCCAGATAATTCTTCGTGATCAAGGTGTACTCGCCCGCTGACATGATGCCCTGACCGGTATTGATGAATTCATTGTTTCGGATAATGCAATGATCCGCTCCGCGATCGATACGCAGCGCAGCCAGTCTCGTCATGATGATCGTCCCCGAGACATACTCCCCAGGGGTATCGTGAAAATGCAGGTTTTCTGCGATGATGTAGTCGCCGCGAAGGATGATCGCGTTGCCGCTGGCATCGCGGGTAGTGGGATTAGTAAACTTGGGCAGTGCGCCCTTCCCGTAGGAAGTCAGCCGTATCGGCTTGGCCGTTGTTCCAGATTCACTGATCCGAATATTGCCGGAAAAGGAAGAGCCTTTCTTGAAGTGGATTACATCTCCTGCCGCCAGCGATACTGACTCCGCTTTCATATGCGACTTCCATGGCGAGCGTATCGAGAGACCGTCATTGCTGTCTGATCCATCGACCGAATCGATGTAATAATCAGCACCGCTACAAAGAGTGCCCAGGACAAAAATAAACAAGGTGATTACGGACATGAACGATTTCATATTATCTCCTGCCCTCACTGTTATACTGTGCTCAAGCTCAGGCACCCGGATCTGTCGGGTTTTGAGCTTTGGGGGTTGCGGCACATTCTCCGGCACATTCGCATATCTAGGTTTCATGGTTCCTGCATAGAAGGCCGGCTTTGGGATGCAGGTGTTCTCACTGCAGGTAGAGGATGCCGTATCATTGATAATTCTCGCACTTAGGATCAGGATTCAAGCATCGAATGTACGGCGTTGAGCATTTTATGAGGCAATCGACTTTCACCCCATCACGGTGCAGGAA
>DLRK01000026.1:2031-6083 GCA_002501065.1 Akkermansiaceae bacterium UBA7890
GTGCGGTGCACGCGGTAAGCTGTATCGGTGCGGGACTGTCTTCCGCAATTGACGGTGCGGGTTGTCTCGGTGAAGTATCTCTTCCATGATCTGCCGACTGGTCACAGCTGCCTTGATGTTGGGCATACTGCCCCTTGCTGCGCAGTTGGAAGCCGCGATACCAGAGCGATTGGAGGCGTTCGTCGAAGCCCATTGTACGGATTGCCATGATGGTGCGGAGGCAGACGGAGGGCTCGACCTCTGCGAACTTGATTTTGATCTGACCAACGAGGAGACGACCCGGCGTTGGATCCTGATTCACGATCGCATCGCCAAGGGCGAGATGCCGCCTCGGAAAAAGCCCCGCCCGGATGCCACCCGTTCCCGGGAGATCCAGCAACTCCTGGCGGATGCCATCACCGAGGCCGAACACGACCGGGCCGACGTGGTGTTGCGTCGTCTGAACAGACGCGAGTACGAAAACACCGCGCGTGATTTGTTCCTCGCCGATGTGCGGGTATCAGGCCTGCCCGAGGACACCTCGACCGACGGGTTCGACAATGTCGGCGAGGGGTTGGCAGTCTCGGCAGAGGCGATGCAGGCCTATCTTGAGGCGGCCGACCATGTGTTGGACGCGGTTTTTGGCCAACGGACCAGACCCAAATTCATCCGCCATGAAACCAACCTGCTCAAGCAGGTGGATTGGAAAGGTAAGCCGATGAACGGTCAATTTGGCAAAATGTTCCGCCCTACCGATGATGGCCTGGTGATTTTCCAGTCGGGTTACTGCCCGACCAACCTGGTGAATTTCTCCCGCCTGCGCCCGCCGGCTGGAACCTACCGTGGAACTGTCCGTGTGCGGGCGATCCAAAGTGAAGAGCCGGTCACCCTGCGGATCTATGCCGGTGACACCATCGTAAACAGGCGGGAACGGCACCTGGTCGGCTACTACGACATACCTCCGGGCAAATGGACCACCGTCAACTTTGTTGACCGACTGGTGCAGGACGGAGGGACGTTTCAGCCGAAGTGCTACAACACCCAGGACACCCGCAAGGACGCCGACACCTATTCGGAGCCGGGCATCGAGATCGGCAACATTGTCATCGAAGGGCCCATCGATGAGTGGCCGCCGCCAAGCCGCGCCCACCTCCTCGGCGATATCGATCCGAAGGCGGCCACCGCGAAAGACGCCGAGGAGATCATCCTGAAGCTCCTGCCGAAAGCGTTCCGGCGGCCCATCGCAGCTGAGGAGGCCGCTCCCTATCTGGCCGTCTTTGAGTCTGCGCTCGCCGCCGACAAGTCGTTTGAGATGGCCTTGCGGATGAGTTTGAAGGCAGTTCTCTGCTCACCGGAATTCTTGTTTCTTGATGAGCCGGGGAAGGACAAAATCGGAGCCCACGCATTCGCGTCCCGTTTGGCGTACTTTTTGTGGAGCTCCGCTCCAGACCGGGAGTTGGCAGAGCTGGCAGGGGAGGGAAGGCTCGCTGAACCAGCTGTCGTCCGCGCGCAGATCGAGCGCATGTTAAGCGATCCCAAGGCGGAGGCGTTCACCAAGAATTTCACCGGCCAATGGTTGGATCTGCGTGCCATCAATTTCACGGAACCCGACACCAACCTCTATCCCGAGTTTGATGAGTTGCTCCGCATATCCATGGTTCGGGAAACGGAGTTGTTTTTTCAGGAAATCCTCAACAACGATCTCAGTCTGTTGAATTTCGTCGATTCGGGGTTCACTTTTCTCAACAGTAGGCTGGCAAGCCATTACGGAATAGGGGACGTCACGGGTCAGGAGTTCCGCAAGGTCAGGCTCCCGCCTGGCAGCGAGCGCGGCGGGCTGCTGACCCAGGCGAGCATTCTCAAGATCACCGCCAACGGCACCTACACCTCGCCCGTCCTACGCGGCGTCTGGGTGTTGGAAAACATCCTGGGTCATCCCACCTCTCCGCCGCCGGATAACGCCGGCGCGGTGGAGCCAGACACGCGCGGTGCAATCACGCTGCGTGAGCAGCTCGCCAAACATCGCGACGTCAAATCTTGCTCCGCGTGCCACCAGAGGATCGATCCGCCCGGATTTGCGCTGGAGTGCTTCGATCCGATCGGCGGTTTTCGTGAACGTTACCGGACCATGGCGAAGAGCGGTGAGCGCCCCGGTATCTCGCGGGCACCGTTCACCTGGGCCTGGATCCGCTTCCGCGTTGGCCTGCCTGTCGATGCAAGCGGTAAGATGCCAGACGGAGAACCATTTTCCAACATCCACGAATTCAAGAAGCTGCTCGTCCGCGACCCGGACCAGTTGGCGCGAAACCTCGCCAGAAAACTGCTTACCTATGCTATCGGCCGCAAGATCAGCTTTGCGGATCGGCGTGCGGTTGAAGAAATCGTGGGGCGATCGCGGGAACAGGGCTACGGTTTCCGTTCGCTGGTGCATGCCGTGGCGCAAAGCGAGCTGATTAGAAATCCATGAACCCAATGACCACCCGTAGAACCTTTCTCCGCGGCGCCGGTGTCGCAGTCGCCCTGCCGTATCTGGAGTCTCTGCTGCCGTGTGGGGCAGCGGCGGTCTCCTCCAGAGCGCGCCGGCGCATGGTCGCGATTAATATAGGGCTCGGATTGCACGCCCCTAACATTATTCCTACCCGCGCTGGACGTGAGTACGAGCTGCCGATCTACCTCAAGATTCTTGGCGAGTACCGCGATCAGTTTACCGTCATGTCCGGGGTCTCCCATCCCGAGGTCGGCGGCGGACACCTGTCGTACAAATCGTTTTTGACTTGCGCCCCTCACCCAAACAGCGCTGGCTTTCGAAACACCATCTCGCTCGACCAGTTCGCCGCGGCGGAACTCGGAACCGAAACCCGGTTCGCCTCGCTCTCCCTCAGCACCTCCGGTCCCGGTCTTTCATGGTCCCGATCCGGGGTGGAAATCCCCACCTACCGGCGGCCGTCGCTCGTTTACCAGAAGCTCTTCGTCGACGGATCACCGGAGGAGGTGGCCCGGCGAGTTGGGCGACTGAAGGAGGGTCAGAGCGTGCTCGACGTTGTCATGGACAAGACCAGGGGGATGAAGCGCCGGCTCGGCGGCCGCGACAGGGAGAAACTTGACCAGTATTTTGAGGCTGTCCGCGAGGCCGAGCGTCGCCTGCTCAAAGCCGAGGCATGGGAACACAGGCCGAAGCCAAAGGTGGACGCCGAAGAACCCAGGGATCAAATGGACCCTAGGGAGATGATCGGCCGCATGCGCCTACTCTACGATGTTATGCATCTCGCCATCGAATCCGATTCGACGCGGTTCATCACCTGCAACCTCCCGGGCATGAATGCCGTACCGGTGATACCGGGTATCGACGTCGATTATCACAACCTCTCCCACCACGCCAAGGATCCTGCAAAGATCAAGCAATTGACCATCGTCGAGTCGGCGGTGGTAAACGAGCTTGCGGAGTTCCTGAAGAAGCTCGACGGGAGCGCCCAAGGTGACGGTTCCCTATTGGATTCCACCATGGTGTTATTTGGTTCCAATTTGGGCAACGCCAGCAGCCACGACACCAAGAATATGCCCATCGTCCTTGCTGGAGGGGGATTCGATCATGGCCAGCACCTCGCGTTTGACCGGAAAGACAACTACCCGCTGCCAAACCTCTACGTGTCAATGCTTCAGCAGCTAGGGATGGAGACGGACCGGTTTGGAACAGGCACCGCCACGATGCGGGGGCTGAACGCCACGTAGGCGAAGTGAATTGCTCCTGTGGGTCCTGAAAACTCCCGCACGCTGATAGCGTTGCAGATTCAGGGAGCAGAAGGTTGATCACGAAACCGGAAGTCCTGGATCTTTTCGATTTCTTTCGGTTCTGACATGAGTCTGGTTTTAGGTCTGGTCTTGATCTTGCTGGTGATGGGATGGCCACGACCGGAAATGCTGTCTCCGTGCCTGTGACCTGCCTCCATCGAGTGAGACGAGGGCAATTGTTTTTGAGCGGATTAAGGTAGCGTCGAAGGGCGTATCCTCTTAACTTCACGGTGCCCAACCCGGGGGGAGATCCCCTTGGTCACCACTTCATATCCAAACTTAAA
>DLRK01000073.1:0-22972 GCA_002501065.1 Akkermansiaceae bacterium UBA7890
GTACAAGCGCTACACCCACGAGGGCGGGGTGGCCACCCCGCTGATTGTGCACTGGCCGCACCAGGTCAAGGCCAGGGGGGAACTCCGCCACGCGCCCGGTCACCTCATTGATATCGCGCCCACCTGCCTTGCGGCAGCGGGCTTGGCGGCTGAAGGCATGGAGGGAGAGAGTTTATTGCCTGTTTTTGCCGGGGACAGGAAACAGGAACGCACGCTTTTCTGGGAGCACGAGGGCAACCGCGCTATCCGCAGGGGAAACTACAAGCTGGTGGCCATCCATGACACTCCCTGGGAGCTCTACGACATGGACAGGGATCGCAGCGAATTGAACGACCTCTCCCGCGCCATGCCCGGGAAGGTTGAGGAGTTGCAACGTGCTTACGAAGCCTGGGCCAGGCGGGTGGGTGCCAAGCCTTGGAATGAAGTGAACGTGAAGAAGAAAAAGAAGCAATGAAGGTTGATTTCATCATCACACCTCCTCTACGGCCCTGCCCAGCGCTTCACACGCTCCGATAATCTCTTCCGTCGTGCTGCACAGGGGCGGCATCAGCACGATGGTGTCCCTGATGGGGCGGGTCAGCAATCCGTGGGCGCGGGCTGCGACACAGACCCGCTCTCCCATGCGTTCGGCGGCTGGAAAACGTTCTCCACTTTCCTGCCGCAGCTCGAGTCCGGCAATGAGCCCGCACTGGCGCACCTCGTGCACGGAAGGATGAACAATCGCTTCAAGCCCCTGCGCGAGGGCCTCCACCCGGGGCGAAAGCCCCTCCAGCACACTCTCTTTCTCAAACACCTCCAGGCTGGCCAGGGCCGCGGCACAGCCAAGCTGGTTGGCGGTATAGCTATGTCCGTAGTGGAACGTGCGCTCCCTCTCCCCGAGGAAGGCATCAAAGATCGCCTCGGTCGTCAGAGTGGCGGCCAGGGGCAGGTAGCCCCCGGTCAACCCCTTGGCGAGGCAGAGGAAATCCGGGATGACCTCTTCCTGCTGGCAGGCGAACATCGTCCCGGTGCGCCCGAAACCGGTCATCACCTCATCGAGGATCAGGTGAACTCCATGCCCGTCACACCAGGCCCGGATCTCCGCCAGTTGCCCCACGGGCCAGGGCCGCATTTCGTTGACCCCCTGGATCAGGGGCTCCAGCACCACCGCAGCCGTAATCGCAATTTCCGCGGCGGACAGCGCGCGCAAATCCGCAAGCGAGCCCACCCTTGTTGCAGGAAAGCCGAAGCTGCGAAAACGATCGAAAAAGAGTGAGACTCCTCCCAGCGACGCGGCCCCCATGGTGTCCCCGTGGTAGGCATTCTCGAAGGAGACGAAACTGGTCCGTTCGGGCTCACCGGATTGCTGGCGGTACTGGATCGCCATCTTGATGGCAACCTCCACCGCGGTGGATCCGTCATCCGAGAAGAAGACCCGCTCCAGCGTGCCAGGGGGAAAGAAATCGACCAGCCGTCTGGCCAGTTCCGCGGCCCGGGGATTGGCGAACCCCAGAAACGAGGTGTGCGCGATCTCATCGAGCTGGGTCCTGAGGGCCTCATCGAGCCGGGGATGGCGGTGACCGTGGATATTGGTCCAGATACTCGAGTTGCCATCGAAGTAACGCCGTCCTTCCGTATCGATCAACCACGGGCCCTCCCCTCCGACGAGCACCACTTCCTCCCCCGCCTTCCCCCACTCCGCGTGCTGAGTGAAGGGATGCCAGCAATGCTGCCGGTCCCACTCCCGCCAACTGTCCGCGTCACTGCTCACTGGTCCCCCTTGTCGCCACCTCTCTCCCCAGGAGCATCCGGATCCCCTTCCGTCAGATCCTCCAGTCTCTTGTCAATCCGTTCGAGAAACTGCCATGGGCAACGCCCCCGTTGGTACTTGCGCCAGAGCACCTCGCGCAGCTTGCGCCACTCTTCCTCGCCGATGGGATCATGCAGCTGCCACTCCTCCTCATCCTTGAGCTTGGACTGCAAGGTCCAGTTCGTGGAGTGATGGGAGGCCCGGTAAAACCGGACTCCCTGCTCGGTGTGTTCACGCCAGGAATGCCGCTGCATGCGCCTCCCCCATACGGGTCTGTGCCCAAATCCCAAGAACAAACACGATTTGACTTTTTGCCCCTGCCGCCTACAGATCGCAACGAAATGAGAGTGCTCAGAAGCGACGCCGCCAAGCTCGTGCTCTATCTCATTTCCTGCTTCCTCCTGGCCGCCCTCGCCACTCCCTGGCTCTACAATGCCGGCACCATGCTCGGCGAGGCCACCGAAGAGCGGAGCTTCAACGGGGTGATCGACTACATCGGCGAACACGCCCGGAAGGCGGAATTCCCGAAGTACTTCAAGCGCTGCCTGCTGGCAGCCGCCCTCCTGCTGTCGTTCCCCCTCCTCTTCGCTCTCAGACTGCGCCGGGAGCCCGCTCCTCTGCGTGATTCTCCCTGGTCGGTCTATCTCCCCTCCCGCATGGTGGCACCATCAGGCGGGCAACCGCTCCGCAACAGCAAGTGGGGTCCGCTTCAGCTCCTGACCGGATTCATCCTCGCCGCCGGACTTCTCTTCGGCATGGGATGGCTCCTTATCTCGATGGAATGGTTCACCCTCAGGGATCCCGTCCCCTGGAACATGGCGTGGAAAAAATCGGTTGGACCCGCCATCACGGCTTCGCTCCTGGAAGAGATCATCTTCCGGGGCGTCTTTCTCGGCATTTGCCTGCGTGCATTCCGCCCTGCCACCGCGATCATTGTCGTGTCTCTCCTCTTCTCGGCCCTCCACTTTCTCCAACCCCCGAACGATGTGGCCGTCTTCGTCCAGGACGCGGCCATTCCCGCGGGAGCCATCTACATCGATCCCAACAGCCCCCTCTCCGGGTTCCAGTTACTCCAGGCCATTGTGATGCGCTTCCAGAATTTCGAACTCGTCTTCTTCGAGTTCATCTCGTTGACCGTGGTCGGTCTGATTCTGGCCTACTCGCGCTATGCCACCGCCTCCCTTTGGCTCCCCATCGGACTCCACACGGGCTGGATCTTCGCCTACAGCTCCTTCAAACGCATCGCCATCCGCACTTCCGAGCTGAATGAAGACCTGCGCTACCTCATCGGCTCCAATCTCAAGGAAGGTCTGGTCCCCCTTGCCACCCTGTCGCTCACCGCTCTTCTCGTCATGCTCTTTGTCCGAATCTTCCCCAGTCGAGCTACTCGTCCCGACGAAGGAACGATTCCCCCCGAGGACTGAAGCACCAGGCTCGCGGGATCCCTTCAACAGCGAACTCGTGACCCGATGTTCCCCGGGAACTGTGCGGTCCCTGCATTGCTCTGGAAATTGTCTCATGGCCCTGAATAGTTCTTCCAAGATGTCCCCCGCCCGCTGGCTCGATTTCCTCTACCCGCCATCTTGCGCCCTTTGCCGGGCCCCCCTCCGGGACGGGCGCTACCTCTGCCTCCCCTGCCGGGACGGTCTTCCGCGAATCGAGAAGCCCTATTGCATCCAATGTGGCGAACAGATCGAGGGATTCGTGCCTGAGGACACGCTCTGCAGTCAATGCCGCGGATTGGAGTTCACCTTCGAATTTGCCCGGGCGGCTGCCAGCGCACATGGCCAGGCACGCGAACTCATGCACGCCTACAAGTATGGAAGACAGATCCATCTGCATCGTGAACTTGCGCTTCTGACCGAAGAAGCCTGGGACGATCCACGGGTGGCCACGCAATGTGATCCCCCCTGGGTCCTCGTCCCCGTCCCCCTGCACTGGCGACGGCAGCGATGGCGCTGGTTCAATCAATCCTACGAGATCGCAAGAATCCTGGCCCAACGGCGCAAACTGCGCTGTGAGCAGGCTCTGCGACGCGTTCGCCACACCAATCAGCAGACCCTCCTCAATCGAACCGAACGCCTTGCCAACCTGCGCGGGGCTTTCCGTCTAAGCGGTCGCGAACGGCGGGTCCAGAGCCTCCGGAATAATCCCGTTCTGCTTGTTGACGATGTATTCACAACCGGTTCAACCGCAGAGGAATGCGCCCGCGTCCTGATTGAGGAAGGAGGGGCCGAAAAGGTGGTTGTCCTCACCGTCCTGCGAGGATAATATTCAAGTGCTCCACCGCCCGTAGATTTCCTTTCCGCGCCAGTAATCCCAAGCGAAGACCAGCAGCCGTCTCGCATATTCCTTTCAAGACTTAGCGCTCCCCGCCATGGGTATCTTTGACAAGCCGAAGCTCCGTCGTGGCAAAAAGAAGAAGGATGTGGTCCCCGATGATCTCTGGACCAAGTGCCCGGATTGCGGTGAGTTGATCCACACTCTGGACCTCAAGCAGAACTACCAGGTCTGCACCCACTGCAGCCACCACTTCCTCATGGATGCGCACGATCGCATCACCCTCCTGACCGACCCTGACAGCTTCGAGGAGACCGACGAATCCCTGCAGTCCGCCAACCCGCTCGACTTCGAAAATTACGACGACAAGATCGCGCTCCTCAAGGAAAAGACCAAGATGAATGAGGCGGTGATCACGGGACGTGCAAGCATTGGCCGCCATCCCGTCATGCTGGCGGTCATGGGCTTCAAGTTCTTCGCCGGATCAATGGGCTCGGTGGTCGGCGAGAAGATCACCCGGGCCATAGAACTCGCCACCGAGGAGAAACGCGCGCTCATCATCATCTCCTCCTCCTCCGGTGCCCGCATGCAGGAAGGGATGCTTTCCCTCATGCAGATGGCCAAAACCTGCGGCGCCATTGCCCGGCACAACAATGCCGGACTGCCCTACCTCTCCGTCTTCACCCACCCCACTACCGGGGGTGTGACCGCCTCCTTTGCCTCCATCGGCGACATCAACCTGGCTGAGCCCAGGTGCATGATCGGCTTTGCCGGACCACGCGTGGTCAAGGAAACCACCCATCAGGATCTTCCTCCGGGCTTCCAGACAGCTGAGTTCATGCTTGAGCACGGCCTCATCGACTCCATCGTGGAACGCCGTTTTCTACGCGAGCGACTGGTTCAACTGCTGGGCTACATGATGCCCGTCTAGAGTAAACCCTGACTGGTGAACTACTCAGAGGCTCTCGACTGGCTCTACTCCTCCCAGCTTTTCGGAATCAAGCTGGGCCTGGAGAATCCCAAGCGGCTCCTGCGCGAATACCTCGCGTATCCCCCGCGCAGGACCAGGGTCATTCACGTGGCGGGCACCAACGGCAAGGGCTCGACCTGTGCGTTCATAGAGTCAGTGGCCCGTGCAACCGGAACCCGCACGGGACTTTTCACTTCTCCCCATCTTGTCCGATACGGTGAGCGTATCCGCGTCTCAGGCATCGAAATCAACGAGGACGAAATCGCCTCCCACCTCACCGCCCTGCGGGAGCTGGTGACGGAATGGGAGACCCATCCCACCTTCTTCGAGCTGAGCCTTGCCCTTGCCATGAAATATTTCACTGAGCGTGCCTGCGAGCTGGTCATCCTCGAAACCGGGATGGGTGGACGCCTCGACGCCACCACCGCTGTCCCGGCCGATGTGGCGGTTCTCTCTCCCATCGCCCTCGATCATCAGCAATGGCTGGGAGAAACCCTGGGCGAAATCGCGGCAGAGAAGGCTTCCATCATCGTTCCCAGGAAGAAGGTCTTCTCTTCCCCGCAACTTCCCGAGGCACGCACCATCATTGAACAGGTTGCCAACGAGCGTCGCGCTCCCCTTGAGTTTGTCGAGAAACCGCTCCACGGCTACGCCCTGGGCCTGACCGGAGAACACCAGCACGAAAACGCCGCTCTGGCCCTGGCGGCTCTCCACTCCGCCGGCATCACCCTCAGCTATGAAACGGTAAAGGCCGGACTGGGTTCCACCAGCTGGCCCGGCCGCTTCGAACGCCTCGAGTCCGGCCCCGGGGCCATCGCCGCCGGACTCGTTCTGGATATCGCCCACAACCCCGCGGCGGCCGCTGCCCTGGCCGCCACCTGGGTGCGCAAGTTTGGTGAGGGCAAGGCCAACCTCATCTTCGGGGCGGTGGAATCCAAGGACATTGCCGGTATCCTGGAGGCTCTTCTTCCCATCGCGGACCGGATGCACTTCGTTCCCGTGAATTCGCCCCGGGCCCTACCACCTGCCGAACTGGCCACCCTGCTGCCCGCCAGTTTCCCGTCCGTCGAAGTCCACCAGAATCTGCAATCCGCCTTCGATGTTCCCGCGGCCCTCCCCACCCTGGTCACCGGGTCTGCCTTCCTCGTCGGGGAGGTGAAGGCCCTCCTGGATGATTCTCCCCACCGGCCGAGCACACAATAGCGATCGCGACATTCCGATTCACAGTGATCTCCCTGCGGTATACAGAAAGCTACTCCGATCACCCATGCGCGACCCGATCCCGCTCGAGACTGAGAACGGCCTCTACCTGACCGAGCTCGAATTGTTCCTCGACTCACGTCGTTCACGGGAGAACGGCTTCGTATCCCACGCCCATGCCGATCACTTCGGGCGCCATGAGAACATCCTCTGTTCCGAGCCCACTGCGCACCTCCTCAAGACACGCTACAACGTCGCCGACGAGCGTCTCAATCCGCATCCCTTCCATGAACCCCTGGAAGTAGGCCCGTTCCGCCTGCAACTCCTCCCCGCAGGCCACATTTACGGGTCCGCCATGCTCCACGTGACCCGTAAGGCCGATGGAGAATCGCTCCTCTATACAGGGGATTTCAAGGTGCACCACAGCCTCACTGCCGAAGAACCCGTTTTCCGGCGGGCCGACACCCTCGTGATGGAAACCACCTTCGGCGCTCCCAAATGGGTCTTTCCCGGCGAGAACGAGATCACCGGGATGATTCTCAACTTCGTCAACCAGTGCCTGGAAGAAGGTGTTGTCCCTGCTCTGCTCGCCTACTCCCTGGGCAAGGCCCAGGAGGTCCAGGCCATTCTCACCCGGTCCGGGATCCCGGCCGTCTCGCACCCCGCGGTCGCAAAAATGACCGCGGCTTGTCGGGAAGCCGGTTGCCAGCTTCCTGAACCGCTCACCTTTGAGGGCACCGTTCCGGGCGGGCACGCCCTCATCTGTCCCCCCAATGTGATGCGCTCGGAAGAATACCGGGCCATCCCCAACCTCAGAACTGCAATCCTCTCCGGCTGGGCTCTGGACACCAACGCCACCTACCGCTTCGGCGTAGACGCAGCCTTTCCGCTATCCGACCACGCCGACTTCCCCGGGCTTCTCGACGCCGTCCGGCGTGTCAACCCCAGGCGCGTCGCCACCATCCACGGCTACGCCAGGGAATTTTCCTCCGAACTACGCCGACAAAACTACGAAGCCTGGTCCGTCGACGGTGGCGACCAGATGGAGCTTGATCTGCAGCGCTAGCCTGCAGGCCCGCGGGGACAATGGCTGCCTGGTCGGCGGGATCAGCATCCATCTACTCACTCTGCGAACGGGGAGCGTCCCTGGGAGCAGGTGTGAGCCCGGGGGGGGTGCCTCCGAACATTCCCCGTCCCGCGAGGTAGCCCACGACCAGGCCCACTGCCACACCGGCCAGCAACATCCAGATGGAATAGCGGGAAGTCATTGAGTGAGTCTACCTCTCCATCCCCGGGTGGGGCAACTGCAAGACAGGGGCGGGTTGCGCCTGCGATCCCGGCCGGAGCTCTGCCCGATCACACCGTCACCACGCCTACTCCACAATGAAATACGGATTGAGCAGGTTCTCCTTATTGTAGGACAGTGGCTCACGGGTTTCGGCATTGAGAACCTGCCTGCCCGCCGCGGTGGCCACCGCCTGTGCGGCCCCCGTGTCCCACTCCATGGTGGGGCCAAAGCGCGGGTAAACGTCAGCTGCTCCCTCCGCCACCAGGCAGAGCTTCAGCGAGCTGCCCGCCGAGAGGAAGTCAACCTCCCTGCCCTGCCCCCGCAGTTCTTCCACGAAGGCCTCGACCTCGGGGGTGAGATGCGAGCGACTGGCCACCACCTGCACCCGGTCCTTCTCCGAATAATGCGGCCCACCCTCGATGAGCCGGGGATGGCCACCCCCCTCAATCCGCCAGGCTCCGGCATTCTCCACCCCGAGATAAAGAATGTCGTTCACCGGGCGGTAGACCACCCCGAGAACCGGGCGGCCATTCTCCACCAGCGCGATATTTACCGTGAACTCGCCGTTCTTCTTGATGAATTCCTTGGTGCCATCGAGAGGGTCCACCAGCCAGAAACGATGCCAGTCACGGCGTTGCTCGTAGGCGATCTCCCTGTTCTCCTCGGAGATGACGGGCACCCCCGCATGGCTTGAGTCCAGGAAAGCCATGATGATCCGGTTGGCCGCCTTGTCCGCCTCGGTGAGCGGGGAATCGTCCCCCTTGTACTCGACCTCGAAGTCGCGTCCATACACCTCCAGGATCTTCGCTCCCGCCACCCGGGCCGTGTCCATCAACGGCGCAATCGCCACCCCATGAGCTTCGTCAATCACGATCTCTGATCCCCCATTGACCAATTCCCGCGCCGAAGACCCTAGTGCGCGCGGCAGAATTCCTCGAAGCGCGTGATGCCTTCGTTGAGCACATCAAGAGTGGTGCAGTAACTCAGTCGCACCGCGGCATCATGCCCAAAGGCGATCCCCGGCACCGCCGCAACCTTGTAGCGCGTCAGCAGTTTGTCGCAGAGATTCTGTGACTTGAGCCCGAGCGGGGTGCAATTGACGAAGAAGTAGAAGGCTCCACCGGGATTCTGGAAGCTCACATTGGGAATCGTGCTCAGGCGGGCATGGACGAACTGCCGACGCACGTCGTACTCATTGCGCATGTCCTCCACGAAATCCTGCGGACCGCTCAGGGCGGCCAGCGCACCATACTGCGCAAAGGTGGTGGCATTGGATGTGGTGTGACTTTGAATCTTGGAAATGGCCGTGGCCAGCTCAGGCGGAGCTGCGGTGTAGCCCAATCGCCAACCGGTCATGGAGTATGCCTTGGCAAAGCCGTGGCAGATCACGGTGAGTCCCTTCAGTTCCTCGCTGATGGATGCGATGCTCACATGCTTCTGCCCATCGTAGATGAGCTTCTCGTAAATCTCATCGGAAAGGATGATAATATCCTCGTAGGAGGCCACTTCCCCGATGGCCCGGAGTTCCTCCTCGGTATAAACCGCCCCGGTGGGGTTGCCCGGGGAATTGATGATGACCATCTTGGTTCTCGGCGTCATGGCCTCCTCGAACTGCTCGGCGGTCATCTTCCATCCGTTCTCCTCGGTGGTCTCCACGATGACCGGCTCCGCCCCGCAGAGACGCACCATCTCAGGATAGCTCACCCAGTAGGGGCCGGGGATGATCACCTCGTCCCCCTCATCGCACATCGCCATGATGGCGTTCATGCAGGCCTGCTTGCCACCCGAGGTGACGCAGATCTGCTTCGGCTCATATTTCAGGCCGTTGTCATCGAGGAGTTTTCCCGCAATGGCCTCGCGCAACTCGGGAATACCAGCTGCCGGAGTATACTTGGTCTTACCCTCCTGAAGAGCCTTGATCGCCGCCGCCTTGATGTGGTCGGGGGTATCCATTTCCGGCTCACCGCCGGCGAGACCGTAGACTTCATCACCCTGCGCCCGCAGGGCCTTGGCCTGATTGGTGACCGCCAGAGTAAGGGAGGGAGTGACTCCTTGAACGCGTAAAGAAAGAGAATCTGGATCCATCTGAGAGAATATGTGCCTGAGATTGCCGCCCAGGAGGCGGAGTCACGGACGCTGGGCGAACACATACTCCCCTCTGGAGCGGGGGGGCAGTTCATAGCGCTGCTCCTCACGGATGCAAGCGGAATTCAGAAATTCAACCGTGTCTACGGCGCTTGGCCGTACTTCTCCCTGTGCAGGGCCCGGGCCTGCTTCTGCCAGCCATCACGCCGAATGCGCCCCCCGAGCTTGAGTTCCTCGTTGATCGCCCTGACCTGTGGCGCCCGCCATTTCACCACCTGCCGATAGGTATAAATGCCGATCTTGTGGAGGCGACGGCTGATGGCCTCCCCAACGCCCTGGAGACGGGTCAGATCATCAACCTCGGCAGGAGCCTTGCGGTAAATCGGACCCAGCCGGGGGTCCTCAACCAGGCTTCCTTTCCCTCTGGACGGCAGTTTGACCACCGGCTCAGGCGCGGCCTCCAGGCGCACCGGCTTTGTCGACCGCTTCGCTGGCCGTTTGGTCGCGGTGAGTTTCGCACGCAACTCTCTGGCTGCGGCGGCACTCCGCTTTCCTTTCTCTCTCGCAGTCTCCAATTCCGCCCGCAAGGCCGTCTCTATTTCCATGCGCGCGCGCCCGGCAGCCTCCTGCGCTTCTTCCCGTGCTTCTGCGACAGCCTCGTTAATAGCCTCCTCCCGACCGGTTCTGAGAGCTTCAATCTCCTCGGCGAGGAGGCGCTGGGTCTCATCTGAGATCGCGGAAGCCGTTTCGAGCGCCTTCAATTTGTCCGCGAGGGGCTTGTGTTCCTCCAGTGACCTCATCTGCGCGCGTCCGAGACGTTCCTCGGTGGAAAGCAACCGACCCTGCAGCTTGTCGAGGGCTCCGAGCTTCTGTTCGGCCTCCACCAGCTCGCTCCGCAATCCGTGCATCTCCCTGCGCAGCACGAGAGCGGCATCTTCCACCTGCTGACGCTCACGCTGCTGGTCTTCCAGTTCGTGCCGGAGCCGGTCCTTCTCGGCCTTCAGCTGCCTGACAACCACCTCAGCCTTGCTGTCACCCGAAAGAATGGCCATGTGCTGATGGAGCTCTTTCTTTTCTTCACGGAGGCGGTGTAATTCCTCGGCCCACTTCGTCTCCGCCACCTTGCGTCGTTCCAGTTCCTGGTGCTCGTGTTCGTGCTCCTGCCGGACCAGGTCAAAGTCCATCCTGGCTTGTTCCATCTCAATGCGGGCGACCGCAATCTGTTCCTCCAGCCCGGCCCTGGTCCCGGACAACTCTTCCAGTTCGCCGCTGGTTCTCGTGACACACTCCTCCAGTTCGCCCACCCGGGATTCAAGACCTCCCTTCTCCTCCTTCACCTCCTTCAGCGCCCGCTCCCCCTCGCTGCGTTCCTCACGCAATGAGGCAAGCCCGCTCTCGAGTTTTTCCTTCTCGTCCAGCACCTCCTGCAGCCTGGACTCCGTTTTGTCGGCATCCGCCTGAGCGGTCACCAGGGCGCGTTCCAGATCCAACCGCTCTCCAACCACCCCGGCCAGCTCACGCGCACCCTCCTCCTTTTCCTGCCGAATGACTGCCAACTGCTTTTCAAGATCCACCCTCCTGCCGCGCAATTCCTCCAGCTCCAGAGACGTCTTTTCCTGTTCATCGCTCCGAAACTTGATCTCCTGCTCCAACTTGCCGGACAGCTTGTCTTGTTTTTCCCGCAGATCCGTCAATTCCACCAGCTTCTCGTCGAGCTCGCATGCCACGCCCGTCATCCGTTCCTCGATCGCCGCCCGTTCCCCTTTGACCTCTTCGAGTTCCCTGGTGATCTGTTCGCGCTTTTCCTCCTGGCTCTCCGCCTCGTCCTTGAGGCGAACCGTCATCTCCTGGTGTTGACCCCTGAGGTCCTTCAGCTCCTCAATGCGTTGATCGCGCTCCGCCCCAACTCCTTCAAGTTGCTCCTCCAGTCCGGATCGGGCGCGATGCAGCTCCGCCAGCTCCTTCTCCAGCTTTTCCCTCTCTTCCATGCGGCCCTTCTCCGTCGACTCCAGATCCGCCATCAGGGCTTCACGTTCCTTCTGCAGGGAGGCCAGCTCCCGAACCTTCTCATCGCGCTCCCCTTCGACAACCTGTAACGAATTCCCGAGTTGGCCCCTTTCCTCCCGCACGGCAGCGAGATCCTTTTCCAGTCGCGCTCCCTCCTGCCTGCGACCCTTCACTTCGGCCTGCAGCTTGCTACCAAGCTCATCCCGCTCCTTCTTCAGGGCCCCCAGCTCCGCCAGCTTCTCGTCGCGCTCCTTGCTGATCCCGCTGAGTTTCTTCTCCACTCCCTCCCTGGCCCTGCGGAGTTCTTCAAGCTCCTTCCCTGTTTCCCGGGCTTCGATCTTCTTTTCCGCGAGCTCGGATTCCACCTTCATCCGGGATGCGGCCAGTTCATCTGCTTCCGACACCTTGCTTTGCAGTCGTCGATCAAGGTCTCCCGCCTTCTTTTCAAGGCCGCTCACCACGCGCCTGCTGGCCTTCTCCTGAACCGCCAGCTTCTTTTGCAGGTCACGTTCGGTAGTCGCCAGCTTCTTTTGCAGGTCACGCTCGGTGGTCGCCAGCTTCTTCTCCAGTTCCCGTTTCTCCGTCTTGAATTTCTTCTGATGCGCCTTGCAGTCCGACCATGAGGGTCCAGCCGTCCTGACCCCTGCCTTGCCAGACTTCTTCTCCTCTTCTCCTGCAGAGCCACCCGCGGCCAGCGTCCTTTCCAGCTCCTCCTTCACCGCCTTGAGTTTCACGAGATCCCCGGCCAGGCTCTCCAGGCTGGCCTCGGCCTCCTCCCGCTCCTTGCGGGCAGCTTTCAGGATCTTCTCCAGTTCCTCGTTGTCCCGACGCAAGGCCGTCATTGCCCCTTCCGCGTCCGGAAGCACCGGCAAGGTTCCACCCTCTTCTGCGGCCTCCTGATACAGCTTGAACTGCTCCCGCTCCCTGCTCAGCGCAATCTCGACCTCATGAGCCACCCGCTCAGCCTGCTCGAGGCGTTGCCGCGATTCCATCGCGCCTACCCGGTGCTTCCCCCAGGCAATCCAGCCGTAGGCGACTCCCAGCAGGGCGGCCGGCACGACCAGAAACAGGCTGTAGAGGCCATAATTGACGAGGAAGTATGTAATCGCGTCCATCCGGATATCCTGCCCTGCGCTCTTCCTCTACTTCACCACGATCTCCACCTGGTTATCGCGGTCTCCCTCCGAGGCGACACTGAAGGAAACAATCTCAATCTGCCCGGCCGCCACACCGTGATCCACCAGAATCTTCGCCACGACCTCTGCCCGGAGGCGAGCCAGCTGGCTGTTCGCAGTCGCGTTACCGTCCCGCGCCGGATGTCCCCCCACCACGTAAAGACCCTTTTCCCCCGCCGTGATGATGGCCCGGGCTGCCAGGATGACCTTATCCCGGTCCGCGCTCAGGAGCTGTTCGCTCCCGGGCCGGAAGGTCACCACGTTTGAGTCCAACTGCCGCCACAACTGCTCGAGGACCGCCTCATCGGTCAGCGAGAGGGGCTGGTATCCCGGGAAGTGACAGACCGAGGGTCGGAGGTTGAAATCGGCGACAACCATGTCCTTGGACACCACCTCACTCGCCTTGGAGAGCCAGTCGCTCCGCAGCCCGGTGGTGGCATCCCCGCGCATGGTCAACCCTCCCATCTGCAACTTCACACTGCGGTCACCCGGCTCCCCGAAGTAGTAGAGGAGGAACTCCCCCCAATCCCTGATCCCCCCGGGATCTTCCACTATCTTCCGCCGTTCCAACCCATCGTCCCATCCCTCCATCATCTCCAGAGGATCGGGAAGACGCACAGCCAGGCCCCCGGAAACGACCCCCGTTGCAGTGAAACGCCCTCGCCTCCTCTCGATGCGTAACCAGCCATAGGTGTGGAGTCGCTTCCCCTTCCCGGTCATGCGCACCCCCGCCAGCGCATCGACGGTGGCAATCACTCGTGCGCGCTCTTCATTGGAATCAACCCTCCCGGAGATCACGGCATCAAGATAATCGAGATGAACGACCGGAGCGACTACTCCCTCCGCCTCCAGGACATCCTTCACCTGAGCCTCCAGCCCGGGCTTGAGATGGTTGAGAAAGTGCTGCTTATGGAAGTAGCCGATGCTGGGAATCAGCAGCACGACTGCCAACACCACGAACCCCTTCACGGCGGGCATGGTCGACGAGGGACAGGCTGGCGACAAAAGAAAAATTCGAATCAGTCGCTCACAGCTCCATCGAAAAGGACCTGATCCCAGGCTGCTGCCTGTCCTGAAGTCCCCTGAACCGGGTTCCAGAACTATGCCATCCCGCCTTTCGCCGAGACCCACTTCCCCTTCTTCTTCACGATCTCGAAGGCCAGGCCAGCTGTCCGGGCAGCTTCTTCGGTCTCGGGCCACTGTTCACGCAGGACTCCCGAAAGGATGAAGGCGCTTCCCGGCCCGAGCGTCCGGCGGATCTTTCCGAAGGAGGCCTGCAACACATCGGCGAAGAGATTGGCCACCACAACTTCATACTGCCGTTCGACGCGCCACTCGCGCAGATCTGCTTCCTCCACCCGCACCTCATGCGCCCCGTTGCGCTCCACATTATGACGCGCGATCTCCACCGCTTTCCGATCGAAATCAAGCGCTTCGCACTCCTCCGCCCCGAGCAGATTGGCCGCAATGGCAAGCACCCCGCTTCCGCACCCGAGGTCCAGCATCCGCCAGCGTCCTCCCTTCCGCGCCCTGGCCTCATCGGCCAGAAAACGCAGACACGCGGCCGTCGTGGGATGATCTCCCGTGCCAAACGCCATCTCGGGTGGAATACTCACCACCACCCGCCCCTCGTTGAGCCGCAGCAGTTCACGCAGTCCCGGGGGCGTCACTTCGGCAGTCAGGAGGAGGCTTTCACGGATCTTGATGGGCGGACCGGGCACAGCCGAAAGAGCCGCCCAGTTTCTATCCGCCACTTCCTTGACCGAACCGCCGAACTGCGCCGCGATCTCCAACGCCTCTCCTTCCTCCTCACAATAGACATCGACCCGCACCGACCTGCCACCCTTGAGCCGGGTCAACACTGCATTCCCATTCCCGTAAAAGCGCTCCTCCCAGGCGTCCTCCCATTTTAACGCCGCCAGTTTCGACCAGACCCACATGTAACCTTGATCCAATCAAACAGGGATGGAATGGAGAGCAAAAAAGCCGTGGTCCGCCAAAACTCCGGGACCGGAACGCGCAATCACTTTCGGGTCAGCCGGCACAAGGCCCCGACGAGCTTCTCCTGTTCCCCCGCGAAGTGATGACTGATGAGGCCCGTTCGATGTTCATCGCCGATCGCCCAGGCGTTGAGGCTCTTGCTTGCTCCGAAGAAGGCGAGAAGCCGCAGGGGGTGATCGCAGGTGTAGGAGTAATGCGAGCGCCCCCCGCGAATTGGCATCACCTGCAGGGTGCGATCGCCATCGACCAGCCCCAGGGCGGGCGGACAGCGATTCCGCTTTTCCGCCAGAGCCTCTTCGTAGCAGGTCAGTTCACCTTCCCAGTCAAAGGACTGCAGCAAATCGAGACATTGCTCCACGGCAGGCTCCGGAACCGCCTCCAGGCTGAAGTCATGCCGCTGAATCCATGCCTCCATCCGAGCCCTTCTCTCGTTCCGCTTCACCGATGTCCAGCCTGGAAGCGGAAGAGGGTGGAAAACAGGAGCCCGAGCCATCCGCGACTGCGGCCACTAGATCACCCCCAGTTCCCGGCCTGTCCGGATGAAGGCCTCCACCGCACGATCGAGGTGCTCCCGGGTGTGGGCGGCCGAAATCTGTGTGCGGATGCGCGCGGTATCCTGCGGAACCACGGGGTAAAAGAAGCCAATGGCGTAGACCCCGCGCTCAAGGAGTTTCTCCGCGAAGCGCTGCGACAGGGCGGCATCGCCCAGCATGACGGGAGTGATGGGGTGATCGGCGCCTGCTATCCGGAAGCCGGTCTGGGCCATGGCCTCCCGAAAATAGGCGGTGTTGTCCTTTACGCGGTCGGCCAACCCGGTGGAGGACTCCAGTAACTCGAAGACCTTGAGCGAGGCGGCCGCGATGGCCGGAGCCAGGCTGTTGGAGAAAAGGTAGGGGCGAGAACGCTGGCGCAACAGATCAATGATCTCCCTGCGTCCCGAGGTGTAGCCCCCGGAAGCACCCCCGAGCGCCTTGCCCAGGGTGGAGGTGGTGAGATCGATCCTGCCGAAGAGATCGCAATGCTCGTGCGTGCCACGTCCCCTCGATCCAAGAAATCCGGTGGCGTGACAGTCATCAAAATGCACGAGCGCGTCATACCTGGCAGCCAGTTCGTGAATACCATCGAGCTGCGCGATCACCCCATCCATGGAGAATACCCCGTCGGAAGTGATCAGCTTCTGCCGGGCTCCAGCGGCCTCCGCCTCCTGCAACCTGGCTTCAAGATCGGACAGATCGTTGTTATCATAGCGATAGCGCTGCGCCTTGCAGAGCCGGACTCCATCAATGATGGAGGCGTGATTGAGACTGTCGGAAATGACGGCATCCTCGGCGGTGAGGAGCGTCTCAAAAAGACCTCCATTGGCGTCAAAACAGGAGGGATAGAGGATGGTGTCTTCGGTACCCAGAAAAGCAGTGATGGTCTCCTCCAGCTGGCGGTGCACGCTCTGGCTGCCACAGATGAACCGCACCGACGCCGTCCCGAACCCCCAGCGCTCCAGGGCTGCACGCGCTGCTTCCACCACCTCGGGATGGTCAGCCAGGCCCAGGTAATTGTTGGCGCACATGTTGAGGACTTCACGCCCGTCCTGCAGCGTGATGAGGGCACTCTGTGAGGAGCCTAAAAAGCGCTCCTGCTTGTAGAGCCCCGCCTGCTTGATCTCCTTGAGAGTGCGGTGGAGCCGGGACTGAAGGGCGGTGGAAAACACAGCTGGATTAGAACGCCTAATGCGGCCGAATGAACGCGAATTCTTGCTGATTTATCCGGTTCTCATCATTTGCATGACAGGAACCATGAACAGGACCCTGCTCCTTCCCGGAGCCGCCTTGCCCTCCGGCCCCGCAGGCCGACTCACTCTATGCCGGAGCACTGTCCAGGCCGAACACCGCATGCACCACGCGGGCCGCATCTTCAATTCGCGTTTCCTCCACCGTGACCGAAATCTTGATCTCGGAAGTGCTGATCATCCCGATGTTGATTCCGCCCTCGCCCAGAGCCTTGAACATCTGGGCCGCCACCCCGGAGTGCGAGCGCATCCCGATGCCGACCACTGAGAGTTTCGCGATGCCCGCCTCGGTCTCAAGGTTGGCCTCCCCGCCCAGTTCCGAGAGAACCGGCTTGAGCGCAGCCTGGGCCCGTCCGAGGTCGTTGGTGTGCATCGTGAACGAATGGCGGGCATAGCCATCGTGCGCAATATTGGAAACGATCATGTCGATATTGATCTCATCGTCCCCCAGCACCCCGAGGATGCGGCCGGACATTCCTGGTTCGTCGGGGATGCCGGTGATGGTAACGCGGGCTTGGGAGCGCTCGATGGAGACTCCTCGGATGACGACAGCTTCCATGGCTTCGTGTTCTTCTGTCACAATAGTACCGGGGTTGTTGTTAAGGGAGGAACGGACTTCAAATTTCACGCCGTACTTCTTGGCGAATTCGACTGAGCGCGACTGCATCACCTTGGTGCCGACAGAGGCGAGTTCGAGGAGTTCGTCGTAGGAAATCTCGGGGAGTTTGCGCGCATCCGGCACCACGCGGGGATCAGCAGTGTAGACCCCATCGACATCGGTGAGGATCTGACACAGGTCGGCATTGACCGATGAGGCGAAGGCGATTGCGGAAAGGTCTGATCCCCCGCGACCGAGGGTCTGGATCAGGCCTTCTTCGTTGACTCCCTGGAACCCTGCCACAATGACCACCTTGCCTTCCTTCAGGTAGCGCTGGCTGAGAGTGGAGTCGATGGTTTCGATCCGCGCCCTGGTGTGGGACCCGGAGGTCTTCATTCCCGCCTGGCGGCCCGTGATGGAGACCGCCTTCACTCCGATCTGATTGAGAGCCATGGTCACCAGGGCGATGGACTGCTGCTCGCCGGTCGAAAGCAGGACATCCATTTCACGATCGGGCGGCTCCTCGCAGATTTCCTGCGCCATGGCGATGAGCTTGTCGGTCACCCCTCCCATGGCCGACACCACCACCGCGACTTCGTTCCCTTCATCCAGCAGGGACTTGATGCGCCTGGCGACATTACGGATGCGCTCAAAGGAGTCGACCGAGGTGCCGCCGTATTTCTGAACGATGAGCATGAGAAACAAGGGGAAGCCCTGCCCGCATCCATCGGCCCCGTCATGGACGGACGGGAACGAAGTATCGCGTAACCAGAGCGCTGACGGGTTAGCGGTCCCCGGCGACAAGGACAAGCTTCAGTTTCCGATTTAACCCTCCGGACATCCCAGACGCCGGCTCAGGAAAGCTGGCCAACATCCGGATCGCCTACTTCGCCAACGGCACGATCGGCGTCTCCCACCCTGCCATGTCTGCGGGCCTGGTTCCCGGTTTGCGCCGACCACCGCCCCTGCCCCAGGTCGGATTGAAGGGACCAACCAGGCCGACCTCGGCACCGGGAACGATCTGGTCCTCCAGTCCCGCTGCCCAGAAGCACCCATTTATGAGAAGCCGCCGGTAGCCTTCGCTGAGGATGTCATTGGAGGCCCCGTAGGTGCTGGTGAAGACACGCCCCTGCTTTCCCGACTTGCCCCGGTAGCTGCGTGTCCAGGCACCGGGCACCGGAGGCATTTTCTGGTTGGGCGGGGAGTCCGGCGTCATCCCCTGCAAGGGCTGGGCCATGGCGAGAACGGTGCTGGGGGCAAGGGGGGCCGCCTTGTAACCACCGCACTGGGCCCACATGTCCTTTACCCCTCGCAGGATGGGGTGGTCCTTCTGGTCGGGCACGATATCGAGACGGGTACTCTGGCGATGGTTGCCGCCGTAGTGGCCGGCCCACTTTTCGCCCAGGACCTGGCGCCCCCAACCGCCCTTGTATTCCTCTCCGCCATAACCGTTGCCATACCTGGCCCACTTGCTGTTGCCCGGGATTTGAAACCCATGAGTGGCCGTGCGCAGACCGACAATGGGCCCTCCCCGGTCCAGGTAATCGACGAAGTGCTGCATCTGCTCGTCGGGCCAGTTCTGGAAGCGGGTGAAGACCACCATGAGATCTGCCGACTTGAGAGCTTCCAGGCCCGGGACATTGGAGTGCCCCGGGACAATTTCACCCTTGTCGTTCACTCCGAAGAGGACAGTACATTTGAACCCATGATGCCTGGCCAGGATCCGGGCGAGGGCGGGGAGGGTTTCCTCCGACTTGTACTCATGATCGCTGGCGATAAAGACGAGATGCTTGCCCTTCCCCGCTCCCTTGGAACCTTCATATACGAGCGAACCAGCTGAAACCATACAGGTCAGCAGGGCAGAGAGAGCGACGGACGGGAGCAGACGGGCAATCTTCATGAGTCCAAAACTAGAATCCTGCAGGGAGCTTCTGCAAGCTCTCTTGACCTCATGAAATGGTGAGTTGCCCGCTGGCACAGACCCATTTGCCACTGCAAATGGGACAATTGGGGTATGGAGGGGCGGAATTGTAGGCTTGCAAGTGGGTTGTGCAGGAGGTGGGTTATCTCAGGTCACGCCTCCGCACCTTCCTCCCATGAACAATCGTCGCAGATCCAATCCGGCCCTCCGCTCCGGGAAATCACGCATGATGGAGATCCTTGTTGGGGCCGCCGTACTGGTCATCGCCATCGGTATCGGCACGACCATCATGAACTCTGGAAAGATCAAGCGGAACAAGGCCGAAGCCCTCAAGAAAATGAGGAGCATCGGTGAGGCCCTGAAAGGCTACCTCGACGACAGCGGTGGGGTATTTCCCCTTGAGGACGCCCCCGGCAAGGATGACTGGCTCAACGCAGCCAAGCCGGAGGCCGAGACGGTCTGGTACAATGCCCTCACCACAAAGATCGGCGGGACCCCGGTAAGCGAACTGGGCGACAACCCCGCCTCGCAATTCTACCAGAAGAGCTATCCCCTTTTCCTCTCCGGCGCGGCCTATCCCAAGACCAAAAGGGAAGGAAAACCCTACTTCGCCTTCGGGTTCAACAGCAGCCTGCAGGTCAAGGCCGAAGATGGAACGGAGTCCCCCGCCAATCTCGCCGGCATCCAACATCAGGACCGAACCGTGGCCTTTCTTGAGCGCGGGGTGAAGAAGGGCGAGAAGACAAACAAGCTCCAGGGCGGATTTGATGGTGGATCCAAGGCCAATGCCAAGAATTTCGTGGGGCGCTACAAGGGCAAGGGCCACGTCCTGTTCATCGACGGCCACGTGGAGGAGTTCAGCTTCGAGGATCTCACCGATGCCATGGGCCAGGCCGTCAACGGCCAGAACAATGTCTACTGGACCGGCGATCCTGACAAGCGGCCCAACTAGGGGAAGCGGGGGTATCAAGGTGGACGCGTGATCTGGAGGCCGGGGGGGGCCTACAGCGTCTCGATACGGAAGACCACGGGGCGCTCGGTCACGCAATCGAGGGATTCGATCTTCTTCAGGGCCCCCTTGAGAACTCCAAAAGGGCAGGTGTGCAGGAGGAAAACCATGTCGACGAACTCGGCATCAGGCTGAGCGGGATCAACCGGAGAGTGCGTTCCGCTGATTCCGATGCCGGCCTCGGCCAGCAACGAGGCGATATCAGCCACCACGCCAGGGCGATCGGTCACCGGAAAGCGCACGTAGTATGCGGTCTCACTCTCGGCGATGGGCTTGAGGGTTCCCTTTTCCCGGTAGGGCAGGAACCCACGGTGGCCGGATCCCCTGCCCTGCCGTAGAAAGCGTCCCGCTTCCACCAGATCGGCCACTACCGAAGAGGCGGTGGGATCCTGTCCCGCACCCCGTCCGTAGAAGAGGGCATCGCCAATCCCGTCCCCCCGCACCGCCACCGCATTGAAGACGTCATTGACTGAGGCGAGAATGTGCGATTTGGGAATGAAGGAAGGCTGGGTACGGATCTCGATGGAACCGTCCCCGTGTTCGCGCACGATGCACAGGAGCTTCACCACGTAACCAAGATCCTTTGCGAAGCGGATGTCGAGGGGACGGACGTACTCGATTCCGCGAACGTAGACCTGTTCCGCATCAATGAGAAATCCATGGACGATCGTCCCCAGCAGAATCGCCTTGTGGGCAGCGTCCCATCCATTGACATCGAGAGTTTCGTCAACCTCGGCATAACCCAGTTCCTTGGCTTCCCTGAGCGCGGCGGGGTAATCGAGCTCCCCCTCCGTCATGCGCATGAGGATGTAGTTGGAGGTGCCGTTAATGATCCCGGTTATCGAACTGACGCGATTGCCCACCAGGGATTCCTGCACCGCCTTGATGATGGGAATTCCTCCCGCCACCGCCGCTTCGAAATGAATGGGGGTATCGTGTTCACGGGAGAGCGCAAACAGATCGCCTCCCCGCTCTGCCAGGAGCGCCTTGTTGCCGGTAACCACCGGCTTGCCGGCCGTGAGCGCCGCGGCTACCAGTTCGTAGGCCGCGTCCGTTCCACCGATCAACTCCACCACCACATCCACGGAGGGGTCTTCAACCATCGCACGCCAGTCGGTCGTAAAGAGCTCAGCTGGTGCGGTTGCCTCCCGCTCCTTCTCAGGATCCCTTACGACAATCCGGCGGATCTCAAACTTCAACCCGTCCCCGGTGCGATCCGCAATCAGGCCTCCGCTGCGCACCAGGGTATTCCAGACCCCGGATCCGACCGTGCCGAATCCTGCCAGACCAATGCCGATGGTGTCGCAGCTCGCGCTCACAGCAAAGCGATAGCGGATGGAGGGAGAAGCGCAAAGACCCAAAGGTGCAAAAGGTCCACCGAATCCCGGCGAACGGGGGGCATCGGCACAAGGACGGCAGCGATCTGATTGCGAACTCCACGCACATCCGCAGGCGGACTACGGGAACTGATTGAAGAAATCCCGGATCCGGTGGAATCCCCGGGATCGACGGAAACGTTGCCGGCCGCGCAGCTGGGAAGGTCTGATTGCGGCCCGAGGGGATCCGAAACCCGGCTCTTCCGTTGATGACGGAAGCAGCCAGGGCCTGCTCTGGGCGCCTTTTCCTGCGTCTGGCTGGAAAATTCCGGGCGTTTCGAGCAAGATAATCGCGTTTGTCTGAATTGAGGCCGCGCTCCGTGGCGTTATACTGAACAGGACCGCATGAGTATCGATTCGCGTTATACCTGGGATTCCGCCCGCATGGGAGGTAGCCGCTACCAGGGTTCCCGCCGCCGCAAATTCGGCTTCTGGGTCCTGCTCGCGGTGACTGTGACGGTGGTAATCCATGCGGTTGGGCTCTGGGCCCTTGGTCGCTTTAACCTCCTGTTGGAGCTGGCTGACTTCGAATGGACTTCCCAGACCTTCCAGGTGAGCGAAATCGAGGAGCTGCCCGAAGAGGTTGTGGCACCCGTGGCTGAAAACGAGGAGCTCGAGCCACCGAAGGAGGCGGAAGATCTCCTCACCGAGATCGAAGAGCTCATCCCTGAACTTGACGACACCGAGATCGATATCGTCCCCGACCTGGAAAAACCCAAGGTGGCGCTTGAGCCACTCAAGCCGGCAAAGATCGGGGAGGAGGACGGTCAACTCCTCGAACCGCTCAAGGCTCCGGAAGTGAAAGCCAATCTCGCGGAACTCGGACGCGACGAACCACTCTTCACCGAAGTCCCCGAAGGCCGGGTTATCATCGAGGAAGGTAGCATCTCCGCCGATATACCCGATCCCGATTCCTTCCTCAAGGACGCTGCGGTCCGGGGCGCAAACGGACTGGAAGAAAACGGACTGATGAAGGGCTACACCGAGTTAGGCCGCTACCTCAACTTCGATGTCGACCAGCTCGACAAGGGCCGGGCCGCACTCCCCAGTGACCTCCTCTTCGAGTTCAACAGGGCCGAACTCAGGCAAAATGCCAAGCTCGGTCTCATGAAGCTCGGCATGCTCATTGACCGCAACCCGGAAATGTACTGTATCCTGGAAGGACACTCGGATCTCTTCGGTACTGATGCCTACAACCTTGGACTCTCACGCAAGCGCGCACAGGCCGTAAAGAACTGGCTGGTCAGTTCCCTTGGTCTCGACAGCACCCACATCATCGTCCGTGCCTACGGCCGCTCCAAGCCAAAGGTCCAGGAAGGCGACCAGGACCAGCAGGCCATCAACCGGCGCGTCGACATTCTCATGCGCAAGCAGATCCCCCCCGAGGAGATCGTCCCCGTCCGAGTCACGCCCAAGGTGCCACCTCCCGTCTCCGTTCCGCCGAAGGCCCTGCCTGTCCCCGAGGAGTCGCCAGCCCCTCCGCCGGCACC
>DLRK01000073.1:23289-72340 GCA_002501065.1 Akkermansiaceae bacterium UBA7890
CCTCCGCCGGCACCAGCCCAACCAGTGCCGGAAGAACCGCCACCGCGGGCCATCCCAGTGGAGGAGGAAACCCCTCCGCGAGCCGTTCCGATTCCCGAACGCATCCTCCCGCCTCGACCGGTCGAGCCGATCAGGGGCACCCCGTAGACCCCGGCGGGGTTGATCCCTTTCCTTCGCCCTGCTCCTCCTCGGGAACGTCAGGCTCTCCCTCGGGAACGTCAGGCTCTCCCTCGGGTTCTGCCATGGCCTCCGCCTCCCCTGCGGAAGCTTCCTCCGGCTCAGGCTGGGGCTCCGGGTCAATGCCGAGCACGATGCGCCCATCGTTGGCCAGCGTGTCGGTCAGGGCATCCCATCCGCCGGGTCGCTGGAGGTTGAAGAGGTAGAGATAGAGAGAAACGACCTTGGGATTGAAGTCGGCATAGAGCCCTTCAACGGTCTCCTTGAGCTTGGCGACATCCAGCTCGGCAGGGAGTTCGCCCTCCACCGAACCCTCCCCATTGTGAGCGATCCCCATTCCGTCGCAGAACCCCATGAGAAGGGGTTGCTGGAACTTCATGAACCAGACCTGCAGGAGGTGCTCGCCGATCATGTCACTACCACGCAGCTTCAGCGTCTTGTGCATCCAGGCGATCTGCTCCACTACCGGCTTCTTCTGGATGAAGACCGGCCGCAACTTGCGCGACTGGGCCAGGCTGGCCAAGGCACTCTTGTAGACATCACGCTCCTCATCGCGGAAGGTGGTGAAGAGTTCCGCTACGATGGCGGGATCGACTTGTTTGAAGAGCTCGTGCGGTTTCACGTGATTGGTGGGGCGGTTATCCGCTCTCAACCGGCAAGGGTCAAGGCTCGGGGAAGGATGACTGGAGCGCCGGCCCTGAGCCACGTCCAAATCCCTCCCGGTATTACAGTCACCGTCATACCGGATCCCTCCGCCCGGTCCCCGAAGCAGTCAGTGCGAGATAGGACTGCACCTCCTCACCCGGAACATTGGCCCGCATGAGGGACTCGCCCACCAGAATGGCATTGGCGCCAGCATCGAGCACGCGCTGGGCATCGCCCACGCTCCTGATCCCGGACTCCGAAACAACGGTAACATGGTCCGGGGCCTCCTCGACCAGCCGCTCGGTGGCAGCCAGGTCGGTCTGGAATGTCTTCAGATTGCGGTTGTTGATCCCGATAAGATCCGCTCCCAGATCGATGGCCCGTTCCATCTCGGGCAGGTCGTGCACCTCCACCAGGACATCAAGCTGCAGGTCGCGGGCGATGTGGTAAAACCTGTGCAGATCCTCGTCACAAAGACAGGCCACGATAAGCAGGATGGCGTCTGCTCCCGCGATGATCGCCTCGTAGATCTGCGCTTCGTGAACAGTGAAGTCCTTGCGCAGGAGCGGAACAGGGGACTCCTTCGAAATCTCGGTGAGATACGTGAGGGAGCCCTGGAAATACTTCTTGTCGGTGAGGATCGACATGCAGGACGCACCACCGTCGACATACATGCGCGCCTGCCGGAGAGGATCGAAGTTCGGGTCGATCACGCCGGCCGAAGGGGAGGCCTTCTTCACTTCGGCGATCACGCCGAGCTGATCGGATCCGCGGTCCAGGGCGGTCCGGAATCCCCTGAACTCGTTCCGTTGCAACGCCTGTGCCTTCAGCTTGGCCGCGAGCGAAACGAGGGGCTCCACCTCGATGCGTTTGTGGGCGGTGATTTCCTCAAGCTTGTTCATGCCGCGGGAGGGGTTTAACCGGGAATCCCCCCCGATGGACACGAGATTTTTCAGTGTCGGAAACCCCAACGCCCTTCTCCGGGCGCGAAAAAGGACTTGCGGGCCCGAACCGGCGGTGTATCTAGGCGCCCCACGGATGCGGGTGTAGCTCAGTGGTAGAGCGTCACCTTGCCAAGGTGAATGTCGACGGTTCGAATCCGTTCACCCGCTCCATCCAACCAGCCGGGACAGGGAAACCTCTCCCGGTTGACTTGTTTTCAGGCCCGGGACGCGGAAGAACCGCAAACAAAATGGCAGAAACTCCAAGGCGGAGGGTGGGAGCTTGCCCCAAGCCCCCCCATCTGGCCATACTGCATATCCCGCCACAACCCCCATGACCCGCTCCCTTCCTCTCCTGGGCACGCTTCTTTCTGGTGCTGCCCTCCTCTTCTCATCCCCCCCCTCGGACGGCGCTCTTCCCCGGATCGAACTTTTCTCCGCCAACCAGCTCTCTGTGCCATCCGGCACCAGCGTGAGCCTGGAATGGGTCGTGGCTGAGGCCGAATCCCTCAGTCTTGACGGAGTGGATGTCACCGGCTTGGCCACCCTGGCCGTCAGCCCTCTCATCTCCACCACCTATACCCTGACCGCCACCAATGCGGAGGGATCGGTGGAGGCCGGACTGGAAATAAACGTTCTCAATGCGCCCCGCGTGATCGGGGCCGAAGCACGCTTCGTCGAGGTGGTAAAGAACGACCCTGGTAACACCCGCCTGCATCTTTCGGAGATGGAGGTCTTCCGCATCGGGGTCTCGCCCGATGAAGCGGATGAGGACGGGACCAGCAGCAATAACCTGGCGCAGGACGGCACCCCTTCGGTTGTCCCCACCCACACCACCACCCTCCTCGACCACGGAGATCCCACCGGCGTCTTCGACGGAGACCTCGAGCGGAGCAATGCGGTCTGGTCCACCAGCCACGTAGCCGGAACGCTTGCCCGCTACATGCTCGACCTGGGCCGTACGGAGTCTATCGGCCTTGTCCGCCTGTTCGGACGGGAAGACGTGTGCTGTCTGGAACGCCTGGAGGATGTCACCGTCAATCTCTACTCTGACAATGAAGGGAGCCCGGGCGAAATCGTGAGTAGCGCGGCGTTCCCGGGAACCGCCCCGGCAGGTGAGGCCGGGCACATCGAACTGGATCTCTCCCTGCCCGATCCGGGCATCAGCGGTTTTACGGTCGACAGGAGTTTCATTCCCCCGGACCTACCGGTCACCCTCTCCTGGTCGGTCAACTCCAGCATCACCACCGTGACCATCGACCAGGGCGTGGGCGACGTCACGGACCGGACCGTGAACGGGGAGGGCAGCGTCACTCTTGAGCCGGGACCAGGAGCCAGCACTGTTTACACGTTGAGCGTCGAATGGCCCAACGGCACGAGCGAGGCCAGTCTGGCGGTGGAAGTCTCGACCCTTCCCCTCATCTACAGCTTTACCGCCGACCAGAGCCTGGTTGCACCGGGAACTTCGGTCTCCCTCAACTGGGATGTCGTCAATGCCACCACCCTCACCCTCGACGGCACGGACGTTACCGGAAGGCAGGGAGTGGATTTCTCCCCCGACGAAACCGCTACCTACACGCTGACCGCCAGCAACGCCCATGGCAGCGAATCGCGGGACATCCGCATCGCCGTGGTTGCCTCCGGGGAACCGCTCATCACCGAGTTCATGGCCGACAACAAGAGTGTCCGACTCGATGAAGACAACGAATATTCCGACTGGATTGAGATCTGCAACCCCACCGGGCAACCCGCCTCACTGGACGGCTACTACCTCACCGACGACCCGGACAATCTGACAATGTGGCGCTTCCCCGACGTCACCCTCCCCCCCGGCGGCTATCTCCTTGTCTTCGCTTCCGGAAATAATCGTGCGGTGGCGGACAGTGAGCTGCACACGAACTTCAATCTCGACCGCGATGGTGAACACCTCGCCCTCGTCAAGCCGGATGGCACCACCATCCTCAACGAATTCGCTCCCTATCCGGTCCAACGCCCGGACGTCTCCTATGGATTCGACGCCGGGGCCCTGCGGGAGGGCTACTTTACCTCCGCCAGTCCTGGCACAACCAACGAAGAGGGTTTTACCGGCTTCGTGGCGGACACCACCTTCTCCACCGATCGCGGGTTCTTCGACGATCCCATTGAAGTGGCGGTCACGAGTGCCACCGAGGGAGCCGTCATCCGTTACACCATCGATGGATCCAGGCCCACCAGCCGCACCGGACTGGTCTACACCGGCCCGGTCCCGATCGAAGCCACCACCGTCCTGCGCGCCGCCGCATTCAAAACGGGACTGGTTCCCACCAACGTGGACACTCAGCCCTACATCTTCCCCGCCGATGTCGTGGCCCTGCGCAGCATGAATGTCAACATTACGGAGAACCCGGTCTATGGCCCCCAGATGCATGACGCCCTGAAGGCAGTGCCTTCCATCTCGCTTGTCTTTCCCGGAGATGTGGATCGCACCGAGAAACAGGCTTCCGTGGAGTTCATCAACTTCGAAGCCGGCAGCACCCAGATGGACATCGGCATGGAGCGCTACGGCAACTATGTTACCGACTTCACCAAGCGCAGCATCCGGCTGAATTTCCGCTCCCAGTATGGACCGGCCAAACTGCGTTTCCCCGTCTTCGATGGCCACGATTACCAGACCATTCCCCCGGCCGACCGGTTCGACAGCATCGATCTGCGTTCCGGTAATCACGACATGCAGTCCCGGGGTGCCTACATGTCCAACCGGTTCACCGACGACAGTATGCTCGCGATGGGCAATATCGCTCCCCACGGACGGTTCGTACACGTCTACCTGAACGGCCAGTACTGGGGTCAGTATCACCTCCGGGAGCGCTGGAACGCGGCCATGTTTTCCGAGTACTTCGGTGGAGCCAGGGAAAATTACGAAGCCGTCAATGCCAACAACACCGGCGGGGACTTCCTCCCCGGCATAGTCTATAACGGAACCGGGCGCTTCTGGAACCAGGCCCAGGCCCTCGTCAACCGGCCCAGTACCTTCCACGCAACCCGCCGTTACATCGACATCCCCAACATCATCGACTTCATGATCCTGTGGGCCAGCGGCAACAGCGAGTCCGAGTTCCGGGCCGCCGGAGCGGTGCAGTTGGCCGTCCCTTTCAAGTTCTTCATCAAGGATGCGGACGGCTGGTTGCGGGGGGCCTCCAACTCCATCACTCACCAGGGCCCTCTTAACCTCATGACCCGCCTCCGCCAGGAAGCCCACCCCGATTACGAGATGCTGCTGGCCGACCGCATCCACAAACACTTCTTCAACGACGGCGCCCTCACCCCCGGCTACTGTATCAACCGGCTGCAGACCCGGGTGGATGAGATCGAAGTCAGCTTTCTGGCCGAGTCCGCCCGCTGGAACATGCAGACTCCCGCCTCCTGGAAGAGCTACCAGACCAACCAAATGCGGGGCAGCCTGCGCCGCCTTTCCCGCGATATGGTCGCAAAGTACAGAGCCGCAGGGCTCTATCCCAACATCACCGCTCCCACATTCTCCCCGCATGGCGGAGATCTCCCCGATCGCCGGATCCGCATCAGCGCACCATCCGGCGAAATATACTATACTGCCGACGGAACCGATCCGCGGGCTCCCGGGGGTGCCGTTTCAGACACGGCCCAACTCTATGAGAGCACCATCATCCTCGACGAGATTGCCACGGTGCGCGCCCGTGTCCTCGAGAACAGCGAGTGGTCCGCCCTCAACGAGGCCCTCTTCGTCCCGGAACAGAATTACGGGAACCTCGTGGTGTCGGAACTGATGTACAATCCCGGCCCAGCCTCCGCCGCGGAAATCGCGGCCGGCTTTGATGACAGTGAGGACTTTGAGTTCCTCGAGTTGTTCAATGCCGGAACGACCACCGTCAATCTTGAGGGTCTTCGCTTCGTGGAGGGCATCGAATTCGATTTCAGTACCGGCGACATCACCACCCTGGAGGCCGGGCAACGGCTTCTCTTCGTGGAAAACCGCGCTGCCTTTGAGTTCCGCTATGGCACCGGTCGCCCCATCGCAGGACAGTACTCGGGTCAGCTGAAGGATGAAGGGGAGAGCATACAACTCGTCAATCCCCTCGGAGAACCCATTCTTCACTTCATCTACGATAACCGGCCCCCCTGGTCCACCCGGGCAGACGGCCGGGGACCATCCCTCGTCCTGATCGACCCTCCCTCGCTCCCGGATCATGACCGGGCCACCAGCTGGCAGGCCGGGGCCCCGGGCGGCACCCCTGGAATGCCGAACGAGCACCCCCTCTCCTACCAGGCCTGGGCCGCCCAGCTGGGCATCACCGATTCCGATGGAGATCCCGACTCCGACGGCTTCAGCAGTCTGCTTGAGTTCAACCTCCTGGGGAATCCCTTCCAGCCCACCGCCATGGACCAGGCGATCCGCGTGGAGGTGTCCACCCTGGACCTGGGCGCGGGGCCACAGGACTATCTCACTCTCGCTGTCCGTCACCGCGTGACCAGCAACGAAATCTCCCTCATCCCCGAACTCTCTGAAGATCTCGTCAACTGGAATGACGGCCCGGGTGCGGTCCTGCATGCCCGGACCTTCCATCAGGATAACTCGGCCACCTCAATCTACCGCAGCCCCAATCCCCTCGCCGACAACACAAAGGGCTACCTTCGAGTTCGCTTCCAGCTCCCGTAAGCAGACCTGCCTGTGCGCATCGACCCGGAAGGGCCCTCTTTCCGGAACCCCGGTGCCTGACAAGGACCAAGATGAGAGTTACCTGTGATCGGTTTATTGGTTATCATGGCCAAGCGCTTTCGCGTTGATTTACGACGCATCACGGCCTAGATCCCCTCCCCCTGTCGATGACAGATAACCAGTAATCCCCCCCCGAAGTTGCCCACCCAAGTCGGTCTTATCTCCCTTGGCTGCGCCAAGAACCTGATCGATTCCGAAATCATGATCGGCCACCTCCAGGAGGAGGGCATGATCATGACTCCGGAACCGGATCTTGCCGATGTCCTCATCGTGAACACCTGCTCCTTCATCGACGTGGCCAAGGAAGAGTCCGTGCAGACCATCATCAAGGCCGTCAACTCCCGGCAGCAGGATCCCGCCCGCGAAAAGCAGAAGATCATCGTGGCAGGATGCCTCTCGCAGCGCTTCAACCTCTCCAGGAATGAGGACGAGCGCCTGCCCGGGCTTCTTCCCGAGGTGGATGCCTTCATCGGGCTCGACCAGGTCACGCAGGTGGGGCCCATCGTGCGCAGGGTCCTCACCCGGTCGCCGGGCGACGAGGCGCTCGACGCCGTCACCACCAAACCACGCTTCATTCCCGACTACACCACCCCGCGTTTCCGCCTCACCCCCGGACACATGGCCTACGTCAAGATCGCGGAAGGCTGCAATCACACCTGTTCCTTCTGCATCATCCCGAAGATCCGTGGAAAACATCGCTCCCGCACCCAGGACTCGGTGGTGCGCGAGGCGGAGAGCCTGGTGCAGGCCGGAGTGAAGGAACTCAACCTCATCTCCCAGGACACCACCTACTTCGGAATGGACCGCTGGGAGGGACGCGGCCGACAGGCCAGACCGACCTCGGGTGTCGATTCCTCCCGCGGAGAATCGCTTGCCTCCCTGCTGCGGGATCTCAACGGGATCGAGGGCGACTTCTGGGTGCGACTCCTCTACACCCACCCCGCCCACTGGTCCGACGAGTTGATCGAAACCATCGCAACCTGTGAAAAGGTCGCCAACTACGTCGACATCCCGCTCCAGCATATCAGTGATCACATGCTGGACACCATGAACCGGAAGACCGATGGCCGCTACATCCGCGACCTGCTGGGGCGAATGCGGAAAGAGATCCCGGATCTCGCCATCCGCACCACCTTCATCACCGGTTTTCCCGGCGAAACCCCGGAGGATCATGACGAGTTGCTTGAGTTCATCCGCGCCTTCCAGTTTGAACGTTGTGGAATCTTCTCCTATTCCCGCGAGGAAGGCACCCGCGCCCACAAGTTCGGATCCCACCTCCACCACATGACCATCAAGGCCCGCCACCGCGAACTCACCGGCGCGATCGACGAGGTTGCGGGGAGCGCAAACCGGAAACAGGTGGGATCGATCCGGAAGGTCCTGGTGGAGGAAGAGGGAATCGCCCGCTCGGAATGGGACGCTGCAGATATCGACGGGCGCGTCTTCGTCCCCACCGATCTGCCTGTCGGAGAATTCGCGGAGGTCAGGATTACGGACCATCGCGGTTACGATCTCATTGCCACCACGGCCTGAACGAGCCCTCCCGTGATGTCCAAGCCAGCCCTGATCCGCCAGATCCGTTCCCTGCTCGAGGAACAACTCTCCATCACGGTGGCGGCCGCTGAAGATGCCAAGGAAAATGCAATCGGCGATGAAACCAAATCGGACGGAAAATACGACACGCGGGCAATCGAAGCGGCCTATCTCGCCGGCGCTCAGGCCGAGCAGGCGAAGAAACTTGCCGAATCTGTCCGACTCCTGACCGTTTTTGACCCGGTTCCCTACGACGAGGGTGACGGAATCGGAGTCGGAGCACTCGTCGAAACCGAACACGGTGGCAACATCATCTTCTATTTCCTCGCCCCTGCAGGTGGCGGCCACACCGTCGAATATGATGGCTTTGACTGTACCGTCCTGACTCCGGAGTCGCCGCTCTACCAGGATCTCCTGGGATCTCACGCAGGCGAACTGCTGGAGGATTCCTCGATTATGATCCTGGGCGTGAGCTGAGAGGCGGAACCCCTCGAACCCGGAAGCACCACTTTCCCGGCCGAATGGAGAATCACCAAAATCTCCTACCAGTCAGCAGAAACGGTCCCGGGCTTTCACATGCCTCTTATCCCAATCCTGAATTCCTCTTGCTTATATAGACCGGATCTCCCTTGGTTTCCCTCATGCGCAGCCTCCTCACCCTGCGAAGCGCCATCCTGGCGATGGCGCTCTCGCCATTCTCACTCGACGCACAGGACGGCAAGACGCTCTTCGCCCAGCACTGCGCGGCCTGCCACCTGCCCGACCGCCAGTTAGTGGGCCCTTCGCTGGTAGAAGTCTCCAAGCTCTACTCGGCTAAAATCGACGAGTTTCTCGCCTGGTGCAAGAAACCCGTCCAGAAACGCAAAGGCGTGATCCAGATGCCGCCCATGGGGCACGTGGGCGACGCCAGCCTCAAACTGATCCATGCCCATATCGTCGAGGCCTCCAAGGGGCTGAAGGAAATCAAGGTGAAGGGACTCGATCCCTTCTACGCTTCCCCGAGCATGCGCAAACGCCCGCAGGTGCAGCGCATCTTCATGCCGGACGCCGGACCCGCTGCCATTGCGGTCGCCGTCAACGATCACCTGCACTACTGCTGGGACGCGGGCGAGTGCCGCCTGCGCTACATCTGGAGGGGTGATTTCATCGATGGCTGGGCGGTCTGGCGTGGAAACGGAAACGGACTCTCCAGGATCCAGGGCGAGATCCTCCTCCGCGAGGAACAGAATCCTGTTCCCCTGCCCGATCCAGGCAACTCCGCCCCGTCCCCTCCCAAGTTCCTCGGATATTCGCTTGTGGGAGGGCTGCCCACCTTCCGCTGGCGGGTGGGGGCAATGGAGGTGACAGAGACCATCCGGCCAACGACCGACGGAACAGCTCTGGCACGCAGCTTCGAGCTAAAGGGCAGGGTCCCACCGGCCCTGAAGTTCAAGTCCTCCGGCAAGATGGCGGTCTCCACCGAATCCGCGGTTCCCGACGGGAACGGCCGCCTTACCATCACCCTGACCCCACGACCATGATGCGTCCTGTTTTCATCCTGGCCCTCGCCTCCTGCCTCGCCTCCGCCGACGTCTGGACGGACACTTTCAGCATCGACAGGATCGCCCTCCCGCCCGGAATCGATCCGCAGATCGGCGGCATTGACACCACTCCCGGCGGCAACCTCGCCATGTGCTTTCACCGCGGCGAGGTGCTCCTCCATGACCCGGAGACGGGCACCTGGCAACGATTCGCGGAAGGTCTGCACGAACCACTCGGGCTTCTCGCTGAAAGTGAATCCAGTTTCCTCGTCATGCAGCGCCCTGAACTGACCCGGGTCGCAGATACCGATGGTGACGGGGTGGCCGATCTCTACGAAACCGTCTTTGACAGCTTCGGGATGACGGGCAACTACCATGAGTTTGCCTTCGGCCCCACCCGCGACCGGGAGGGCAACCTCTACCTCTCCCTCGGCACTGCCTCCAATGGAGCGGGCATCCGGAAGGAAGTGCGCGGACGCTGGAGCGAGATCGGCCTGGCCCGCGAGCATATGCTGAATGGCCCTGGCTGGGGAAGATCCCAGGGGCGGGCGGGCCGCATGTATTCCCGCGTGCCCTACCGGGGATGGGTCCTGAAGGTTTCTCCCGACGGCAGCAAATGGCAGCCCTTTGCCAGCGGATTCCGGTCCCCGGAAGGACTCGGCTTCGACAAGGACGGCCGCCTTTACGTCACCGACAATCAGGGAGACTGGCTTGGAACCAGCAAGGTGTTCCATGTCCGCGAGGGACAATTCCACGGCCACCCGGCTTCCCTGGTCTGGAAGGAGGGCTGGACCCGCGAACCGCTCAAGGTGCCGGTGACTGAACTCGACAGGATGCGCAGCCCCGCCATGGGATTGCTCCCGCAGGGCGAACTGGCCAATTCGCCCACCGAACCGCGCATGATCCCAAAGGGTGTCTTCGGTCCCCTCGGGGAGCAGATGCTCATCGGCGAGATGAACCAGGCGAACCTGATCCGCTTCCTCCCCGACCCCGTAGGCAAGGTCTCCCAGGGCGCGGCCATTCCCTTCCTGCGCACGGGATCGCTCGGCCGGGGGAACCATCGCATGACCTTCACCCCGGATGGATCACTCTGGATCGCCAAGACCCATCTCTCCTGGGCCGGCGCAAATGGTCTGGTCAGGATCCGCCTGAAGAAAGACGCCGGGGAGTTCCTGGCCATTGACCGCGTCAAACTGCTCGACCGGGGCTTCGCCCTCGGCTTCACCCAACCGGTCGAGGCGGGTGTCCTGCAAGGCGTGAAAGTCCGCCGCCATTCCTATAAGTATCATCAGGGCTACGGATCACCGAAGGTCGACGCCAAGGAGGTTCCCTGCACGGTCACCGAGGTTTCAACGACCACCCGCACCTGCGTGGTGAAGGTCGGTGATCTGAGAGAAGGGTATCTTTACACCATCAGCCTGCCGGGCGTCACCTCGACCGGGGGCAAACCCCTCCTCGGGGAAAAGGTTTATTACACTCTCGTGAAAAAACGTGGCTCGTGAGGAAACTCAAGCTTGAGACTGAGAATCAGGCTGTTGCGCCGGGGTCGGCCCCGCCGGAATTTCTCCTGAATCCCGCTTCCTCTCGCTGTGGATTACCCATGGAGGCCTGTTCGAAGCCTCCAGTTCCCGAATCGTCCCCATCTCCAAAAAACCTCGCCTTACGAACCCGATCCATCTAAACCCAAGGTTCAAATCTCTCTCTTTCCTGTCATGAACTCTCCCTCTCTTCCGGCTCTCGTCGCGCTGGTTCTGGTGGTCACTTTTCTCGCACCCCCGCTGTGGGCCGAAGACGAGACCTTTCAACCCATCGAGGCCCAGATGACCAATCGAGCAGTGGTCATGAAATTGACCGGCGGCGTGAGGCGCGTCCGCCTGCGCGTGCGCACCGGAGAGGGCACCTGGAAGACGGTCACCATCGCCCACCTCGAGGGCAGTGAGGGTTTCCTTAAACTCCGCCTGCCCGACGACGTGGCCGGGGAAGACTGCGAGGTCTCCATCAGCAAATACGATCCCTTCCCCTACCTCGTTTACCAGGGGATCACCGATTTCGACCCCACCGATTCGGACGGCAATCCGGCCGGGATTGAGCGCTTTGCGACTGTGGACGCAGTGAGCCCGGAAGGCGAAGAGGTGGTGGAAGAGTCCGACATCTGGAAATGGCGTAACGAGACTCTCTACTTCTTCAACCAGTACAAGGGGCTCCAGGCCATCGATGTCTCCGATCCCGCCACGCCCAGACGACTCGCCACCTACCCCGTCGATGGCTACGGCGAGCAGATGTACATCCACCCGCAGGCCAATCTCGTCATGCTTCTCAATTACGATCGCAACACGGGCGACGGCAAGGTCGACCTGGTGGCCCACGACTCGCCGACCGAACTCACCCTGCGGAATACCTTCCGCGTCCCGGGGGCCATCCTGGAATCCCGCCTCATCGGCAACATCCTCTACGTGGTCTCCCGCGACTCGTGGCGGGTTGAGACCCCGGACCAGAACGGTGTCGTGCACGTCTTGAACCAATCCGGCCTGGCCATCACCAAAATCGACCTCAATGATCCCAAAAACCCGATTGTTGATTACCCCCTGAGCCTCGGTAACGAGCGTTACAGCTACTGGGGGGCGCAGGTCCAGGCCACCTCCGAGGCCCTCCTCATTTCCACCAACGCCTACGACCAGGTGCGCGACCAGTCGATCTCCACTGTCCACGTGGTCGACATCTCCAATCCCAACCAACTCCTGCAGGTCTCTCACCGCTTCCAGGTGGCCGGCGAGGTCCGCAACAAGTTCAACATGCGTCTCAGGGACGGCGTCCTCACCGTGGTGAGCCAGATCTGGCGCAACGTCAACGGAACCCGCCGGATCAGGGCCAGCGTGGAGACCTTCAACCTCGCCACCGGGCGCCGCGGAGGATCTCTCACCTTCGCCAACAACGAGACCATCACTGCTGCCCGCTTCTCGGGGGACCTCCTCTACGTGGTGACTTTCCTGCGCATCGACCCCCTCTTTGTGATCGACCTCTCGCGGCCTCTCTCTCCCCGCATGGTGAGCGAGCTGGAGATTCCCGGCTTTTCCACCTACCTGCAGCCCTACGGCGAAGACGCCCTTCTTTCCATCGGAGTGGAAGACAGCAGGATCGCGGTCTCCTGGTTCGATGTGAGCGATCCCTCCAACACTTCCCTGGCCTCCCGCGTCTACATCGGCGCAGAGGACGGCAGGTCCTGGACCGAGGCCAACTGGGACGAAAAGGCCTTCGGCTATTATCCCGCCGACGACCTTCTCCTCGTGCCCTACCAGGGATCCGATCCGCAGAAGGGATGGCAGAGCGGAGTGCAACTGGTGGAACTGGGCGACCGGGAACTCACCAGGCGCGGATCCTTCGAGCACCAGTTCCAGGCCCGCCGCGCCAGGGTGCTTGACGATGCGGTGATCTCCATCTCCGGCCGCGCCCTGCGTTCACTCGACATCAGCGACCGCGACAACCCCAAGCTCCTGGCCGAACTGATGCTCGCCTGGCCCGTCGACTCCGTCTACCGGAAGGACGACCGGCTCTACCAGCTGGAACGTGGAGACAACTCCTGGCAGTGGTGGGGAAGCAGTGCGGACTCCTCCTACCTCCACCTCAGCCCGGCGAACGGTGCCGAGGAACTGATCACCACCCTCGAACTGCCCGGCGGTGAGCTGAGCGGATCGTTCCTTCATGGCGATTGCCTCTTCGTGGCGCAGACCCGGTCCCTCATCGCGGAAGGGGAACCCACCCGCGTGATCTTCACCACCTCCGTGATCGACCTCGGCGATCCGGACCGGCCCATCATCGTCGGCAGCCACGGCCACACCTCCGAAATCGAAGACCACTTCGGATGGGGCTTTGGTGCGGACTATACGGGCACCCTGCTCCCGGACGGCACGCTCCTCTGGCACCCCAGCGAACTGAGTTCTGCCTGGGGCTTCCCCCTCCGGGATATCGACCGGGGACCGGGCCTCTGGGCTCCACCCGCCCCGGGCCGGGCCTACAGCGTCGATATCTCCGACAAGAGCAATCCCCGGATCCTGGCCTCCGTCGGCCTCGAAACCGGCGAGGAGACCTGGTCGGAGGGCGCGGTCCAGGTTGTCGGATCCACCCTCTACTACGGCACCCAAAAGAACGAGATCATTGCAGAGCGCGACGGAACCAGCCACTGGATCGCGCGTCACTGGCTGGGCCACGTCGACTTCAGTGATCCCACCAAACCCGTGGAGGGCGACCCGGCGGAACTGCCCGGCACCTTCGAGCACGGAGTCCTCTCTCCCGCCGGCGGCCACCTCCTCTTCAGCACGCACCGGGAGTCCTACCGCGATCAGGATGACAACTGGCATCGCGATCTCAAGATCCAGACCCTCGCCTTCGATGGCGTGAACGCCTTTCTCATCGCAGAAGTCACGGCCCCCGATTGGGCCTGGGGCGCGAAGGCCTTCGAGGGAACGACCATGGTGCTGGGAGATGACTCCTACGCCGACGATCTGCACACCGCTCAAATCGACGTCCACCGCTGGGACTTCGAGGGCGCCTTCCTGGATGTCCAGAAGTGGGAGTTTTCCGATCTGCGCGTCTACGACCTCCATATCGAGGACGATCTCCTCATTGTCGTGGGCGGCGATCTCACCTTCATCGACTTCGCGGATCCTTCCGATCCCACTCCCACCTTCGTCACCTTCCGGCCCCGAAACTACTACTGGCACCGCCCCGGGGAGATCGAGATCCACGAACGCTCCCTGGCCTACGTGCCCCAGAATATCTATGGCGTCGAGGTCCTCGACTTCGGAGGCGCCTTCGATCCGAATCCCGACCCGGGCCCGCAACCCTCCGAGCGTTCCGGTGACGAGTGGGACAAGGTCCCGCTTGAGTGGCTCCCCCTCACCTACGCAGACAATTCGCTCATGCTGGCGGCCCTCCCGCCCACCGCGGACTGGTCCATCTGCATCCCCAAAGAAGGCTTCTGCATGTCCTACGAGGATTGGGCTCGCCAAGCCTTCCGACTGAACGAAGACGACCCTATCCCGGATTTCTCCGCCGATGACGACCGCGATGGCCGCGACAATGGCTGGGAGTACTTCACCGGAACCGACCCGCAAGAGGCGCGCCACTACGCCGACTTCGAGATTCAGCTCGTCACCGACAAGGACGGACAGCAATACTTGAGCGGACACGTCCTCGTGAATCCCGCTGCCCCCATTCTCTCCGACATGATTCCGGAGCTCTCCCACGACCTCCTTGAGTGGCAGAGCGACACCAGGCTCTTCGAGGTGGCCGCCCATCCCTTCGAGCTCCGGCCCGGATTGGGATGGAGAATGGCCAGTCCGGTTCGAGATCACGAGGAAACCTTCCTGCGAATCAAGGTGAGTCCCGCCCTGCCCGAAAACTAGCGAATTGATCAGTGCTGGAATTTTCGCACTTCCCGGGATAGAATCCCCGGGTGCGGAAGATCCTCATCCGGGCCACCCTCATCCTTCTGCTCGTCGGCACCTGCATCGCTGGCTGGGTTTACCGTGCCCGGATTGTCGCTCTGGTAGAGACGACCATCGTTTCGTCCACCACCTCCGGCCCTGCTCCCGACCCTGAGACCTATTCCGTTCTCTCAGAGAGCCTGGAGGAACATCGCAGACGCCTGAGTGCCGACTACCGCCGGACCACCAGCAACACCGAACGCACGAAAATCCTGGCACAGGCCCGCACGTTGCTGGAAATGAGTCTCCCCCGCCTGATGCGCTGCTGGCTGGGCACCCCCTGGGACTTCAATGGCATCGCCCACGAACCGGGCGACGGCAAGGTGGCCTGCGGATACTTCGTCTCCTCCGTTCTACAGGATGCGGGCTTCCGTGTGGAGTGGGCCCCTCTCGCCCAGCAGGCGTCGCAGAACATCCTGGGCACCTTTCTCCCTCCTGACGACATGAAGATCCGGGTGGGTGTTGACTATGAGCGGTTTCTCTCCGAAGTCCTGTCCTGCGGGAACGGAATCTATATCGTGGGCCTCGACAGCCACGTCGCCTTCCTGGTGATCACGGACGGAGGCGAGATCCATTTCATCCATTCCTCCGGTGCCAGCCCCTACTGCGTGGTGGACGAATCCCGCGAGGACGCCCAGGTCCTGCGCCGTTCCAACTACCGCGTGACCGGCAACCTCACCGCCAGCAGCGAGGTGATCCGCAACTGGCTCCTTGGCGCAAGGTTCAAGACCAGGACCCTCTGACCGGAAACGGAGGGTTCCCGGCAGGAGGGGAGCGGATCAAACCCCGCCGGAATCATTGCCGAGAAGAGCCAGGCAGTCCGCCCGCGATCTGGGCAATCCTCCAAAGGCCCGCTCCAGGGCCGCTCCCGCATTCAGCCCTTCATGGCCCACTCCCAGCAGTTCCGCCAGCTGCCGTTCGTAATGCAGGAGCGTCCGCCGGTCCGCCGGTGCCTTCACGAGATAGGAAAGGGCGCGCCGCAGCAGATCGAAGAGTTCCGGAACGGGGTGCTCACGCTCTACCACCTTTTCAAGAAGCTGCCCAAAGTAGGCCGCCAGCATTGTGTCGGCATAGCTGCGACGCAACTCGGTGCGGAACTCAGCCACCTCTGCCTCCTTCAGGATGTGCAATTCGCTCTTCCGGCTGGGCACCCATACGAGGTCCGCTTCCACAAAGAGGTCGAGCTTGCCTGCAAAAGGGCCCTTGGCCCTCCGCGCACCTTTCGCCACCGTCTTCAACAAACCCGCCTCCTCAGTGCACCAGTGCACGATCAGGCTGGTGTCCCCCAGCCTGGTGAGCCGGATCACAATCCCGCGCGCCTTGTCCATCCCCCACGTTCTAGATTTCCCCAAGGGGAGCGGGCCCCCGGCCGGACACCGGCACCATGATCACATCCTGCCCTCCTGCGCCTATCATCAACCCAACCTCCCGAGCCCGCCTCCCCCTGTCAAGGCTGCGCTGAAAGAGGCAGATTGCGCGACGGTTTCGATGGCCGCGGCCCACCATCTCTGGTAGGGCATCGTTCTTCCGCCACAATGTCTGCGCTCGTCTCCCTTCTCGGCATGGCCGCCCTCCTGGGCATCGCAGTGCTTGCTTCCTCCAACCGGCGCGCCATTCGCCTCCGTAGCGTCCTGGGAGCCTTTCTCGTCCAGGTGGGACTCGGAGCCTTCGTCCTCTTCACTCCCTGGGGCCAGGCGGTCCTGGGAGCTCTCTCGAAGCTGGTCCAGGCCATTATCGTGAGCGGGGACAAGGGCATCACCTTTCTCTTCGGCCCCCTCGCCGAGCAGGACTCGATGGGCTTCATCTTCGTAGTCAGGGTTCTCCCCGTCATCATCTTCTTCGCTTCCCTGATCGCGGTCCTCTACCACCTCGGGATCATGCCGCTCATCATCCGGACCCTTGGCGGAGCCCTCCGCAAGGCCCTGGGGACGAGCCGGGCGGAATCTCTTTCGGCCACCGCCAATATCTTCGTGGGACAGACCGAGGCCCCGCTCGTGGTGCGCCCCTACATCCCCCGCATGACCCAGTCGGAACTCTTCGCCATCATGGTGGGTGGTCTTGCCTCCATCGCCGGATCGGTCCTTGCCGCTTATGCCGGCATGGGGGTGAAGCTGGAATATCTCCTCGCCGCCTCCTTCATGGCTGCGCCAGGCGGATTGCTTTTTGCCAAGATCCTCCTCCCGGAGAGCGAAGTGCCCGAGGAACACCTTCCTGAGGACGAGGAGGAGGACAAACCCGTTAACGTCTTCGATGCCGCGGCCCAGGGAGCCTCCGCCGGCCTGAAACTCGCTCTCAATGTGGGGGCCATGCTGCTCGCCTTCATCGCGCTCATCGCGCTGTTCAACCTTGGCCTGGGAACGGTGGGGGGCTGGTTCGGACACTCCGATCTCACCCTCCAGCAGATCCTGGGTGTTATCTTCGCTCCTCTCGCCTGGATCCTCGGGGTTCCCTGGGAGGAGGCCCGCCAGGCCGGGAGCTTCATCGGCCAGAAGATCGTCCTCAACGAATTCGTGGCCTACAAGGCGCTCCTCGACGACGGCTCCCTCTCACAACTCTCCGAGGGCATCGTCACCTTTGCGCTCTGCGGCTTTGCGAATCTTTCCTCCATCGCCATCCTGCTCGGGGGACTGGGGGGAATGGCTCCCACCCGGCGCAGGGACATCGCCCGCCTGGGCCTGAAGGCCGTCTTTGCCGCCTCCCTCGCCAACTTCATGAGCGCCGCCATCGCCGGTCTCTTTCTCGCCCTGAGCCTGTAAGCAGAACCATGCCCATGCCGGACCCGCAGCCATCTTCCAGAAAACCAATGATCGAGATTCTCCTCGCCCTCGCCGTCGGCATGGTCGTCGGCCTCCTCTTCAGTGCCTGCAAGCTCCCCATCCCTGCCCCCCCGGCCATTGCCGGGGTGGTCGGAATCGTGGGAATCTATCTCGGCGCCCAGGCCTGGCCCCTGCTCGCAAAACTGTTTTCCTGAACGCCCTGCCGCGCTGGAACCTGCCGTGATGAACTACCTTCCCCAGGAAATCATTCGCCGCAAACGGGATGGCCATTCCCTCAGCCGGGAGGAGATCGATTTCTTCGTGGAAGGCCTGACCAGCGGTGCCATCAGCGAGAGCCAGGTCGCGGCCTTCGCCATGGCCATCTACTTCCAGGGCCTCGGCCGGGAGGAATGCGTGGCGCTCACCCTGGCCATGCGCGATTCCGGGAACGTCATGGAGTGGCGGAGCGAGAGCCTCGACGGACCTGTCATCGACAAGCATTCCACTGGCGGGGTGGGAGACCTCGTCTCCCTCGTGCTCGGTCCACTCCTGGCCGCCTGCGGGGCATACGTCCCCATGATTTCCGGCCGTGGGCTGGGTCATACCGGCGGCACCCTCGACAAACTGGAATCGATCCCGGGATACAACACCGCTCCCGACAACTCACTCTTCCGCGGGACCGTGCGAAGCGCCGGGGTGGCCATCATCGGCCAGACCGGCCTGCTCGCTCCCGCCGACGCTCGGCTCTATGCCATCCGTGACGTCACCGCCACCGTGGAGTCCATCGGTCTCATCACGGCCTCCATCCTCTCCAAGAAACTGGCAGCCGGCCTCGATGCCCTGGTCATGGACGTCAAGGTGGGCGACGGGGCATTCATGCCCACTACGGAGGCATCACGGGAACTGGCCCGGAGCATCGCGGAAGTTGCCACTGGAGCCGGCACGCCCACCACCGCCCTGCTCACCGACATGAATCAGTCCCTCGCCAACAGTGCAGGCAACGCGATCGAGGTGCGGGAAGCCATCGAGTTTCTCACCACCAGCAAACGCAACGACCGGCTCGAAACTGTCATCCTGGAGCTCGGCGCGGAAGTCCTCCAGACCAGTGGCCTCTCGACCTCCGAGCAAGAGGCCTTTAATACCCTGCGCCAAGCCCTCGAATCCGGCCAGGCCGCCGAACAGTTCGCCCGGATGGTTTGCGCGCTGGGAGGGCCCGGGGATCTCCTCGAACGTCCGGAGTCCCACCTCCCCCTTGGCCCGGTCGTGCTGGAGGCCAGGCCGGCCCAAGGCGGCACCGTGACCGCAATCGACACCCGCGAACTCGGCCTGGTCATCGTCCGCCTTGGCGGCGGACGGACCGATCCCGGACAGGAAATCGATCACCGCGTGGGACTGGACGAGATGGCTTCCCTCGGCGAGGAAGTGGGAAGCGAACGACCGCTTGCGGTCGTTCATGCCGCCTCGGAGGAAGACGCCCAACAGGCGGCCGCCGAAGTATGTGCCGCCTTCACGGTGGGCGACGGGGCACCGGAGGCATTCCCGGTCATTCACCAACGAGTCATGGCTGAATGAAAAGAGTCATCCTCCTCGTCATGGACTCCCTCGGTATCGGGAGCGCCCCCGATGCGGCCTGCTTCAAAGGGGACGGCTTTACCGATGAGGGCGCCAACACCCTGGGACACATCGCCGAGACCCTTGCCCTCGCCGCTACTCCCCTCCAGCTTCCCAATCTCGCCCGGCTGGGACTCCTGCACGCCTTCCAGGCCAGGTGCGGAAGCCCACCCACCGGGATGACCCCCCCGGAGGAGGTCGCGGGCTCCTGGGCCTTCGCCCGGGAAATCAGCCCGGGCAAGGACACCCCCAGCGGACACTGGGAAATTGCCGGTGTCCCGGTTCCCTTCGACTGGTCCTACTTTCCGAAGGAGAAGCCGTGCTTTCCCGCGGAGCTGCTTGCCCGGATCGCCCAGCACAGCGGAGTGGAGGGCTCGCTCGGCAATTGCCACAGCTCGGGGACCGAGATCATCTCCCGACTGGGTGAAGAGCACCTCACCACCGGCAGGCCCATCTACTACACCTCGGCTGACAGTGTCTTCCAGATCGCGGCTCACGAGGAACACTTCGGGCTCGAACGACTGCTCGACCTGTGCCGCTGTGCCCGCAGCCTTCTCGACGAAAGCGACCTCATGATTGGACGGGTCATCGCCCGGCCCTTCCTCGGATCCGGTCCCGAGGATTTCCAACGGACTGGCAACCGTCACGATTTTGCGATCCCCCCCCCCTCGCCCACCGTTCTCCAGAGGCTCTGCGAGGCAGGTGGATCGGTCATCGGGGTAGGCAAGATTGGCGACATCTACGCTCATGCCGGCCTCACCGAAGAGATCAGGACCAGTGGTCACCCAGCACTCTGGCAAAAAACCCTGTCCGCCCTCCAGCGGACCGGTGATCGCAGCCTCGTGATGACCAATTTTGTCGACTTTGATGCCCTCTACGGTCATCGGCGCGATGTTCTGGGCTACGGTCAGGCCCTGCAGGAATTCGATGCCGCCCTCCCCGCCCTCCTCGCGACCCTTGAACCGGACGATCTCCTCATCATCACGGCGGATCACGGGAACGACCCCACCTGGCCCGGGACCGACCACACCCGCGAGGACGTCCCGGTCCTCCTGCATGGAAAAGCCGTTCCAGCCGGGACCTGCCTCGGGGCGCGGGAAACCTTTGCAGACATCGGCCAGACCATCGCAGACTACTTCTCGTTGCCTGCCATGGAGAGCGGGACGTCCCTCCTGGGCTAGTTTCTCCCCGGAAGCATCAACCACCATCCACCATGCCCACTCCCACCCCTCATATTGAAGCCGCTCCCGGGGACTTTGCCCCGACCGTCCTCATGCCCGGCGACCCCCTGCGGGCCCGGCACATTGCGGAAAGCTTCCTCGACGAGGCCCGGCAGGTCAACGGAGTGCGGGGCATGCTGGCCTTCACCGGCAGCTACCAGGGAACCGCAGTCTCGGTCATGGGAAGCGGGATGGGCATTCCTTCCATTTCCATCTACGCCAAGGAACTGTGGACCGAGTACGGAGTGGAGAACATCATCCGGGTGGGCAGCTGTGGCACTTCACATCAGGAGGTCAGACTGCGCGACATTCTGATCGGAACCGGAGCGTGTACGGACTCCAAGGTCAACCGCAGCCGCTTCCGGGACCACGACTTTGCGGCGATCGCGGATTTTGACCTCGTCCGGCGGGCGGTGGCGGCCGCCGAGCAACTCGAGATCCCGGTCCGGACGGGAAACCTCTTCTCGGCCGACCTCTTTTACACCCCGGACCCCGGTATGTTCGACGTCATGGAGAAGATGGGGGTGCTGGGCATTGAGATGGAAGCCGCCGGGCTTTACGGCTGTGCCGCCGAGTGCGGGAAGCAGGCCGTGGCCATCTGCACGGTCTCCGATCACATCCGGACCGGGGAAGCCACCACTTCCGAGGAACGCCAGACGAGTTTCAACGACATGATCCGGGTTGCTCTGGCGTCGGCGTCCTGAGCCGCGACGGGAGAACCGTCCCGGGAATTTTCGAATGGTGCTCCGCGTGATCTTTGCGGCAGCTTCGAAAAGGGGACGGCAGATTGAAGCAATCCAACCCTTGAATCATCGCAACAGATCAATCAAAGCACTTCGGTCAGTTGCTTCACCCGCTTGAGCAGGACTTTGCCCCGGCGGTCTCCCTGCGAGGTCGGGACAAACCCGTCGCCCCGGTTCGCCAGCAGGGTGCAACGCACCCGGTGGGTTCCAAACTCAACCTCGGTCACTTCCACCTCGGCGCGAAGGGTGACCCCCGGACCAAACCACTCCCCGAATCTCTCCTGACCGACCCCGTCTCCCTTCCGCAGGAATGCGAATCTGCCTCCCGCACCACTCCCCGGTAACGGCTGAAAGCCATCCGCCTGGAAGACGATCATGACCGCTTTCTCGACATTGTAGCGCGGGGCGAACTCGATCTTCCGGGAGAGCCCGCTCCCCGACACGGATTCGCCTCCACCACTAGTGAGCCCGCAAGCCGCAAGGAACAGGGCGAACGCCAGGCCAAGGCAGGAAAAAGAGAGAAACCGGACAATACCATTCATGGCGGGAAGTGTGCCCCCCCTGGTCCCGGAATCAAGAAGCCCCTGCCGTCCCTGCCGTGGCACCCCGGAACGATCCAATGGCTCCGGAACCCAAGAGCGCCTTGACTCAGGCCCTGCCGTGTCCTACCTCCGCTCCCATGCCAGAACCTTCATTCAGCGACGACCTCCAGGCGCTTGACACCACGGCCCTCAAGGGCCGCTTGTCGGAACTCCGGAGGTATCTTTGACGTCCCTGAACTGGAGAAGAACATCGCCACCATCGAGAAGAAGATGGAGGCTCCGGATTTCTGGAACGACCAGAATGCCGCCCAGTCGGCGGTCAGGGAGGCCAGCCGCCTCAAGGGTAAACTCCACCCCTTCCTCAAGCTCGAGAAACGCCTCCAGAACGTGGAGGCCGGAATCGAACTGGCGCGCGAATTCGACGACGACGACTCGGCCCAGGAGGCCATTGACGAGTTCAAGGCTCTCACTCGCGACATCGATTCCTTTGAGCTGGTCACCCTGCTCGACAAGCCGACCGATCCCAACAATGCCTACCTGTCCATCCAGGCGGGGGCCGGCGGCACGGAGGCTTTCGACTGGGCCCAGATGCTCCAGCGCATGTATATGCGCTGGGCGGAGAGCCGGGGCTTCAAGGTGTCCATCACGGACGAGCAGGAGGGGGAAGGTGCGGGCATCTCAAGCGCCTCCCTCAAGATCGAGGGAGAGTATGCCTACGGCTACCTGAAGAACGAACGCGGGGTGCATCGTCTGGTGCGCATCTCGCCCTTCGATGCAGCCGGTAAACGTCACACTTCATTCGTGGCCATCGACTGCACACCGGAGATCTCCAACGACATCAATATCGAGATTCCCGAGAGCGACGTCGAAGTGCAGACCACCCGCTCCGGCGGAAAAGGCGGCCAGAATGTCAACAAGGTGGAAACAGCGGTCATCCTGAAACACAGTCCTTCCGGCATCATCATCCGTTGCACGCAGGAGCGCTCCCAACTGCGCAACCGCGAACTGGCCTGGGAACTCCTCAAGGCCAAGCTCTACCAGATTGAGGAAGACAAGCAGAAGGCGGAGGCGGATCGAACCTATGGCGAAAAGGGCGAAATCGGATTTGGCAGCCAGATCCGCTCCTACGTCTTCCAGCCCTATCAGATGGTCAAGGATCTCCGCACGGGCCATGAAACCGGAAATATCCAGGCCGTCATGGATGGGGCCCTCGATGGCTTCATCGAGGCCAAGCTGCGCGGGCAGGAGAGGTCTTGATTTCGAAGCCATTGAAGGTTGGCACCCCGGAAAAATTTGTTAGGCTTGTGCTCCGATGAAACGATTTTGGTGCCTCCTGCTGGCCCTCGCCTGCCCCGCCCTTGCAGACGTGGAATGGCGCAGCTTTGAGAACGCGGACAAGACCAAGTCCTTCCAGGGGCGCCTGGTCGGCTACGATCCCGCCCGGGAAAAGGTCACCGTGCAGAAGAAATCAACCCTGCGCCCGGTCACCTTCAGTGTGTCCCTGCTTTCCGAGGAGCACCGCAAGTTCGTCGAGAAACGCGCCGTAGAGCTGGAAGCAGCCGGCGGTCTCCGCATGATGTTCTACCAGAACCTCCAGAAAACCGGCAGTAATCGCAAGGGCGACACCCGCACCAGCAGTTACAACGGTGGCTATAAGATCGAAATCCGGAACTTCCTCCGCCGCGCCATCCAGGATGTATCGGTCGACTATATCGTGATTTACCGCAAGGACTCGACCAAGGGCAATGGAACGCTGTCCACCAAGAGAGGTTCCAGTAACCTCACCGCCCTGGTGCCCAACTACGACGAGAATATCGTCATCGATGGCATCCCCCTTACGAGCTACTACAAGGCTGGCTCCGTCTCGGTAACGGGGGTGGCGGGATCGACATGATGTCGCGGTGGTGGCGCGGTCAGCGCCACGAGGTCACAGCGAAGCCGCGACTCCCTGGTCGGTTGCATTGCCCAGATCAAGGTGGGCGGCAAGGTGGTAAAAACCGAGGCGTCGAGCGCTGATGTGCTCCGCAACTACAGCGGCGCCTTCGGGGGATCTGACGCCAGGTAAGCCGGAAGCCCCTCAGGCACTCACGGGTCTGGGTGAACCTCCGGGACTACCCTTCCGGGTTTCAGGCAGGTTCAGCTTAGCGGAAGGAAACGTCCTGGCCGACTGCCACCAGCTTGCCCCAGAGTTGCTGGGGGGATTCGCCCGGAGCGGTCATGACGAAGTGGGGGACGTGTTCCCGACCCAACCCCAATTCCTCGACGAAATCGAGAAAGAGATCCCGAAGCGCATCGCGCACAACAGGATCGGAGTTGGCCGGCAGAAGAAAGAGCACAGATCGGCGACCTTCCTCGTGGGAGTTGCTCAGAAGCGTCCTGTGTGGGAGCACTTCCAGGAGATCGCGGAATGACTCGGCGGGATCGATCCCCTCGTCAAAGTCGAAGGGAACGCGCACCAGGGTGGAGGGGACCGCATACTTGGTATGGGTTGTCACCGCAGCTTCCATGGCAGCGTAAAATTCAAACTGATCGATGGAGCGGTGGCGGACCTCGTCATGACGCGGACGGGCTGGGGAACCGCTCCCTTGATCACAGACTGACTTCATCATCTCAAAGGCACTCGGCTTGATGTGGTGGAACGGCACATCCTGCACGATCAGCACGTGGGTCGTTGACCTGTCGGGACCATTGATGACGGGATAGGCCGCGAGATACCCGGGCCTGCGGGAAGGGGGATTTTCCAGAAGGGTCTTCTGGACCAGGAAACAGTTCCGGGCCAGGGCCTCCGTCACGATCTGGTGATCCTCCCGCCGCAGGCACTCGGGGAAGTGAGCGGAGTCTCCCAGGGAGGCAACTCGGACAAGAGCTGCAGTCCGGGCACCCGGAGGCACCTCATAAAGTGCCGCGCTGCCTGCATGAGTGATCCGGGCCAGAGCAGCGAGAAGATCTGACGGGACGAAATCACCGCAGGTTTCCACCGCTTCGTCCAGTTGTTCGTCCAGAGAATCCGACTCGGCGCCAAGGACTTCGAGCCTTTGCTGAAGATCCTGCCGGGAAAGCACGAGTAACTCGTGCTCGCCGTGCACCCGGTGGTTCTCTCTCCTGAGTTCCTCGCTCTCTTTTTCCAACTGCAATCCACGCCGCTGCAGACCCTCCGAAACCTGGCCGAGGAGAACCCCGAGGAGAGGGAAGGAGATCAGAGTGTAGCGATGCTCCGTGAGACTGATCCCCTGGCCTGTCACATACCTTCCCGCCACCAGGAGCAGAACGGTGAGCAATCCGGCACTGAGCCCGGCGCTGAATCCGTAACGAACGCCGAGGAACACGGGGATGAGAAGAAAGGGAGTCGGATTGGCGCCAAACCAACCGGTATCACCGGGAACGATCACGTAGTTCACCAAGGCCAGCAGCGCGAAGAACGCAACGAAGCGGAGAAGGAAGAACCGAACAGGATACGGCCCGGGGCAAGACACGGAGCCATGGACAAGGGGCAAGGTCTGGACAGACATGGGTGAGGCAGAGGGCAAGGGTGTGGCAGCGCATTGCTTGCAGTGGCGCTGGGGGCAAGGTGCTTCAGATAACCGGACTACCTCAGTGCATCCAAAAGGAAATTTAGAAATGAATTTAAGAGATGGTGATATTCATGGTTATTCCTCCTGCCTCAGGTTAACGAAATCCTCCTGATATTTAATTCTCTCAAACTGAATACGGGATTCCTGGCAGGATCCCTGAATCAGCGGAAACAGGGAGAATGGAGCCCTGTCGATGATGTCATCCGTCCCGTGAGTCAAAACTCCAGGACAGCCCTTGGCTTCTCCTGAAAGAACGGAAAAGCCCCTTAGTCGTGCAGCTGCGAAAATAAGGAAAACTTGGATCCGGGCCTTGGCCTGGAAGTTCAGTTCTCCTTATCTAACATCACTGCCGCGAGCCCGGAACCACTTCCAGGGTGACCTTTTTGCCTTTGCGCAACACGGTGATTTTCACTTTCTTCCCCACCTTGAGGGACTCCAGCATGTAGGTGTAGTCGTAGATATTCTTCACTTCCTTGCCAGCCACGTTGACCACCACGTCACCGGCTTCGATGCCGGCCTTGTCGGCCGGACCGCCCTTGGTGGCACCCGAGAGTTTGACCCCCACAATATCACCCTGGGAATAGTCGGGAACGGTTCCCAGATAGGCCCGCAGGTTGGCTCGTCTCCCCTGCCCTTCAGGGCGTTCCACCTTGACGTAGTCGGGTTCCTCTCCAGCAGCGGCCAGACCGCGGGCTACCAGGGCCATGAAACGCGTGACCCGCTCGGTTCCGGGGTAATTGATCTTGTCGGCGGTATCTCTGGGCGTGTGGTAATCATCGTGAGCTCCAGTGAAAGCGTTCAGAATCGGCACTTCGCGCAGGTAGAAGGATGTTGCATCCGTAGGCAGATAGGCATCGCTCTGTGTCTTGATGGGCAATCCGACAGGGACGTTGCGCTGTTCGATGATTCCAGGCCAGATCGAACTGGATCCCGTGCCCTGGAGGACGAGGGATTTGTCGAGACGGCCCACCATGTCCATGTTGAGGTTGGCAGCAAAAACCTCATTCAGCTTGGCGTCTGCATCGCCCTTCAGTTTTCGGGCAACGTCCTTGACGAAATGGGAAGAACCGATCAATCCGATTTCCTCACCGGACCACGCCGCAAAGAGAACATCTCGCTTGAGATTGAGTTTTCCGGCCTTCTGCTGGGAGGAGAGATACTGGGCGATCTCCAGCAAACCAGCCACCCCCGAGGCGTTGTCATCAGCACCATAATGAATTTCCTTCGCCTCTTTTCCGGTGGCTCGTGAGCCTCCCCCATGGGTGCCCAGATGATCGACATGAGCCCCGAGAATAAGCGCCGGGCGCCGGTGGGCTTCCGGATCCGCGGCGACCAGCCGTCCCACCACATTGCGGCCGGTTCGCTTCTGCTGGACAATGGCGATCCGGGCTCCGAGAGCGGCCTTGGGAATCTTCAGGCCCATCATCATCTCTCCCTTGTCTAGAGTGGTCTGGATTTGCTTGAGATTCTTACCAGCTGCCGCAACCAGTTTCTCGCCGATCTCCCTGCGCACCGAGAGTGCCGCGATCCCGGAGTCGGCCATCGAAGCATCATAGCTCAGTCCCACCAGCTCCTCCCGCACCTTCGAATTCGGGCCGGCCACGAAGATGATTCCCCTGGCGCCCTTCTGGCGGGCCGTCATGGCCTTGTAGCGCAGACTTGAGTAACGGGCAAACTGGCGGCGGCGCTCCGCGCTCACGTTTTCGGGCATGAAGCGGAGAGCCATTACCCACTTGTCCTTTACCGCCAGATGGTAATAGCTGGAATACATCTCCGTCTTGGAGCCATCGGCACCCACCTGTCCTTCCGGGATTTCGATCCCGTATCCGGCAAAAACGATTTCCTCGGCCTTGATCTCTCCCAGCTGGGAAAAGGAAAGCGGACGCCAGTCCTCGTCGACCTTCAGGTCCAGCTCCTCATCCCCCATCTTCAGGACGAGCGTGTTCCCCTTGCCGAGATCCATCCCCGCCGTGAACTCGAAGGGGTGAAAGTAGTCGTCGCCCAGAAAGGGTTTCAACCCGAACTCTTCGAAGGCTCGTGCCACGTAGGCGGTCGCCTTGCGCTCCCCCGGCGTGCCAGTCATTCTGCCCTCCAGTTCAGGACCCGCCAGGTACTCGATGTGGTGGCGAAGATCCTTCTGATCGACCTTGGAAGTCGTGGCCGCCAACCCCGCCAGAGCCTTGGTGGAAAGTTCCTCCTTGGGGTCCTCCTCGCCTCGAGGTGGCGTTCCCCGGACGGGCGCGGCGGCAAGAAGTTCAAGAGCGGTGCTGTGATTCCAGTCCGCCAGGAAAATCTGTGAACCCTTCTTGCCCGTCCGTTTGCTGGTCCAGGCCAGGCGCTTCCCATCAGGAGAAAACGCAGGCAGCCCGTCGAATCCGTCCGTCCAGGTCACCCGCACCGGTTCCCTGGCCCCGGCCGCGTCGACAAGGTATAGTTCAAAGTTGGCGAAACCGTTCAGGTTCGTTGCGAAGATGAGATACTCACCACTGGAGTGGAAGTAGGGCGCCCACGACATCGCACCAAGGGCAGTGAGCTGTTTCTCGTTACTCCCGTCGACATCCATGGTCCAGATCTCGGCCCGATCTCCCTCCCGGTTAAAACGCCGCCAGCAGATCTTCGAGCCATCCGCATTGAAGAACGCCCCCCCATCGTAACCGGGCTCCGACGTCAGTCGTTTCACGTTGGAGCCATCCGCATCCATGATGAAGAGGTCCATCAGAAAGGAAGGATTGAGCTTGAACCACTCCCGGTCCTTTGCGCTGAGCCTGTCGCCTTCGGAGTAGCCGAGACGGTTGGATCCGAAGACCACCCTGCGCCCGTCCGGCGAGTAAGCCCCCTCCGCGTCGTAGCCTGGCGTCCTCGTCAGGTTGCGGGATTTCTTCGTCTCCAGGTCATACTCGTAGATGTCGAAGAAGGCATCGTAGTCCCAGGAGTAACGCTTCTCCTTGCCCTCCGCACGACGCTTCAACGCTTCCTCCTGCTTCTTTCTCGCATCAGGGTCGCTATGAGTGGAGGCGAACATGACCTTCTTCCCCCCGGGGTGAATCCAGGCACACGTCGTCTTGCCATGGCCAGGAGAGATGCGCTCGGTGTCGCCGGTCTCCAGATCAAGCAGGTAGATCTGGAAGAACGGATTATCCTTCTCCCGTTCACTCTGGAGAATCATCTTGCTCCCATCCGCACTGAAATAGCCCTCCCCGGCCCGTTTCCCAGCGAAGGTGAGCTGACGGGTGGAGGAGAGAAGGCGTGCTTCGTTTTCCGCCGCATCATCCGCAAGGACAACCACGGGCACACTCAAGGCGAGGGAAATCAGGAGGGAAACAGTTCTCATGGTGTGAAATCCTAATAGAATCCGGCCCCCTATACGTCAATCGCATGCTCAGAATTGCTTTTCGTTTCAAAATTCCTCACTGAGAGGCTCCCCATGCGCATTGACATCGTCACGCTCTTCCCCGAAATCGCCCTCGCGCCCCTGAATGAGAGTATCATCAGGCGGGCACAGGAGGCCGGAATCGTGGAGATTCACGCTCACGATCTGCGATCCTGGGCGGAGGACAAACACCGCAAGACCGACGACTATCTCTGCGGGGGAGGCCAGGGCATGCTGCTCAAGCCGGAACCTCTCTTCGCGGCGGTCGAAGCCCTGCGCCGGAAATCGACCGTGGTGATCCTGGCAACCCCCCAGGGAAGGCCCTTCATGCAGAACGATGCCCACCGGCTTGCCGCCTGTGATCATCTCCTCTTTCTCTGTGGCCATTACGAGGGCGTGGACCACCGGGTGATCGAGGAACTGGTCGACGAAGAGATCAGCATTGGTGACTACGTCCTGACAAATGGTGCTCTCGCCAGTGCGGTCATCTGTGACGCAGTAGTCCGCCTCCTGCCCGGTGCCCTCGGCGACGAGCGATCCTCCGAGGAAGAGTCCTTCTCGGATCCGAACCTGTTAGAAGCTCCCGCCTACACCAAGCCTGTCGATTTTCGAGGATTCAAGGTTCCGGAGATTCTCCTTTCAGGCCACCACGGCGAGATTGAAAGATGGAAACGGCAGCGCGCTCTGGAGCGCACCCGCAGGAATCGTCCCGACCTGCCCGATTCGCCACCCGAAGCGCAGGAGCAGTGACCGTGGCACGGTCCCCTTGCCCCTGACATCGCAGCCCGGCGTTTCTCTCTCGCCACTGCTCACCGGCCGCTGATAGAAACGAGCATGCACAGCATGACCGGATTTGGCCGCGGAACCCATGCCACTGAGCGCGTCGTGATTCGCGTGGAGGCCTCTTCGGTCAATCGCAAGCAGGGCGAGGTCCACTTTTTCATGCCCCGCGATCTCGCGGAACTGGAACCCCGCCTGCGCAAGCACGTCCTGGGCCGGATCACCCGCGGACGGATCAACATCAACGTCAATCTCGAACACCCGAGCGGGGCGAGTGGCGGCATCCGGGTGGACATGGGGAAAGCCCGTGCCCTGAAGGCGGCCTTCACCAGGTTGTCCGAAGGCCTGGAGCAGGAGCTCACCCCCGGGAGTGCAGACTACCTCCGTGCTCCCGATATCTTTGTCTTCGAAGAAGACTACCAGGTGGAAGAGGTCTGGGCCGCCCTGCAACCAGCTCTGGATGAGGCTCTCGACAGCCTGATCGAGATGCGCGCCGAGGAGGGCACCGACCTCCAGGTCGAACTCGAACGTATCCTTGCCGCGCTTGAGGCCCTCACCCATGAGATCGAGGAGCATGCTCCGTCAGTCGTCACCACACATCGCGAGAACCTCCTGCGCCGCCTCCGTGATGCGGATCTGGATCTCGACCCTGACGACGAGCGGATCCTCAAGGAAATCGCGCTCTTCGCCGACCGCTGCGAGATAACGGAAGAACTCGCCCGGTTGCGCTCGCACCTCCGGAAGTTTCACAGCTATATCGAAAACTCCGGAGTAGTGGGGCGATCGATGGATTTCCTCTGCCAGGAGATCAACCGTGAGTTTAACACCATCGGATCAAAAGCCAACGATGCCTCCCTTGCCCAGCTGGTCGTAAACGCCAAGACGGAACTCGAAAAGATCCGCGAACAGGTGCAGAATATCGAATGAGCTGACCTCGGGGCAGAAACTACGCGCACCCCATTCACGGCTTGCCATCTGCGGCCGGGAAAGCGTATTCCGGACACGCGCCTCTTCCCTTCCACGATGCAGCTTCCCTCCCCCCGGCATCTTCCTCCCCTCGATGAGAACTTCCTCCCCGCTGCGCTCTGGAACAGAGCATACCGGAAACTGGTGGAAGCCGAGCCGGAGAGCCGCGACCTGCATCTCGCCCTTGCCCGCAAGGACGGCACAACCTTTCATCACCGCCTGCGGGTCCTGCCCCATGAGGGCGGGAATGTGGAACTCAATCGAAAATACGTTGAGCGCACGGTCAAGTTCCTCCTCTGGATGAAGGGCGGAAGCCGCCTCTACGTGGCAGGCAATGACGCAGTGGCGACCATTCTGTCCGGAATCTACTCGGCGGACGGCGCCCGCTCCTTCGACTGCGACATCGTGGGCCATGGGATCTTTGATGAACCCATTTCCGTTACGCCCTGCCAGCGGGAGGAGTTGCCCCCCGCCTCGGAGGAAAACATGGAGCTCGGCCGCAATCTTGACGGCTGCCGAATCGGATTTGATCTCGGTGGATCCGATCGCAAGGCCGCCGCCCTCATCGACGGGAAGGTTGTGTTCTCCGAAGAAATCCCGTGGGATCCCTACTTCCAGTCCGATCCCCACTACCACCTCGAAGGAATCCGGGACAGCCTGCAACGTGCCGCGGCCCACCTGCCACGGGTGGATGCCATCGGCGGATCGGCCGCCGGAGATTACATCAACAACGAAGTCCGGGTGGCGTCCCTCTTTCGCGGGATCAAGGATCCCGCTGTTTTCGAAACGGAAGTGCGGCCGATTTTCCGCAAGCTGCAGGAGGAGTGGGAGGGAATCCCCTTCGAAGTCATCAACGACGGAGAGGTGACCGCTCTGGCCGGATCCCTGAGCATGAATGTCAACGCCGTGCTCGGCATCTCGATGGGCACTTCCCTGGCGGCCGGCTACTGCACTCCCGGAGGGCGTATCACACCCTGGATCAACGAGCTGGCCTTTGCGCCCATCGACTATCGCGACGACGCTCCCAAGGATGAATGGTCGGGCGACATCGGATGCGGGGTGCAGTACTTTTCCCAGCAGGGAATCGCGCGGTTGGCTCCCTCCGCAGGTTTCGCGTTCGGGGAAATGGCCTTCCCCGAGCAACTGGCGGAGGTCCAGAAGGCGATGACCCGGGGCCATGACGGCGCCCGCCGGATCTACGAAACGATCGGGGTGTGCTTCGGTTACACCATTGCGCACTACGCCGAGTTCTACGAGATCGAGAACCTCCTCATCCTGGGCCGGGTGACCTCCGGAGCGGGGGGTGAACTCATCCTCGAAAAAGCTGACGAAGTGCTGCAGGATGAGTTTCCAGAACTGGGCGAACAGATCACCATGGCCACACCGGACGAACAGATGAAACGGCACGGCCAGGCGGTGGCCGCTGCCAGTCTACCGACCCTCGCTCCCTAGCCTCTCTCCGTCTCCCATGAATTTCTCCAGTCCCAACGCCTCTACTTACGTCCCCCCCGGCCAAACCATCGAGGGCGCACTGCCCCGGATCACCCACCTGGGGATCGGGGCCCACCAGGATGATCTTGAATTCATGGCCTTTCACGGGATCGAGGCCTGTTACCGGCAGCACGACAGGTGGTTCGGGGGGGTCACCTGCACCAACGGGGCGGGGAGTTCCCGCACGGGCCTCTACAAGGACTACTCCGACGATGAGATGTGCGCCGTGCGCCGCCGCGAACAGGAGCAGGCCGCAGTGGTCGGGGAGTATGGCGCCATGGTTCAACTCGATTACCCGAGCAGTTCCATGAAGGATCCCTCCAACCCTTCACCGGTGGAGGACCTCCTCTCCATCCTGGAAGCAACCCGCCCAGAGGTGGTCTACACCCACAATCCGGCGGACAAGCACGCCACTCATGTAGCGGTCACCGCGGCCGTATTGAAGGCGCTTCGATCCCTCCCGCCCGAGGCACAGCCCGGACGGGTTCTCGGTTGCGAAGTCTGGCGCGATCTGGACTGGATGCTCGATGCCGACAAGACCGTGCTCGACGTAAGTGGACGCCCCAACCTGGCCGCCGCGATCGGTGGAATTTTCGATTCCCAGATCGCTGGCGGTAAACGCTACGATCTCGCGGTGCAGGGGCGACGCCTGGCCAATGCCACCTTCTTCGACTCACACTCGGTCGACAATGCGGAACAACTCTGGTTCGCCATGGATCTCACCCCACTGGTCGACGATCCCGCCCTTGACCCTGTCGAGTTTACCGCCGCCTTCATCCGGCGTTTCGAGGAGGATGTGCGCAGCTCCCTTGGGAACTATTTCTGACCGTCGAACAGACGCGACGGACACACCCACGGCAGCAAATCATCGAATCGTCAACGGCCTACCCCGTTTGGGTCCCTCTCCCTCCCTCTGCCCCTGACCCTGACCCCCGAGAAGGCAAAGGCTCTTTGACACTTGCCCAAAATCCGCCATTTTGACTTCTCGCTTCTCTCTCAACTCCCTGCGGTCAATGCGATCACCCGTCGCCCCTCATCCTGCCCCTGTCCTGGCAATCACATGTGCCCTCGCACTGCCTGCCGGGACCCTGCTGGCAACCGGACTTGAAAATGGCGAAATCCAGGCCAACGCACAGTTTCTCTCGGGCGGGCTTTCGGTCGGAGCCGAACAGGAACTCACCATGGAGGTGCGCTCGCCCGACCCCAGCCAGTTCCCACCACTTCCCAATGCGGCGCCAGCCCTCGCCCGGATTGATGCCACCATGCCGGCTATCACGCACCTGACCACTGCAGGATCTTCCAGTGTGCTCAACCAGTTCAACTCCGCGGCCCAGTCCCTGGTCGAATACATCGACAACCTTGTTGTCAACGCAGAGGGGATCGCAACGGGAACGGATTTGATTGTGACCGTGGCCTGGGATGTCTCCGGGCGGACCGAGTTCAGTGGGCCTGATCGCATCCGCACGCGAAGCAGGGCCCTCCTCGACGCGACCGGGATCGATCTCGATCCGGACCCCGAGGCCCCTGATCCTCCCCGCCAGCAGTGGACTCGCGACTTCTCAAACTACGACAAGAACGTCTCCGGTGAATTCGGGCAGGTGAGCTTCGATTTCCTCGTCCAGGCCGGAACTCCCAATCCCGGAAACATCCACCTCCGCACCGCCACCGGGGTGCTGGTCGGCGGGGCCGGATCGAATTTTACCGGGAACTACAACTGCCAGGCCAGAAGCGAGCTGACCGTCACCCTGGTGGGCGCCATCGATGTCAGGACGACCGCGGGCCAGACTCTCTTTCGCTGGGACACCAATGCGCACTCCGGGCTTGATTACGGATTCCGCGACGATGATCCGCCAGCGGCCCCTTCGCTCACGGTGGGGAATTCCCCGGCGGGTGACGACTTCACGGCTCTGTCCTGGCAGTCCATCGAAAACCGCTACTATTTCGTGGAAATGACCGACGACGACACCAACTGGACCTTCCTCACCGAGGCAGGCGGCACCGGGGATCTCGTCGAAATCGACGTGATCAGGGATCCGCGGGTCACCGGATACCGCCTCCGGGAATTCTTCGGAGACGAATCACCGGACCACAATGTGCGCTCGCCCTACTTGCACGTCTTCCGGGAGGAGGACAACGGATTGAAGGTCCGTCTGGCCTGGAACACTCATCCGCAGGAAATCTACCAGCTCAACGAAGTGCTGCCTGACGGCATTCTCTCCCCGGTCTTCGCCGCGATCGGGGACGGCAGTGCGGTCTGGTTCGACTTCGAACCCACGGGATCCGGACGCGTGTTCCAGGTCACCGCCATTCAAAACTGAACATCTTTCCGGGGAAGCGACAGGCCCCCTGCCATTCTTCACGATCGTGGAGCCCGGCAGATCCTGCAATCCTCTCTCCCGGAGGAATCCTCAACCCAGGCACCGGGCTACCTCCTTTGCGAAGTAACTCAGGATCACATCCGCACCAGCACGCTTGATACCGGTGAGGCTCTCCATGACTACGGCCTGTTCTTCCAGCCAGCCCGCGGCACAGGCGGACTTGATCATGAGGTACTCCCCGCTCACCTGGTAGGCCGCCACCGGAAGGGTGGTCTCATCCCGCAGGGCTGCAATCACATCAAGATACGGCCCGGCCGGCTTGACCATTACCATGTCAGCTCCTTCCTCCTCATCCAGGAGGAGCTCACGGACAGCTTCCCGGACATTGGCGGGATCCATCTGGTAGGTTTTCTTGTCGCCGTCCCTGGGAGCGGAATCGAGCGCTCCACGAAAAGGTCCGTAGTAGGCCGAGGCATACTTGGCAGTATAGCCCAGGATGGAGACCCCCTCAAAGGACGCACCATCCAGAGCAGCGCGAATGGCGGCCACTCTCCCATCCATCATGTCGCTGGGGCCCACCATGTCGGCCCCCGCTTCAGCATGGCAGAGAGCCTGCCGGCAGAGCACTTCCACCGTCTGGTCATTGAGGATCTCAAGGGATCCATCCTCCCCGCGCCTCACAAGACCGTCCTGGCCGTCTGAATTATAGGGATCAAGGGCCACGTCGGTAATAACCACCAGGGAGGGGTGGGCCGCCTTGAGGGCCTGGATCGCGCGGGGCACCAGTCCTTCAGGATTAGCACACTCCTCCGCTTCCGGAGTCTTCTGCTCTTCAGCAATGGCGGGAAACAGAATCACGGCCGGGATTCCCAACTTGTGGGCCTCCCCTGCCTCCCGCACGAGGCCATCCACAGACCAGCGCCGACAGCCCGGCATGGACGCAATTTCTTCGTCCCCCCTCTCTTCGTGGAGAAACAGCGGGTAAATGAAGTCGCTGGGGGTGAGCACGGTTTCTCTCACCATGGCTCGAACAGCGGAGGATTTGCGATTGCGCCGGGGACGATGGAAGAGGTTCATGAAGATCTCCTAGAGTGGTTTCAGTTCGTAGCCATCCGGACCGTCTTTCACCGTCCAGCCCAGTTTCCTGAGTTCGTCCCGGGCCGCATCGGCCCCGGCCCAGTCCCTGGCCACCCGGGCCTCCTGCCGCTTCTCGGCCAGAGCCACCACCCCGGGAGGCGGCTCCGGATCCTCAAGCGGGGGCAAAATCAACCCCAGAGCCGCCAGGATCGCGTGGAACCCCAGCCAATTCACTTCCGGGTCCCCTTCTGTGGACGCGGTGCGCAGGCCCTTGAAGAGCTGGCCCAATCCCTCCGCGGTGTTGAGGTCGTCCTTGAGGGCGGCCAGGGCCGGAGCGAAGACACCATGGCCCTCCAGCCTGCAGAGTTCCCTGTATGGGGGAGGCGCTTCCCCGTCCTTCCCCGCTGCTCTGGTCAGGGCCGCCTCGGCCCGCACGAGTTTAGCGAGAGCTTCCCGCGCAGCGTGAAGACCTTCAAAGGTGAAATTGAGCTGCTTCTGGTGATGCGCGCTGATGAGAACGTAACGCACCTCCATCGCGGTGGCCCCCGGATCGCTTTCAAGATCCTCCAGGGTGTAGAGGTTGTTCAGCGACTTGGACATCTTCGCGCCGTCGACCAACAGGAAGCGGGGGTGGAACCATGTTCGGGCGAATTCTCCCCCGCAGGCACAGCGCGACTGCGCGATCTCGTTCTCATGGTGGGGGAACTTGAGGTCTTCGCCACCACTGTGGAGATCAAAGGTCTCTCCGAGGTACTTGAAGCTCATGGCAGAGCACTCGAGATGCCAGCCGGGCCGTCCTTCTCCCCAGGGACTCTCCCAGTAATTGTCCCCGTCTTCCGGTCGTCGACCTTTCCACAGAACGAAGTCAGAAATGCTGTCCTTCTCATATTCATCGGCATTGGCCCGCCGATTCTGCGTCTTCCCCAGTTCGAGGTCCTGCTGGTCGAGCCGGGCCAGCTTGCCGTAGTCCCGGAAGGAGGCGATCCTGAAGTAGACTGAGCCATCCCCGGCGGGATAGGCGTGCCCCTTCTCGATGAGGGCCTCGATCAGGGCGATCTGATCCGGGATGTGCTGGACTGCACTGGGTTCAACGTGGGGCTTGAGGCAGTTGAGCTTCTCGCAGTCGCTGTGAAAACGCGTGGTCCACTTCTCCGTAAACTCAGTGAGCAACATCCCGGCGGCCTGCGAGTCACGGATGGTCTTATCGTCGACATCCGTGATGTTGCGTACGTGCCTGGTCCGCATCCCGCTCACCTCCATCACCCGCCGGAGGATGTCATTCAGCACAAAAGTCCGAAAATTCCCGATGTGCGCCGGACCATAGACGGTGGGCCCACAGCAATAAAAGCCGAAGGTCCTGCCATCAGCCGGCTGCAACTCACGCGTCTCGCGTGTCATGGTATCGAACAAGCGCACGCCGTGCTCTAACGGTGGGACACGCGCTTCGCAAGCCTCAGCTTCTCAGCCTTCCAGAGGACCCGGCTACGCGGGGCATTGTCTTCGTCTGCATGGCTCGGAATCAGAAAGAGATCCGCAACAACCCAGGAACGGACAGGGCACAGGGGAAGCCAGAAAAAGCCACCTTGCAGTGGTATCCCGCCCTGTCCTGGTCCACATTCAGTCGTGGCCGTGCAGAAGAAAGCGATGTTCTCTCCCGAGCAGAAGCGGGCCCTTTTCGTCGGCTTCGGACTCATCCTCGTAGCCGCCACTCTCATTGCACTCATCTGGCTGGGCATGTTTCTGCCGGGTTTCGCCGGGGAAGTATTCCGAAAACTGGCGGGAATCATGTGGACGCCCATCATCCTCGATTTTTCCCTCCTGCTCCTTGGAATCACCCTGATTCTCTGGCTCAACATGTTCATCCGGGCCCGGGAAGGCGATGAATACGTCTATCTGGAGCAGGTAGAAGCCCCTCCGGACGATCTCCCCGAAGAGGCGCGCTCCGCCGTCTTCCGCGAAGCACCCGAGTCGCAGGGCCTCAGTCCCAGCCTCGCGGCCATCGAAGGGGCCCTCGAACTCAACGATCTCTCAGAGGCTACCAGCCTGCTCTTCGAATTGCCCCCGGACCAACTCGAGGAACCGGACGTGCTTGTGCTGAGAATCGCTCTGGCACGCCGCAAGGGCCACCACCAGAAAGCCGATGATCTGCTCGAGCAGCTTCGAATCAGATCGCCCCGGCATCCCCTGTGTCGGCAGCGGAGTGAGGAGTCTCCTGATGGTTGAGCCTTTCGCCACAGCGACGGCAGAACCTGGCATCAATAAGGTGGCCATGCACCCCGCAGGAGGGACAGGCCTCAGTGGTCTCGTCCTGACGGGTCATCGCGGCATTGAAGGTTTCGCCAATGACAATCCCGGTGGGCACCGCCATGATGCAATACCCGATCAACACGCAAAAGGCGGCCACGAATTTGCCCGCCACCGTGAGCGGAGCGATATCACCATATCCCAGGGTGGTAACCGTCACGATCGCCCAGTAGATGCTGACCGGAATGTTCTCGAACTTGCTCTCCGGTTGTCCTGACTCCAGGAGATAGGCCACCGTCCCCATGATGGTGGCGAGGGCCACCATGGCAAAGAAGAAGACCGTGATCTTGGCACGACTTGCCAGCAATCCACGCATGATGACACTGGCTCCCCGCACATGGCCGACCATCTTGAGCACCCGGAACATGCGCAGAAGCCGCAGGATCCGGATGACCAGCAGCGACTGACTGCCCACCAAGAAGACGGCCAGGAAGGTCGGGATCCAGGAGAGAAAGTCGATGATCCCGAAAAAGCTGAAAATGTAACGAGCCGGCCGACGCACAACCCAGATACGCAGGAAATACTCGCCCATGAAAAGGACGGTAAAGAACCACTCTCCCATCTTGAGAGGGGTTCCCCAGCGACCCGCCACCGCGTCGATGCTTTCCAGCATGACGGCCACCACGCTAAGGCCAATGGCCCACAGCAGAATCACATCGAAGGTCTTGCCGGCCCTGGTTTCCGCTTCGAAGATAATTTTCCAGAGACGCTCGCGGATTTCGCTGCGCGGGGGTGGAATCGGCTCATCAGCCATCTGACCAATTCTAGCAGGTTCCCCCCTGGCTTGAAACCCACATTCCGGCGGACCTGCTACTCCGCGAAAATCGGGGCCTGCCGGCTGGAAAGGGACGATTGGGACACTCGCGACACTCAGTCGTCTCGGCCCAGCACATTGCGCATCTGCTCTACCGAGCGGCGATTATACTCGTCGTCGCTGATGATGAGTGGTTCCGGAAAGACCCGGCGGCGAAAGTCGGTGTAGCCGTCACTCGGCTTGTCGACCGGACTGGTATCACTCTCGCGAGCTCCGCCTGCCTTGTAGACACCCGTCCCCGCCCTGCGACCATCAAAGCGTGACTTGCGGGCAAGATGGGAGGGGCTGGTTACTTGGAAACGCGATGGGGTCTGGAAGCGGGAGCCATCTGTCTTTCCCGGATAGCTTTTGGTCCGGGCCTGCCCATGCCCCTTCCCCTTCCACTCGGGCGATTGATAGTTTCCGGCCCGGTAGACGGCCTTTCCCACCCCGCCCCCGAAGGAAATGTCCCGCTTGCCTTCATACTGGCTGCGAACAGGTCCGATGAAGTTGCCCTTCTTGTCTTTCTTCAACGAGCGGGAATCGAAGGCGAAGCGTTCTTCGAGGGCGTTGAAGCCCTCCGCTTCTCCAAGAGCAATAACCTGCTTGTCACGATTGCGGGCCTTCACGTTACTGGTTGTGTTGGCGGCATTGACCCCGCTCGTGCCCGAACACGAACTGCACACCACCGCGGTGGCGGGAAATGCTCCAAGCAAGAGAAGATGGACGATATACCGCAAGGGACGGGCAACGTGGGCGCAACGACATTTATTGTCAATGACGCAGGCGGGTGACGCCCCTCTTCCCAAATCCTAAATTTGATCTTTGGCCCTTAAATTCATATAAAGGGGCGTGCACCCCTCCCTTTTCAACCAGACTCCCGCGGACCTGGCGGACCTGCTGGAAGGTTTGGGTGAACCCTCCTACCGGGGAAGGCAGATCCTGGAGTGGCTCTGGCAGAAGCGCAGCACTTCAATCGACGAGATGAGCAATCTCCCCGCCAGGTTGCGTGATCACCTGAAGGCGAGTTTCTCTCTGCGCTCGCTCACCCACGTCCGGACACAGGGATCGCGCGACAGCACACGCAAGTTCCTCTTCCGCCTGCACGACGAGTGTCATGTGGAGTGCGTCCTCATTCCCGCCTCACCGGCACTCCATGGTGAACGCGCCCACCGCCGCACACTGTGCGTCTCATCTCAGGTCGGTTGCGCCTATGGCTGCAGGTTCTGCGCCTCGGGACTGGATGGATTCACCCGCAATCTCACCGCAGACGAAATCGCAGAACAGGTCCTCCTGGCGGAGGAACTCAGTGGTGAAAAGGTCCACAACATCGTCTTCATGGGCATGGGAGAACCCCTTGCCAATCTGCCCCAGCTGTTGAAGGCCTTCGAATTGATCACTGCACCATGGGGGCTTGGAATCGGAGCCCGCCATCTCACCGTCTCAACCTCCGGACTGGCTCCACAGATCCGCAAGCTGGCGGATCACCCGCAACAGATCCGCCTGGCCGTCTCCCTGCATGGCGCCAGCGACAAAGTGCGCAACCGGATCATGCCGGTCAATCGCAAGTGGCCACTGTCGGAACTGTTCGATGCTCTGCACTACTGGACAAAACGCAAAAACCAGAAAATCACTCTCGAATACATCCTGATTGACGGCGTCAACGCCGACCTTGCCCAGGCAGGCTTGCTGGCGCAGCACGCAAAGTCGCTCCGGGCCAAGGTGAATCTGATTCCCTGCAACCCGGTGGAGGGCCTGCCGTGGAAGCGCCCGGACGAGCCACAATGCCGTGCTTTCCGGGATTCGCTGGTGAAGAACGGAGTGTCCGCCACCCTTCGCCTCGAAAAGGGGCACGACATCGATGCCGCCTGCGGACAGCTCCGGCTCAAGGAGGAGAAAAAAGGCAGGAAGGACGTGGACTAGAACGGGATATCTCCCTCGTCGTCTTCAAAGTCGTCGCCCGCGGGGGAAGCTCCCTGCGACTGGGAGGGCGGTTGCGCCTGCTGTTGTTGCGGCTGCTGTTGTTGCGGCTGTCCTTCCCCGCGGGGCTGACCGCCTCCTCCACGGCCATCCGAAAGAAACTGCATGTTTTCACCGACCACCTTGAGTTTACTGCGTTTCTGCCCGGTATTCTTGTCTTCCCAGGTGTCCATCTGGAGACGCCCCTCGATATAAACCGGACGCCCTTTCCCGAGATACTGCTGGGCCAGTTCCGCCTGTCGTGCCCAAAGGGTCACATCAATGAAGGTTGTTTCCTCCTGCCGCTCTCCCTGGTCGTTGGTCCGGACCCGGTTGACGGCCATCCCGAGCTCGGCAACCGCGGTTCCCTTCGGCGTGTAGCGCAGCTCAGGATCCCGGGTCAGGTTTCCAATGAGCATCACCTTGTTCAAATTTGCCATATCCCGCACCGTAGCGCGGGACGGACCGCCACCAAGGAAAATAAAAAGTGGGAAGGACGGTTGAAAGGGATCCCCCTCCCGGCGAGCGGGCGGGACAGCAAACCGTTCAGCCAGCTCACAACAGAAGCAGTGATGACACAAAAACGGCACGCCGGGGCGTGCCGTCACTCAGTCGCAAGTTTCTTCCGGAGCGCAGATTCCGGGCCTGGCCCGGTCAGCTTAACCGAGGCGCTGGTAGTGCTGCAGGTGAATGAGCGTATTCAACTTGAGCTTGCTCTGGATATTCTGGACCTGCTGGGCATCGGCTTCGAAAATGTAGTTCACATAGTGCCCCCCCTCAAGGTGACGGGCGTTGTAGGCGAACTTCCGGCGGCCCATCTGCCTGATCTCATCAAGCTTGGCGCCTTCCGCTTCCATCTCCTTGGCGACGGCGCCAACGAGTTCGTCGACACTATCTTCCTTCCCCTTCGTGTTCAGAACAATCAGGCCTTCGTATTTCCTGTTCATCCTCTGGTATCTTGGGTTGCGATTCTGGATCGGGTTCTGGTTTCGGCACCTTCGGCCGGACGTTATACCGGTTGGCGGCTTTGCTGACGCCCTCCGAGAGGGCAACCTGAACAGCATCAACAGCGCTGGCAAGCGCCTTTTCTGCCACCTCCCGTTCCTCCTCCCGGAAACGGCCGAGCACATGCCCCGTGAGCCTGGAGCCGGGAACGCCTCCGATCCCGATCTTGAGCCGGGGGAAATCCCGGGAACCCAACTCGATAATGAGACTCTGGATTCCGTTATGTCCACCGGAACCTCCGGTCATGCGGAAGCGCTGCTGACCCAGCGGAAGAGCCACATCGTCATAGACCACCAGGACCTTCTCGGCGGGAATCTTGTAGAAGCGGGCGGCCGCCGCCACCGCACGGCCGCTCAGGTTCATGTAGGTCTGTGGCTTGAGGAGAAGAAGCCCCTCCGGGGTCCGGCACGCTTCAGCCTGCCATTTCTTCTCCCGCTGAAAGGAGAGCCCGGCAGCCGCCGCCAGGCGTCCGAGCACCTCGAAGCCCACATTGTGCCTGGTCCCGGCATAGTCCTTACCAGGATTCCCCAGGCCCACCACCAGTCGCGGAACATCCGACACGCACCCTTCATAGCGATTCCAGACGGGAATTGCGCCACGAAAATTGTCTCAGGAGACGGGGAGGGTCTCCCCCGGACAACAAAAAACCCGGGGGAAATCCCCGGGTTTCGTGTTTTAAACAGATGATCAGTGGGACGGGATGCCGGATTACTCCGAGCGCTCTCCGCTGGTATCTCCGCCTTCTTCTGCGGCGCCCTCCCCGGATTCTTCCCCTTCTTCGCCCTCACCCAATGCGCCCTCATCGGCTGCCTCATCGCTGAGAGCAATCCGCGTCTTGGCCGCCAGGGCCACCACCACATCCGCACCAAGGGTAGGCGAAACCCCTTCTGTCCACTGCATCCCCCCAATGTGGAGAGCATCGCCCACGTCGAGATCGCTCACATCCCCTTCGATCGTCTCAGGAAGATCCTTGGGCAGACACTTGATCTCGATAGTGTAGAGCAGCTGCTCGAGTTGCCCTCCCATTTTCACGCCCAACGCCTCACCGTTCAGGACGACGGGTATCTGGGCTGTGATCTCGGTGGCTTCATTGATGGCCAGGAAATCGGCATGGAGGATGTTGCCGCTGAGCGGATCGTGCTGAAGATCCTTCACGAAGGCCAGTTGCTGGCCCCCGCCATCCAGTTCCAAGTCCACCAGAACATTGGCGGAAGCGCTGGCGCCAATCATATCCCGGAAATCCTTGGCACTGATCTTGACGTTACGGTTTTCCGAACCACCGCCATAAACCACCGAGGGGATAAATCCTTCCCGGCGCATGCGCTTGAGCATGCCGGTGCCGGTGCGCTTGCGATCCTCTGCCTTGAGTGTGTGCGTCTTTGCCATGGGTCCGTGGGATTTCTGATGGGGCGGCGGGCTCGGGCACGCACCGCAGGGGGGCGGCTAGCTACACGGATCCGCCCTCGATGTCAAAGAGAGAACTGACGGATTTGCCGTTATGGATTCGCTGGATGGCCTCGCCCAGGAGCCCCGCAACGGTGAGCGTGCTCACCTTGGCCCGGCAGGCCTCGGGCGGCAGTGGGGTCGAGTCTGTGGTGATCACCTCGTCGATATCGGAACTCATGATGCGTTCGCACCCGAGATCCCCCAGCACGGCGTGGGAAACACCGGCAAAGATCCGGCCAGCCCCGTTGCTCTTGAGGGTCTCCGCGGCCGCACAGAGCGTTCCGGCCGTTTCGGTCATATCATCCACGATGATAGCGTCCCGACCCTCCACTTCCCCGATGAGCTTCATGGGCTCCACCACGGTGGCGGAGATCCGCTGCTTGGCCACAATGGCCAATTCGGCCCCGAGGGCATTTGCGTAACTGCGGGCAATCTTGACTCCACCGACGTCGGGAGAGACCACCGTGATTTCGCGGTCCGAACCGTTACGCTGCTTGCGCAGGTGCTTGAGAAGAACCGGCTTGGCGTAAAGATGGTCGACCGGAATGTCGAAGAAGCCCTGCACCTGGGCGGCGTGCAGGTCCATGGTGAGCACACGATCAACTCCCGCTGCTTCGATGAGGTTAGCCACCAGCTTGGCCGTGATGGGAGCACGAGGCTTGTCCTTCCGATCCTGGCGGGCATAGCCGAAGAAGGGGATGACGGCGGTAATGCGTTCGGCACTGGCCCGGCGCACCGCATCCACCATGATGAGGAGCTCCATCAGGTTCTGGTTGGTGGGCGGACAGGTGGGTTGGATGAGAAAAACATCCTGCCGGCGGACGTTTTCATTGATCCGCACGTAGGTCTCACCATCAGGAAAACTGGTGACTTCGGCGTCGGCTAAACTGGTTCCGATCTGGTCAGCAATCCCCTGGGCGAGGGTGGGGTGGGCATTCCCGGTAAGAAGTTTCATGGCAGGCGGTAGCCGGAGATTGGTTATTAGTTTCTGGCCGTGAGGGCGAGGAGAATCGACGGCGGCTCTTGACTCCCGTCAGGATTTCCCGGCCAGCAACGCGCTACTTGCTCCCCTTCCCCATCAGCACGGCAGGAACGGTCTTGAGGAGGATCCTGAGGTCGAGCCCGAGCGACCAGTTGTCGATATACTCAAGATCCAGGCGCACCCACTCATCAAAGCTGGTGATCTTGTTGCGGCCGCTCACCTGCCAGAGGCAGGTGAGCCCCGGTTTCACGCTGAGACGGCGCCGGTGCTCGGACTTGGCAAACTGCTCGACTTCGTAGAGGGGAAGTGGCCGCGGACCGACCAGACTCATGTCCCCCCGCAGCACATTGAGAAGTTGGGGCAGTTCGTCTATGCTGGTCCGTCGCAGGAAGTTCCCGAATCCGAAGACCCGCGGATCGTTCTCCAACTTGAAGACCGGCCCCGTCATCTCATTCCCCTCGGATTTCTTGATATCGTCAAGTTGGGATTCCGCATCCGGGTGCATGGTCCGGAATTTCCACATGTTGAACGGCTTGCCATAACGCCCGGCCCGTTTCTGTCGGAAAAAGACCGGTCCCCTGGGGCTCCCGATCTTGATGAAGAGAGCGACCCACCACCAGATGAGGACGACGGAGGCACTCAGAACGACGGCGGACACCAGGAAATCAATCGCCCCTTTCACCCACAGGGCCCAGGACAGCTCCGGGGTGGACCGCAGGACCAGCATGGGCTTGCCCCCCATGCTGTCAAAGTCGGGACGGGCTACCTGTGTCTGGATGAAATCCGCCGAGATCCAGGCCTCCACGCCCTGTAACTCGCAGATCTCCACCAATTCTGCCAGTTTCCCAAACTCGGTCTGCCTGGGGGCAAAGATCACCCGGGCGACCGACTCGTGCTTGATGAGGTTGGTGAACTCTTCCGAGTTCCCCTCGGACGGTTGGTAGTGGGCCACCACCTTGTATTCGGTCAGGACATCCGAGGGCAGGTTCGCTTCGAATTCCTTGATGGACTCCTGGGAGCCGACGTAAATGACCGCCTCCTTGGCATCTTCCTCACGCACCGAGTGCAGCACGAAGCTGCGCACCAGCCCCTCACGCATCAGGACAAGGCCGACTGCAATGGGGACAGCTGCACCAAGGGTCAGTCGAGGCGTGTCTCCCAGCTTGAAGAAGACCACCAGAGCACCAACCACCACACCCACGATGATGAGGGACTTGAACATCTGGACCAGGGAATCCCGGAGGCGCTTGCGCAGGGGATGGCGGTAGAAACCGAAGGCGTCCAGCGCAATGGGAGTGAGAGGAATGATGACGAAAAGCAACGGCATCATCTCGGTGAGGCCCATCTCGACCGGATCATTTCCCCGTTTCCAGATCTCCCACTTGATGAGGAGCCTGAGAAGATCATCGCGCACGGCGGCACTGATCACGAAAGCCAGGTAAACAAGGCCGGCATCGACAAACTGCAATGCCTGCACCGAGAGGGCTTCTTTACGTCCTTGGGCCATCAGCGGGTCGTTGGGTCATCCGGTCGGGGAAACCGAATGAGGATGTCGGGCGGGAACTCAGGCCGGATCTTCCCGTCCTGCAATGATTGAATGTAGAATTCCAGAATTGTTCGCCGTTCCCGGAATTCCTGTGGTCGGCTGAAACGGTAGCCATCGCGGATGGAAAGATCCAGATATTCCTGAGCGCGGAGGAAGCAGCCGAAAGCCTCTTCCGGTCGGCGGCTATACCAGAGTTGTTTGCCGCGCAGGGCGAGGTGAAGCGAGAGTCCGGCATAGGCTCCAAACTTGCGTTCCCGGCGTCTGGCAACCCGGATGGCCTCCACATGCACCCCGGCGGCCCTGTCGAACTCCCCGAGCAAATCGAGCACGAGGCCGAGTTCGATCAGGCTGCGCGGATCCTCGGGGTGACGCTCATGAGCCAGTTCCAGTCCCCATCGGGCTTCCTCGAGGCGAAAGACATTTTCGGGCCGGTCTGCTTCCGGGGTCTGTGTATAGGCGCTCAACTGCAGGCGCCCGTACATTTCGGCCGCGAAATAGTGCGGTGAATCCTCCACCAGTTTTCGCAGGCGGGGCAGTTCCCCGGGATCCACTTCGAAATTGGCCCCCCGTTGCTGTTCCCACTGGATCCATCCCCTTGCATGCAAGCTCTCCCTGCTTACCGCAACCACAGCCAGAAGGGAGATCACGATCACCAGAGTGACATGTCCCCCCTGGGCAAAGATGGAGCGGGTCGGGGATGCTGCAGGCATGACAAGCCCGATGGCAAGGGATGCCATCATGAGAATAGGCAGGAGATGGGGTTGGAAATCGAAGGCCGCGTGAAGCATTGCGCCCACCAACCCGGCGGCGGCGCCCACCCGCAGACCACGCTGGAGCGAAGGAGGATCCTCCCCTCTCCGGGGGGACGGAAGCAGCGCAGCCAGAAGCACGACGATAAGGAATCCCAGGATGAGAACCAGACCGACCAGGCCGTAGTCGCAGAGCACCTGAAGATATTCGCTGTGGGCAAGCTCGGGATCATCAACCCAGCTGGGGATGTCAGTGTCCCAGTGCTGGATGGCGAGATAACGATAACTCTGGCTCCCGTTTCCAAGCAGGGGATTTTCCTGCCAGATCTCGAAGGCCACACCCGCCAGACCCAGTCGCGAACTTGAGCCCAGCAAGTTGCCAAGATCAGATCCCTGATCCCGCTGTTCACTCAGGGCGGAGGTGGCCAGCACGACCGCTCCCACTGCCCCGAGGGCGAGGACTCCGAGAACACTCCAGGCTGCAAGCCGGGCCCCCGGGCTGCAACGGTGGACCCTTGCGAGCACAACAAAGGCAACGGCACACCCCAGGCCCCCCACGGTGGCGGCGAACCCGGCCCGCGACTTGGTCAGCCAGGCCAGAAGGAGACCGGCTCCTACCAGGAGCAGGAAAGGGAACCGCGTCCTCCATCTGGGCGAGCACAGCGCCACCCCAAGGAAGAGGGGCACCATGATGGCCAGGAGTCCCGCCAGGTTATTCCACTGCCAGAAGAGGCCGCTCACTCCTTCTTCACTCGGGCGCGTTCGTCGGAAGAAGGTGAAGTGGGGATCGAAGAGCTGCTGGTAGATCCCCGCGAGAAACTGGGCTCCAAAGACAACCACGAGCCCCGCGAGAAGGATTATCCGCTCACGCCGGGTGCCCACACAGGTGGGCACCGTGACGATGGTCAACCAGGCCATGGTGATGAGGTGCAGGTCATGGCGGCCCAGGTCCCACACCTCCGAGAAGAGAGCCCGCAAGGTGAAGTAGAGCAGCGCCGGCACACCCGCCAGCAGGATCGGAGTCCGCACGACCCGTCCCGTCCGGATCGCCTCCGCCAATCCCAGAAGGGCTCCAATCACCACCAACGGCATGGCCACCGCGCTGCGGTGGAGCTCAAGCCCTCCCGCCAGGAGGATGGCGGTCACCCAGCCCGCAAAAAGAAAGAGCAGAGCGGAAGGCGCTAGCCAGTGCACACGCACGGATCGGACTGGGACAGGATGGTCGCTCATGGCGTTGACTTGAAAACCGGTCGAGCAGAATCGTTCACCCAAGAGCAGTAAACCAGCTCACCAGCAGGATCCAGATGGCCAGCGAAAAGACAAGACCAGGGCTCTTGAGAAGGAGGCGCTCGGGAGTTTCCACTACGGTGGAGCGCCAGGCCAGTCGCAGGTAGCTCATCAAGCCGGTCAGGACAGGGAGGGTGGTGAAAACGAAGGGGATGCGGTCGGGACGATTGAGACAGTAGGCCAGGTAGATCGCTCCGGCAAGGAGGGCGCTGCACCCGGTCAGAACGTCAAGGAGATCGGCCGTATATCCACGCAGGGCCCGCCGGGTGATCCCCATCTCGCGATGGGTTTTCTCGAGGAGGAGCCACTCCCCCTTTCGTTTTCCAAAGCCGAGCAGGAGCGCGAGGAAGTAGGTACAGCTCAGGAGCCAGCCGGTGGGATGGGCGGTGGGGTCGAAGTGCTGCAGAGCGTAGGCCCCGGCCGCCACCCGCGCCACGAAACCTGTGGCCAGGACGAGGACATCGAGAAGGGGCAACCCGCGCAGGTAATACGAGTAGATCCAGGAAAGCAGGTAGTAGCCCGCCAGCACTCCCGTCACGGCACCACCTCCATAGAACCACCAGGCAAATCCCAGCGACCCACCGGCCAGCAGGACAATCGTCAACCAGGCCCGGCGCACGGAAATCCGACCGCTCGCGATGGGTCGCCTGCACTTGCGGGGATGGCGCCGGTCTTCCGCACGGTTCACAATGTCATTAGCGAGATAAACCGCGCTGGAAATCAGGCAGAAACAGAAGGCGATTGGCAGCACCGCCATCCAGGCTGCAAGTTCCAGCACGGACCCGTGAAAGAAAAGGGCGGTCAGGCAGAATCCGCTCTTGATCCAATGCTGCGTCCGCAGGGCCACCAGCCACTTCCGGACTGTTGCCCCGATCAGGTGCGTTGTCGTTTTCTCTGCCATCTAACCGAAATCAAGATAGATCTTCACTCCGTCCGTGCAGCCCTCCCAAACCGGTCACCGGCCCGCTCCGGAACCCACGTACTTCCGCACATCCATGAACCCGGGAAGGGTTCCGAATCCCACCCAGAATCCCTCCCGGTCATCGCCGCGCTCCGTGCGAAGTTCCTCCCATTTTTCTGCGGTGACAGGCAGGCCCCACCAGGGTTCCTGGTCGTACGGGCTCTCCAGTTTCACGAGCCCCCCGGCCTGTCGCATGCTACGTTCCAACTGCTCAAGTGGTTCCCGGTCCCGCCCGGCGATCACCCCCCGATGCCCCTGCAATTCGTCCGTGTTCCAGGTCTCCTTGCTCCACGGAGCTAGTCGGAAATCATTGCCTCTAAAATACTTATGTAAAGCGAGCTTTACGCTGACACCGGTATTGCGGGGACCTGCCTCAGGTTTCCCGGGAGTCCAGAGGAGAATGCGCTCCCCATGGGCCTCCCCCACCACCTGCAGGCGCCCGCGTTCGAGCAAAGAGAGGAGGGAGTTCCGGTTGGAGCCTTCGGTGGCATTTACCCCTCGCTGCCGTTTGCCCAAAGTGCGTTCGTCGAAGAGAACGAAGT
>DLRK01000194.1 GCA_002501065.1 Akkermansiaceae bacterium UBA7890
CATGATGCATACCATCATCGATGCCTCTCCAAAATTTCGCGGCAAATCCAAGGGTGGGTTGTACGGTGATGTAGTCGAGGAATTTGATTATGAAACCGGTCGCCTGCTCGATACCCTGGATGAATTGAAATTGTCCAAGGATACATTGGTGATCTACACCAGTGACAATGGCCCGTGGAATCAGGACAAGTATACCAAACGCAAGAAGGGCCACCCGGTGGACTCCATCTTCTGGGGGGAAGCGGGTCCGTTGCGTAATGGCAAGGGTTCACCTTATGAGGCCGGTTACCGCCTGCCCTGTATCGTGCGCTGGCCGGGCAAGGTGCCGGTGGGTCGGGTGAACGATGCGATCTTTGCCACCATCGATTTCATGCCCACCTTTGGGAACCTGTGCGGGTTTGAAGTGCCCGAGGATCGGCGCATTGATGGGATGGACCAGACTGATCTGATCCTGGGGAAACGTGAAACCGGGCGCGAGTTTTTCTACTTCAACAAAGCTGGTGTGCGAAAGGGCAAATGGAAGTATCTCAAGGCCGATGCACACTTTCACGGGTATGCGATTGATGATAGTCGCAAGAAGGTCGATGAACTATTTGATCTGGAAGCCGATCTGGGCGAACGAATCAATCTTGCAGCCAAGCACCCCAAGATTGTTGCCCAACTCAAGCAGTTGATGAATGAGATTGAGCCGAAAAATCCTGGAAAGAAAAAAGCCGCCAAGATTTCAGAGCCAAAATTCAAACTGGATTACAGGAAGAAGGGATCACGCGATGGGGCCAGGCGGATCAAGTCAACCCTGGACAAGGGTTCGGTCGTCTTTGATGTGGCTGAACAGTCCGGCATTGGCGGGGGAACGATAAGTCTGATCGAAGGGCAATGGCCTGAAAAAGTCCTGATCCGTATTCACCTGGCCGGCCTGGAGGGGTTTGAGGTCACGGTCGGAGGCAAGACGTTTTCCGGGGCATACCATGGTGAGAATTTTCCGTCTCGCAAAGATCGTCTCCAAACCCGGATGCTTGATGCAGAAGGAAACCCGCTCAAGGGTCGTTATCTGTTAAAGTTTACCGGTCCTGATTCCCAGGAGCGCATTGCCGGTTACTATGAGGCCGAAGTGCCGCAAATGGCGTTGAAAACCGGAGCAAAGAAAATCGATCTGAGCTGGGTTGACTTTTTCCGACAGTAGGAAATCCGGGTTGACGCAAAAAATCTGAGGAGATCAGTTCGGCAATCCGCAGTGACCCCGGATGAGACCCATGACGAACAAGATTGCACGATCAATTTTGGCAGCGCTCCCTTTGGTTGGAGGCCTGCCCAATTCTGAATGTCCGAAGATCATGGCAGGAAGGGCAGGGTGAGATCATGCCGATAACGATCTAAAATCTTCGCACCCTTCTGGGGTGGTGTGTGATCATCAACATGGTGGTAATGCTGTGGTGGTTTCTGGTATTTGTCTTTGCGCACAACTTCATACTCAAGGTGCACACGCAGTGGTTCAGGATTTCTGTAGAGCGCTTTGATGAAATCCACTACACCTTGTTATACAGTACAAGCTGGCCGTGATTCTCTTCATTCTGAGGCCTTATCTGGTTCTCAGGGTAGCGGATTTTACCAGGGAGTAATTTGAATCGGAAATTGCAGGATAGCCCCGGGTAACTGAGAATACTCCCCGGAGGCTGGCTGATTCCGATGCGTTACGCGATCTTCTCAGATATCTACGGTAACCGCCAGGCGTGGGAGGCCCTTTTGGAGGATCTCGACCGCCTGGAGATCGATATGCCGATCTGCCTGGGTGATGTGGCGGGTTACGGACCGGGGACGCCGGAAATCCTGTGTGGCCTCCGCGGCCGGACCGGAAACATCGTCCTGGGGGACTTCGATGCGGCGGTGGCCGGGATGATTGACGTTTCGCTTTTTGACGAAGCCACGCGCCAGGCCATTGAATGGACCCGCGCTCATCTCGACCGGGAGTCGCTCGCCTATCTGGCCGGTCGTCCGCTGGCCCTGGAAACCGGAGGAGTCCTTTTCGTCCATGGTGAGTGTGTGCAGCCGGGCCGGTATCGCGGAGTGCCGGACCAGGAAGCGGCCCGGGAGAACTTCGCGGCAACGGAACACCGGGTCACCTTCCTCGGGCATGCAGGCGAGCCGGGCATATTCTGTCTCCGCGAAGGTGAGAGGATCGAGGAGATGCCTGCCGAGGATGGGGTGCTCTCCGAGGATTGCCGGTTCCTGGTCAAGGTGGGCTCGGTGGGGGAGCCGGTGAGTGCCAGGGATGTCTCCGCCTCCTACCTGATCTATGACAACAGGACTCAGGAGGTGTTCTTTCGACGCGTGCCCTTCAACGCCCATGCCTGTCGGTCCGATTTTCTGGCCGCGGGCCTGGCCCTCCGGCCATGGTGCCTGGAGCGGGTTGAGGACGGCTTTCCCGTAGTCCAGCTTCCGATTGCTGTTCCAGCAGCTGCCCTCCGGGGAGACATGGTTGCCTCCGTCGCTCCGGTAGCAGCTCCCATTGTTCCTGCAGCCATGGCCCCGCCGCCGGAACCTGTCCGGCGTAGTAGTGGCGTGGTGGCCTGGTTGGCCCTGGTCGTGATCATCGTGATGGGGGCTGCCATTGGCGTCTTCGTGTTCTACAAGATACGGGAAGATGGGAGAGCGCTGGCCGCCAGCGACAACAAGGGTCTGAATCCTCCCACCGTGCCTGCGGACCCACCGCTTCCCGTTCCCGTGCCGGATCCCCCGGTCCCCGATCCTGTCGAAGAGCAGCCTGATTCCGCTCCTGAACTGGCAGGTGACCCGGGGGAGCCCGCCGATCCCCAACCCGAGGTTGAAACGGATGACCCGTCCGGTAGTGGTGAGGTTGCCATAGTCGACGATCCGCCCACCTCCCGGCCTGATCCCGGTCCGGAGCCTTCCCCGGAGCCTGGCCCGGTGGAACCGGAACCCGCGCCGAAGCCCGTCCTGCCGAAAGGCCGGGCGCCCATTCCGCCGGAGCCCGCCAACGTGGCCTCGCTCACGCCTCTCACCAGCGGCCTCATCTTCTACGCCCCCTTCGACGAGGAATCCACCGAGTTCCGGGTGCGTGATCTCTCGGGCGGAGAACGGGATCTTGATGCCACCAGCGGAAGCCCCGGGATGGTCGGGCGGATCGGGCTGGCCTGCCGCCTGGTGAAGGAGAATGGCAGCGAGGCCATGCTTTCCCCCGCCAAGCCTCTTCCTGAAATCAAGGATCTCACCATTGCATTCTGGTTCCGACGACCGGACTCCTCCCTGCAGGCGCCTCCGGAGCCGGGTGCTCCGGCCGGGATGAAGGCGCTGCCGGACGCGACCCTGGTGGGTCTCAATGGTTTCTGTGAAGTACGGGTTGCTGGTGACCAGATTGAGGCCGACCTGGGGAAAGGGGACGCGACTGCGACCATGGACCTGCCCAAGGACCTGAGCTGGCACCACGTTCTCGTCGAGCACGTTGAAGGCAAGACCTCGATCTGGCTCGATCACCGGGTGCAATCGGAGGTCGTGGCCGGGCAACTGGGGGCCGCCCCGGCGGGGGGGGCAGCGGTGCAGGTAGGCAGCAAGGATGCGGATTTCTGCATTGATGAAGCGGCGATCTGGTCCCGCAGGTTCACCGCAGATGAGCGATGTGTTCTCTATCGCTTCGGACGATTCGATACCGCCATCATGACCCCTCCGAGGGCGATCGCGCACTGGGGATTCGATAACGACAAGCTGGCCACGAGGACCTTCAGCGACGGCATTGGCGCTCATCCCCTCGGGGCCTTTGCCCGCTGGAAGCCGGTCAAGGCCATTGCGCCGAATCCCGTTCCCCTTATCCTGAAGCGTAATGCCGTGGCGGCTCAGGTGTCGCACATCGCCGAGAGCAAGGATGAGGCTGGTAGTTTTGAGATGAGGGTCGATGTGCCTTTCACCTACGAGGGCTGGGTCAAGGTGGGACGACTGACGGCCGGCACGCTGGGAGGAACGGTCTCGGCGGCGAACGAGGAGAAGGCCGCCGGCTGGCGGCTGGCTCTCAGCCCCGCCAAGAGCGGGAAGGGTTTTCTCGCCTTCATCTACGACACGGGATCGGAGAAGATGCAGGCCGTGGCGGATAATGTGCCGATCTATGATGGCCTGCCGCACCATTTTGCGGCGGTGTGGAATCCGCGTGCCTCTGGCACGCACGGGAGCATGGAAATCTTCCTGGACAACAGGATGGCGGCCACCGCATTGGTTCCCGTCAGCAGTCTCGGGGAGCCAAGCGGCCAGCATTTCCGCGTCGCAGTGGGGGGCTCGCCCGTGGTTCTGGACGAATTGCGGTTCTCCTCCGATTCCCTCAAGCCCAGCGAGTTTCTGACCAAGGGAGAGGAGCGCCCCAGGTTTGAGCCCCCTCCGGTGGCGAGAAACAACGGTCGACCAGTTGCGCCCGTCAGGCCCGGGGAATCGCCCTTTCAGCGGGCAGCCCGGGAATTGGCGGAGCGCAAGGCGGAGGAAAAGGCCGAGAGGGAACGCAGGAAGGCGGAGGAGGCCCGGCGCAGACGCGAGGGGTTCAGGAGGGACTAGCCCAGCCCGCTCTTCTCAGAAGCGGTAGCCTTTCACCTGTTCGTAGGCACGCAGTTCCTCGATTTCCCGGGTGGCCCGGGTGGTGTAGTCGCGCATGAAGTCCTGCAGCGTTTCCGGGTCCTGGCGCCCATCAAAGGCGGGGAGGGCGGGATCCTCAACCCGGAGCATGAATTCCCGGAGCCTGGCGCGGAACTGGTCAGTGGGCAGGGGGGGTGGGGCTGAAGCCGGTCTTTTCAACAGGTTGGCAAGGCAGTGGGGATCCTGGCGGAGATTGTAGAACTCCTCCACGCTCCGGTGGAGGAGATGATCTACCCGGTGCCGCATGGCGGGGTCGGACCGGGCGAGATTCTGCAAGGCTCCGAATCCGTTCCACTGTCGCGGGAAGCTGCGTTTGCCGTCGGACCAGGGGTTGAAGAGGTAGGCCCAGTCGCGGGAGAGAACCCCCCGCATGGGATAGGCGTCTTTTCCGTGAATGTGAAAAAACTGGGTGAAGACGTGATCCCGGTTCTCCTGAGTCTCTCCCTGGAGCAGCGGCAGGAAGGAACGGCCATCCGTTTTTTTCACCGGGGGTAACCCCACCGCTTCCAGGAAGGTGGGCTGCAGGTCGACACAGGACAGCATGTGGTGCCTGTCGTCACGGCCCCTGGCAACTTTCCCGGGCCAGCGAATGATCCAGGGCGAGCGTGTGCTGTCGGGGTAGCAATTGGCCTTCACCCCGGGAAAGCCCATCCCATGATCGGAGAGGAAGAGCACGATGGTGTTTTCCGTGAGTCCCGCGTGATCCAGTTCCTGCAGGACCGCACCCACCATGTCGTCGGTGCGTCGGACGGAACTGGCGTAGGCTGCCAGGTGCCTGCGAATCTCCGGAAGGTCAGGCAGCCCCGCGCTCAGTCGCACCTCGGCGGGCGTGTAGGTCCGGGAGGACTCCGCCCGCTCGTAGTGGCGGTTGTCCGGATGCCGGCCCTTCGCGCCGGGGACGGCGAAGGGGTCATGCGGATCGTGGGTGCTTGCCATCAGGAAGAAGGGCTGGTGGGCGGACTTGGCGGCGGCAAAGAAGTCCCTCGCAAAGCGGCGGTAAACTTCCGGGTCACGCCCCCAGAGATTCTCGTCGCCTTTGCCCTGCCAGGTGTAGGTCGCCGACCAGCGGAAGAGTTCCTGCTGGTTGAGGGGCTTGCCGATGGTGCCGCAGAGGAACCCGGCTTCGCTCAGAAGGGCAGGCAGGGTGGAGGTGCCGGGGCGGATACGCTGGAATCCCTCCGCCCCGTTGTTCTGCGGATACAGCCCGGTCAGCATCACACTGCGGGAGGGAGTGCAGATGGCGATGTTGACGTAGGCATGCCAGAACTGCAGGCCTTGCTCCGCCAGTTGGTCGAGGTGGGGTGTGACCCCCTCTGCCACGCCACCGAAGCAGCCCGGCGAATTCCAGTTCATGTCGTCTGCCACCAGCCAGAGGATGTTGGGACGGGCGGGTGGATGCCGGAGCTGCTGAGCGGTCAGCAGACCCGGGAGCAGGAGGCAGGCGGCGAGGGAGAGGAAGGAAGGGGGCATGATGTGTGGGACCGGACCGGGTGGCTGAGATTGCTGTACTCTGGAATCTGGCAACCGTGATTTGAAATCCGAAATGACCGGAGGACAGGAAAAAGTGTATCCTTGTCACCTCGTCCCGGCCGGGCCCGGATGGATGCGGGTGCCATTCGCGGGCAGGAGACCGGGAGTGCCCGGGTGCCCTCGAAATTCTCTCATGAGGTTTTTGGTATTGCGGATTCTGGTGCCTGCAACCATCACAGTCCCATGAGTGTGCCGGACTGGCTCGGGAAGAAGCGTCCGGGTCGCAGGGTTGAGGGCCTGGCGGCCTGCCTGCTTCCCTTTGAACCGGACGGGAAGATGGCAGAGACGGCCTTCCGGGAGGCGGTGGCCCGCACCAGCGGGGCGGGTCTTGGTTGCGCGGTCAACATGGACACGGGCTACGCCAACTACATTGCAGCGGAAGAGAGAACGGCGGTTCTGCGCTGGACCACCGGAACCCTCGGAAGCGGGAAGTTTTTTGCGGCGGGTGCCTTCGTGGATGGGAAAGAGGGCGAATTGGTGGAGCTCTACCGGCGGGAGATGGATGAAATTGCCTCTTTCGGAGGGACCCCCGTCATCTTCCAGACCACCCGCTTCCACGACTGGGAACCGCAGCGGATCGTGGATCTCTATGCCACCATCTGTGAACCCTATCAGGCGGTGATCGGGTTTGAACTCGGCAGGGTGTTTGCTCCCTTCGGGATGATTTACGACGAAGAGATCATCCGCGGCTTGATGAGCATTCCCAGCCTCATGGGGATCAAGCACAGTTCCCTGAGTCGTGCGGAGGAACTGAAGCGTCTCGCCCTGCGGGATGAACTTCGACCGGAGTTCCGCATTTATACCGGGAACGATCTTGGTATCGACATGATCGAATATGGATCGGATTACCTGCTGGGGCTGGCCGCCTTCTGTCCGGAGAAGTTTGCGGAGCGCGATCGCTACTGGGAGGAGCAGGACGAGCGTTATTATGAACTGGCGGATGCCCTGCAGTATCTCGGGAACGTCGGCTTCCGTGCGGCGGTGCCCGCCTACAAGCACAGCTGTGCGGTCTTCCAGCATCTCCTGGGCCGGATCCCAAGCAGCGAACCACACCCCAGTTGTCCGCGCCGTCCGGACTGGGAGGCGGAGATCATGGGAGACTGTGCCCTGCGCCTCGGCTACCAGCCGCAGGCTCAGGCAGGATCCGTGGAGGGAGAAACGAGCTGACCCGTGACACTGAATCAGTAACCTGGAATTCCTTCCCATGTCCTATCCCGAACTGGCCGTCCACACCTTCACCACGCGCTCGTGGTCCATGTCCGAGTGCATCGAGGGTTATGCGCGGCGGGGGATCGGGGGAATCTCCGTGTGGCGGGAGACGCTGGAAGGGGAGGATCTCTGCACGGTCCGGAAGCACATCGCGGATGCCGGCCTGGAAGGACTCTCCCTGGTGCGGGGGGGCTTTTTTACCGGTGCATCCGCGGAAGAGAGAGCGGTCGCGGTCGAGAACAACCGTGAATGCCTGAGGGAGGCCGGAGCCCTGGGGTTGCCCCTCGTCGTGCTGGTCTGCGGTGCCACCCCGGGCCAGACCGCCCGGGAGAACTACGAGCAGATCCGCGACGGCATCGGACTGATTGCGGGCGAGGCAGCCGATCTGGGAATCCGCCTGGCGATTGAGCCGCTCCATCCGATTTACGCGGGGGATCGTTCCGGGATCTGTTCACTGCGGGACGCGAACAACCTGGCTGGAGAGTTGTCGCTGCCGAATGTGGGAGTGGCGGTTGATGTCTACCACGTGTTCTGGGAAGTCGACCTGCGGGATCAGCTGCAGAGCTGCGCTGATCACGGCTGGCTGGATGCCTATCACATCTGTGACTTCAAACCCGACCAGGAGGATGTCCTGCTGGATCGCGGAATCATGGGCGAGGGCTCCATCGCCCTGGGCCAGATCGACCAGTGGGTGCACGAGGCTGGCTTCGAGGGACGACGCGAAGTGGAGATCTTTTCCCGGAAATGGTGGGAGCGCGATCAGGACGATTTCCTCGATCGTATCCTGGAAGCCTATGATGGGATTTACCGATCAAGTTGAAACTGCAGATGAGAGCGAAGGAGGCGGGCGGGATCGTCAATTTCGTTCACTTTCAACTTCACCCCGGCCGGTGAGTCCGGTCAGTCTTCCCGCGTGACCCAATCGAAACCATGAGCGAACACCGCATCGGCATCATCATGAACGGCGTCACCGGGCGCATGGGGACCAACCAGCACCTGGTGCGTTCGATCCTGGCCATCCGGAAGCAGGGAGGGGTGTCGTGCGGGGACCTGGTGATCATGCCTGAGATTATCCTGACGGGGCGCAACGAGGCAAAACTGCGGGCCCTGGCGGAAAGACACGGGGTGGAAAACTACACCACCGACCTGGATGCGGTGCTGGCAAACGATTCCTACCAGGTCTTTTTCGATGCGTCCGGCACTCCCTGCCGGGTGCCCTTTCTTGAACGCGCGATTGTGGCGGGGAAGGATATTTACTGTGAGAAGCCGACCGCCACCTCCTATGAGGCAGCTCTCGCCATTGCCGAGAAGGCGGAGGCGGCCGGGGTGAAGAACGGAACGGTCCAGGACAAGCTCTGGCTACCCGGGATCCAGAAGTTCCGTGTCCTGTGCGATGAAGGATTTTTCGGGGAAATCCTCTCGGTGCGGGGAGAGTTCGGCTACTGGGTCTATCCCGGGCACGATTCCGACCGTCCCGCCCAGCGGCCGAGCTGGAACTACCGCAGGGAGGACGGGGGCGGAATCATCATCGATATGCACTGCCACTGGCGCTACGTGATCGACAACCTCTTCGGCAGGATCACCCGCGTCTTCAGCCACGCTGCCACGCACATTCCGGAGCGCGTCGATGAACAGGGCCATCCCTATTCATGCACCGCGGACGATTCAGCCTACGCCATCTTCGAGACGGAGAGCGGGGTGGTCTGCCAGTTCAATTCCTCGTGGTGCGTGCGGGTGCGGCGCGATGAGCTCTTCACCATGCAGGTGGACGGGACGGAGGGCAGTGCCACGGTGGGCCTGCGCAAGTGTGTCGTGCAGTCGCGTGCGGATACACCAACCCCGGTGTGGAATCCCGACGTTGAGAGTCCCATCGACTTTTTCGAGGATTGGCAGGAAGTGCGACCGGGCGAGGAGTTTGACAACGCCTTCAAGACGCAGTGGGAGATCTTCCTCAGACATGTGGTGGCTGAGGAGCCATTCCCCTGGACCCTGAGGGAAGGGGCCAGGGGGGTGCAGCTGGCCGAGCTGAGCTGGCAGTCCGTCGAGCAGGGCCGCTGGGTGGAGGTGCCGGAGTAGGGAGCATCCAGGAGGCCAGGATCAACAACCATGTCCGTGGTTCCGGTGCCGCCGCTTCCGGGACCCGTCTTTCTGCTGTCGAGGTGGGGAGGGACCGCCTGGTTGCAGGTATCCTCTGCGGCCGCACCTCCGGAAGGCGGGATGATAAACTTCATTGTGCAATACCCGGGGGCATTACAGATTAAAGCATGCGACACACGCTCCCTCTCTTCGTCTGCCTTCTTGGTTCCGCCCTTGCTGCGTCCGGAATCACCGTGATTGATCTGGCCACCGATACGGAACGGATCACCCTGGTGGATCGTGAAAAGGGACAATACCTCGGTCATGTCTCGACCTGCCTTCTCGACGATGGAAAGACCATTCTGGCGGTCTACCCCAAGGGGCACGGACGCGGTCCGATCGTCTACAAGCGCAGCGTCAATGGCGGTAACAGCTGGGGCGAGCGCCTGCCCACGCCCGCATCGTGGGAGAGTTCGAAGGAAGTGCCCACCCTGCATCGCATGACGGGACCGGACGGCAGGAAGAGGATCATCCTGTGGTCGGGGCTCTACCCGGCTCGTTACGCCATCAGCGAAGACGAGGGCAGGACCTGGAGCGAGTTGAAGAAGGCGGGAGACTGGGGCGGGATAGTAGTCATGGGGAGCCACATGCAACTGAAGACCGGGAAGGGTCATTACATGTGTGTCTTCCACGATGACGGACGCTTCTTCGCCGCCGGAGGCAAGGTGGCCAAGCCGGTGGTGTTCACCCTCTACAAGACAGTGACGAGGGACGGAGGACTGACCTGGTCGTTCCCGGAGGCCTTTCAGAGTGATGCTGCGGTGCACCTCTGTGAACCCGGTCTGGTGCGTTCGCCCGACGGCAGGCAGATCGCAATGTTGCTGCGGGAGAATGCGCGGCGGAAGAACTCCCACATCATGTTCTCCGACGACGAGGGCAGGACCTGGAGTAAACCGCGCGAACTTCCCGTGACCCTGACCGGCGATCGCCACACCTGCCGCTACGCACCCGACGGACGACTCGTGATTGTCTTCCGGGGGCGTTATGCCAATGGAAACGCCATTCCTCCCACCGACGGGGATTGCGCCGCCTGGGTGGGGCGTTACGAAGACCTGGTGAAGGGCCGACCGGGGCAGTACCTCCTCCGGCTTCTGGACAACAGGAAGGGTCACGATACCACCTACCCCGGTGTGGAAGTGCTGCCCGACGGGATCGGCTCCCTGATCGTGACGACCTACGGACACTGGACCAAGGGTGAGGCGCCCTACATCCTGAGCACGCGCTTCTTCACGAAGGAACTCGATCACCTTGCTCCACAGGGCAGCAGAATCAGATTGAGCGACGACTTCATGCGGATGGAGAAGTAGGGTTTCCCCCGGGCCGATCTATCGGCTTTGCGTTCCCTTCCCAACGGTTACGCTCCATCTCGTGGACAGCCTTCCGCAGATTCTGGTGGCAGTCATCCCGATCTACCTCCTCATGGTGGTGGGCGGGGGGTTGCGGCGTGCCGAGGTTCTCGGGCCGCAGATGGATACCGGGCTCACCAGACTGGTCATCCACGTTCTCTACCCGGCTCTCATTCTGGACAAGATTCTGCGGGCGGAGTTGTTGCGTGATCCCCAGGTGGTTTTCTGGGCCATCGGGGTGGGTTTTGCCGTCATCGTGACCGGTTTGGCGGTGGCCCTGGTCGTCGGACGCTTGATCGGCCTGCGGAAAGGGACGGGCTGGCGCAGTTTCACCGTGACTGCGGGAGTGCAGAATTACGGCTACGTGGCCATTCCTCTCCTCATGGTCTTCTTTCCCCGGAATGAATCCTCGGTTCTGGGCCTCCTCTTCACCCACGGCCTCGGGGTGGAACTTGGAGTCTGGACGTTGGGGATGCTCATCCTGCGGGGAAGGCCCATGAAGTCACCCCGGGAGCTTCTCTCCGGTCCCATGGTAGCGGTCGTGGTTGGCCTGGCTCTGGTGTTCGCCCGTATCGATCTCCTGGTCGAACACTCCAAGGTGGCGGATTTTGTCTTCGAGACCCTCCTCAATCTCCTCCATTGGCTGGGACTGGCCGCCTTCCCGGTGGGATTGCTGCTGATCGGAACGGTGATCTCTGATTTACTGGGCGAGGAGCGCTATTCACCGCGGGTTGGCGTGGGGAGCCTGGTGGTGCGGATGGTTGTCATGCCAGCCGTGATCCTCGCCCTGGCCAAGTTCCTGCCGATCGTCACCGAGTTCAAGCAGGTCCTTCTCGTGCAGGCTGCCATGCCCAGTGCGGTGACGCCCATCGTCTATGCCCGTCACTACGGAGCCGATCCGGCCGCAGCGGTGCATGTGGTGCTGACCACCTCAGTGGCGGCCATCGTCACCATCCCCGTGGTAATCTCACTGGGGCGGATGTGGCTGGGCTTATAGGGAGTCGGTCATGGCGGTTACTCAAGTGACTGGCCCCATTGGGTTTGGGCTGCGGGATAGGTGGGAGCCCTTCAAAGGGTGCGGTCCTTCGGGAAGGGACACTAAACAACAGAAATCGAGGGGCCTGATCACCCTCAGGTGACATGTTTTCCCGTGAGGCGGATCCACATATAGCCTAATTCCAAGATGGGTCACCTTCATGTGGCATGTTTTTTCTGTATGGCGCGCCCATATTTTGGCCTAGTTTTCTAAATGCTTATGTAGATAATCCACGACTTCGTCGATAGGCGATTGCCTGCTCTACAAACGCATAAACCCAAAAACTGGCCCCGTTCCGGGTTGCCCGATCTCTCTGTCACTGCATGAAGGCCTTTCTGCTAACGCTCCCGCTTTGGTTCACTTTCGCGATTTTTCTGCCTGCTGAGGAGATCACCAAGGTCAATGCCACTACCAAGGCCTTCTGGTCCTACAAGCCGCTCCGCCGACCGAGGGTGCCAGAGGTAGAGAATCCCCAATGGAGCGCGAATCCCGTCGATGCCTTCATCTACAAGCGTCTTGAAGCGAATGGGTTGAAGCCCAACGAATCAGCCTCCCGCCGCGAGCTCATCCGGCGGGCGAGCTTCGGAGTGACCGGGCTCCCTCCCACCCTGGAGGAAGTCGAGGCCTTTGAGAACGACAAGTCCCCGGATGCGTGGGAGAAGGTCATCGACCGCCTGCTGGCCTCCCCACACTACGGCGAGAAGTGGGCACGGCACTGGCTCGACATCGTGCGCTACGCGGAATCCAACGGTTTTGAGCGTGATTCTGAGAAACCGCACATCTGGCGCTACCGGGATTACGTCATCGATGCCTTTAACATGGACCTGCCCTACGACCAGTTCCTCCTGCAGCAACTGGCGGGCGACGAGATCGAGAAGCCGACCTCACAATCCATGATCGCGACCGGTTATCATCGTCTGATGCAGTGGGATGATGAGCCCGCGGATCGCCTGTTGCACCTCTTTGACAACCTTGACGACGATCTGCGCATCACCGCGGAAGGAATGCTGGGAATAACAATGGGATGTGGGCGTTGTCACGATCACAAGGGTGATCCGATTTCCCAGGAGGACTACTACAGTCTCATGGCCTTCTTTCGTGGGGTGAAGCAACCGGGCAAGGGTGGAGCCAACATTGAGAAGGTCGGGGGAGGGGAAGGCGATGCCAGTTACCAGGCTGCCCTCCTGAAACACGATGAAGAGGGCGAGCGCACCAAGGTTGAGCTGAAGGCTGCCGAGGCACTGATCGGGAAGCAGTTGATCAAGGCCTTCCCGAGCCTGAAGGGAAGGCTCAGCAGTTCCGATGGTGAGTTCCTCGTGCTGCTTGGGGATGGACGGGAGCCAAGTCCGTCGCAATGGTTCTATACCACCACCAAGCCGGGGAACAACTGGTCGGCAGTGAACTTCCGTGCCGAGAACCAGAAGTGGAAGAGGGGCCGGGCGGGCTTCGGCAAGGCCGGAACACCGGGAGTTAAGATCAACACCCAGTGGGACAGCAAGGAACTCTGGGCCCAGGGGACATTTCTTCTCGAGAGCATACCGAAGAAACTGAGACTCTCCCTCATTCACGACGAGGACGTGGATCTTTACCTCAACGGGCAGCATGTCCTGAAGCGGAGCGGAGTCATTGCATCCTACAAGGAGTTTGACGCGGACAGAAAGTTTCTCTCCGCCCTGCAGACCGGACGCAACGTGGTAACTGTCCACGTGCGGCAGACGAGTGGTGGACAGTCCTTCGACTTTGGCGTGAAGGCCCACCAGGGCGAGAAATTCACCATCGATGTCGCCCTGGCGATGTCGAAGGCCAAGGGGGTGGACGCGGGACTCCTCGAGAAGCGCAAGAAGCTCAAGGAACAGATCGCGCAGCACCTGACCCGGCGCCCCAAGCCCACCAGTGTGAATGCCCAGGTGGTGCAGGAGCACGGCAAGACGCCTCCGCCACTCCACATCCACATGCGTGGCAATCCCCACGTCAAGGACGAGGCGGTGATGACCACCCGCATTCCGATCATCTTCGGGGGAGAGGAACTGAAAGCCACGCCACCCGCGCATGGACGCAACACCAGTGGTCGGCGCCTGGCCCTGGCCCAGTGGGTGACCAGGCCTGACAATCCGCGCACCTCCCGCGTGATCATGAACCGCCTCTGGCAGCATCATTTCGGACGCGGGATCTGCGCCAGTCCCAACGATTTTGGTTATCTTGGGGAGCGCCCCACCCACCCGGTGCTCCTCGATTGGCTGGCCACTGAGCTGGTTAACAAGAAGTGGAGCCTGAAGGCCATGCACAAGGCCATCATGCTTTCGCAGGCCTACCAGATGTCTTCGCGCGGACAGGCCGAGGGACTCGCCAAGGATCCGGGCAACGAGTGGTTCTGGCGGTTCAACATGCGACGCCTCACGGCAGAAGAGTTGCGCGACGCGCTCCTGGCGGTGACTGGCCGGCTTAACAGGAAGATGGGTGGGCCGAGTATTTTCATCAAGCTGCCTGCCGAAGTGCTGGCAACCTCCTCGACCAAGGGCGGGAAGTGGGGGAATTCGCCTGAGGAAGAACAGACCCGGCGCAGTGTTTACATCAAGGTGAAGCGCTCGCTGGTACCGCCGGTCCTCCAGAACTTCGACTTCGCGGATACCGATGCAGCCTGTCCGGTTCGCTTCCGGAGCATTCTGCCCGGCCAGGCCCTCGCCATGATGAACAGTGCCTTTACCAACGAGGAGGCGGTTAATTTTGCCAAACGATTGCGAACTGAAGCACCAGATGACCCCCGGCGACAGATCGGGCTGGCCATTGAGCTCGCCCTTGCCCGTTCCGCCACGGCACGCGAACTGGATTATGGAATGGAGTTCATCGAAGTGATGATGCGCGAACACAAGCTCTCCCCGGAGGAGGCCTTCAACCGCTTCACCCTCCTGGTTCTCAACCTCAACGAATTCTTCTTTGTCGATTGATCCCCTTTTCCCCTCACCTTCAAGTTCCTTACGATCATGAATAAACCAGCGAACACCTTCTGTGGTCAGATCAACCGCCGGGAGGCAATTCGTCACCTTGGGGGAGGATTCACCTCCCTGGCCCTGACCGGCATGCTGGCCCAGGACGGATTCTTCAACAAAGCCGGAGCGGCCACTTCTTACGGTAACCCCCTCGCGCCCAAGAATCCGATGTTACCGCAGCGTGCCAAGTCGGTGATATTCCTCTTCATGTATGGCGGGCCCAGTCACGTGGATACCTTTGAATACAAGCCCAAGCTCTACCCGCTGGATGGCAAGACCATCGATGTGGAGACCTTCGGGCGTGGCGGGAGGAAGAACAAGGGCCGGGTGGTCGGACCCAAATGGGAATTCCAGCAATACGGCCAATGCGGCAAGCACGTTTCGACTCTTTTCCCGCATCTGGCCAAACGTGTTGATGATATCGCCTTTATTCACTCCATGACAGCCGACTCACCCATTCACGGTTCGGCCATGCTCATGATGAATTGCGGGTCGATCATCAGTGGGAAACCTTCGCTGGGATCCTGGGTGAACTATGGTCTCGGCAGTGTGAACGAGAACCTTCCGGGTTACGTGGTCATGCTCGAGAACAGCGGGGGCCCGATCAGTGGAGCAAAGAACTGGACTTCGGGATACATGCCCGCGAGCTATGCGGGGACGGTGTTCCGTTCGAAGGGGGATCCCATCCTGAACCTGAGGAACGCACAGAACATGCCGCGTGAGCAGCAACGTACCCTCCTTGATTACCTCGGTAGCATGAACCAGGGGCACTTGGGCCTGCGTGAAGACCAGTCGGACCTCGCCTCCCGCATTGCCAGCTACGAGCTGGCCTACCGCATGCAGACGACCGCTCCGGAGACCATCGATCTCGACTCCGAGCCCGAGCATGTGAGAAAGCTTTACGGAATCGGAGAAGGCCGCACCGACGACTTTGGGCGCAAGTGCATGCTCGCTCGTCGCCTCGTGGAGCGCGGGGTGCGCTTTATCCAGATTTACTCGGGGGGCGCGCACAACGATGCCAACTGGGATGCTCACGGGAACCTGGAGAAGAATCACAACTTCCATGCCGGGAACACCGACAAGCCCATAGCAGGGCTCATTTCGGATCTCAAGCAGCGGGGTATGCTGGATGAAACCCTCATCGTGTGGGGCGGGGAGTTCGGTCGTCAACCTACTGCCGAATATGCCAAGGGCACCGGTCGCGACCATAACTCATACGGCTTCACGATGTGGATGGCTGGTGGTGGCATCAAGGGTGGGACATCCTACGGTGAAACGGATGAAATCGGTTCGGCTGCGCTGCCGGACAGCAAGCTCCACGTCCGGAATATGCACGCCACCGTGCTTGATCGCATGGGACTGGATCAAAACAACCTGAGTTACTTCTACGGAGGACTCGACCAGAAGCTGGTCGGAGTGGAGGGAGCCAAACCAATCCACCGGATCATGGTGTAGAGAGGGTGAGGAACCCTGATTTCGAAAGGGAGAGCGGATTGCTCTCCCTTTCTTATGATGCTCTGTTCCTCCCGTCGGGTTACCCGAAAAAAAGGGAGGGCCTTGCAGCCCTCTCCTTGATACCAGGTAAGAATATAGAAGGAGGAGGACTACCTGCCTCTCTTGGGAGATTGCTGTGGGCCTCTTGGCCCTTGCTGCGGGCGCTGTGCTCCTTCGAGACGCTGCAGGCGCCGCTCGATGTGAGAGAGGCGTTCCTCAAGCCGCCGGAGAAAGTGATGGAGCTCGTCCTCGTGGCGGCGCTCGTTGTCTCCTTCGTGATGGCGCTCGCGGTCTCCCTCGTGATGGCGCTTGGCCATTTCTGCTTTCACGTGGCGAAGCAATTTTTCGGCTTGTTCGTGTTTGCCTTGTTTGCGCAGTTCATTGATTTTGCGTTCGGCTTGCTCGATGAACTTACGGACTTCCCGGTCTTGTTCACGTTCGTGGCGTTCGCCTTGGCCATCGCGTTCGCGGTCTCCCTCGTGATGGCGCTCGCGGTCTCCCTCGTGATGGCGTTCCCGGTCGCCATGGTGTTCTCCCTCGTGGCGTTCCCGGTCGTCATGGTGTTCTCCCTCGTGGCGTT
>DLRK01000145.1 GCA_002501065.1 Akkermansiaceae bacterium UBA7890
CGCGAAGAATGCCTGAATCGAGAACAGCTCTGGACTCTGACCGAGGCCCGGGTAGTGCTCGAAGATTGGCGTTGGAAGTACAACAACATCCGGCCCCACCGCTCTTTGGGCTACATCACCCCGATCCGATTCGCACAGAAAGAACAAGAACCCAAGCCAGCTCAATGCCAGGCCTCCTTACGCCCAGGCATTGACTTCCTCTACAACTTGAAACATACCGTCAACACGCCCAGACTAACACTAGCTCTGGCCTAGTTTGGGTAACTCGACCACCCTCTAGGAGAATTCCAAGATCGGCCGGGCCCAGTCGTCGTTGCCCACCACGAGGTCCGCCTCGCTCGCCGCGCGAGATTCCTTGAGGTAATGTCTTTGGGCCGGAATGAAGCGCTGGTTGTACTTGGTCAGCAAAGTCTCCATATCCCCGAAGTGGGCGAGATCCCTCGTCTTGGCCCGCTCCAACGCAACCTCGAAGGAGGTCTGCACGAGGATTTTAAAATCAAAGCTAGCGGCGATTTCCCTGCGGAACAAGGTAACGCCCTCGAACACCAGAATCGCTCTGGAATCCGCGGCAACCACAGGGACCTCGCGCGCTTGCTCCGTCTTGTGATCGTAGACCTCGACCCGATAAAGACGATTCCCCCCGGGGCCCAAGGGATCGAGCACGCACCTGCGGACTGCCTCGAAATCGAAGGAGTCCTCGAGGTATCCATCGACCGAGGTCGGACCTTGGCGGTGACGAATTTCCGGCGGGTTGTGAAATCCGTCCAGGCCCGCCCGAACCACCTCGCGTCCCCTGCTCCGCAAGACAGCCGCCAATTCATCCGAAAAAAACGTCTTGCCCGAGGCGCTGATTCCGTCGACCCCTACCCGCACAGGGTGCGGAAGATCCAGTTCAACCAACTTGTCCGCAACGGCCTGAAGTGCTTGTTCTCGGATGTGGTTCCCCATACCAGTCATCAAGCAGGAGGCGCCGCCCGAAGCAACCAAGAACGAAACCGGGCGAACGGCAAACCGCCGAACTCGAAGGGAACGAGGCGGCAGAGGCCAAGCTCCTGAAGTTTCCTTACACGCGATCCGCCGATCTGGAAACCTTCGCACCCTGCACAGCCTAACCCGTGCGCCGCACCCTGCGCCTGGAATGATCGGGGTGGTGCCATGAAGATACTCGTCCTGCTGTTTGCCGCGCTACTGGTCGCGGGGTGTGGCGATTTGTTAATCGTTACTGTTTGAAGTGTCCTTCCATCCATCGATAGCGAAAATCTTCATGTCCCGCCTCAACCCTATGCGCGGAGCGTGCATAAATTCGGTAGCTCTTCTCTCCACCCAGGCGATTGTAGACCGCAAAAATCGTGTGCGCCGGACAAACGCCATCCTGAAGTCCGATCCCCACCAACACCGGGCACTTAATTCGATGCGCCATATTGAGGGTGTCGAAGTAGCTCAAGGTTTTCAGGGTTGATTGCCAGGTGCGCTCATCCCCGGCATCGATCCACTGATCCATCTCAGGCCACTTACGGACCTCGAAATACTTCTTCCAGTCGCAAAGAAACGGGATGTCTGGAGCGCAAAGATGAAGCCGGTCATCGAGAGCCGCCGTGGCGAGACTCAGTCCCCCGCCCTGGCTTCCTCCGGTAACCGCAATCCGTTCGCTATCTACCTCTGGCTGAGTCACGAGAAAATCCACCGCCCTGATGCAATCAGCGTAGGCACCCTGGTAGTAGTAACCGGTTTTGTCGTCGAGCCCGCGGATCCAGTAGTTCTCGGGTGCCCCCTTGACGTCTTCCCGGCTGTTGCCGTGACCGCGCACATTGAAGGAAAAAAAGACAAACGGTTCCGCGCGCCCAGCAGGGAGCATGCTGCTTCCGTAGCCGGGAACCCGCAGCACAGCTGGCACCTTGACCGGATTGTTCCCCTTCGGTCGTTCGTACCAGCCGGCAACCTGCACTTCACCAAGACTGCGCATCCTGACCTCGAAGACCTCGTGAGTCTTGGAGTCCCGATCAGGAATCCTGATCATTTCAAATCGGGGGTCGACCTTGGAGAGCTGCTTTCTGGTTTCGATCCAGAAGGCGTCGAAATCTTCTTCGCTCGTCAACGGCGATTCGATCTCCTCTGGCCGGTATCCCATAACCATGGAGTCTCCGGAAATCGTTATACCTTCTGCAAACACCCACTCACAATCCACCCGATAGAATCCAGGGCCCGGCAGGGGAAACGACCGCAGGCAGAGCTTTTCCTGGCCAGGCTGGAGCTTCAGCCGGGGTGTCTCCGCCACCTTGGAGATTCGTTTTCCCTCATCGGTGTGAACTGTCCAGCGAAGATGACCCTCCGCGATCCTGGAGGATCCGTTCCGGATTTTCACGGCGATTTCCGGGGACTGCTTCTGGCGAAAGGTCCCGTCGCCACCTTGTAGATCGAACTCAAGCTTCAAGAGATCGGACCAGGAGGCGATGGAAACCGAATAGGTTCCCGAATACATGCCGCCAGTCCGGGAGCCGTCATAGACCCGAATCGCCAGCACATTCTCCGAACCCCACCGGATCAAACTGGCGGGCACCACATATTGCCGCAGGGCCTGCCACCTCGGCTCGTAGTGATCGGGAAAACTCCCGGTGCTTCCAATTTTCGTTCCATTGAGCCAGGTCTCATCGACATCATCAATCCGACCGAGAGAGACGGCCAGGGCTCCTTTCTCCTCAAACTCAGGATGTTCCTTCCACGTGGTGGGAACGGTGAACCGCAAGCGATACCAAGCGTATCCGTCATACTCCGGATGTCCCTGCTCTTCCCAAGGCTGCCCCGTCTTGATCGACTGCCAGGCTGAATCGTCGAGATCCGCTCTGGACCAGTCCGGCTGGTCGCCGGTCCGGAACTTCCAGTCCTGGGATATATCAAGCAAGGGAGCAACTCCCTTGCCCATGAGAAACCCAGCCGTTGCCAGCAAAAGGCCGGATACAAGGGAGATAGTCGCTCGGGATCTCCCTGCTCTACTGAAAGAAACTTGGTTTTTCGTCAAGGGGCCTAAACGGGCAGGGAGATTGAAGTGAGCGTGGGTCTGTCACTCTAGGAGCCAGGGACGGCGATCATGACGTTATCGATGTACCAGCCCGGCCCATCCGCATCCGCGAAGTCATCGCTTACGAAAGCAAACTCGAGCGCGACCGCCTGACCGAGCGCCGCCGCCGGTAAGGCTGCCGAGAATTCCACCCATCCACCAGAGAATCCGGTGATATCGGCCTGGACCACCCCCAACTCCGTCACCGTCCCCGCCGACAGATCGGAGCCATTGAGGACCCGCACCGTTCCTGTGTCCAGGTTGCCAAAATCATCCATCTCCACCCACTGTTGGAAAACGACGGTCGCTGCGGTCGCGTCGGTGAGATCGATGGTGCCCGGCGTGCGCAGCCAGGTGTTGGATTCGGTCCCGTAGTCGGCCGCGAGGTTCGTGCCCACGCAGTTGGGGCCGCTGGGGAGCGGGGTCCCGGGAGGAACCGGACCGATCGAGGAAGGCGACCCCAGCGCCCAGACCGTATTCATGGAGGTGTCACTGGCATCGAAGCCGGTGGCCCAGCCAGAGGGGAGGGCTCCGGCCGCGGTGCTGTCGAAGTTCTCCTCGAAGATCGTCACCGGGGGCGGGGGAAATTCCTCGATCACGAAGAAGCGCTCCGATTCGGAGGGCAGAGGAATGGTGAGGGTGTTAATGTCGGGAGTGGCTATGATGTCCGTGTTGCCACCATAGACCGGCCAGTCCTGGGGGTCCGCGGAGGACGGATCCGTGACGCTGAGCAGGTTGTAGCGCATGCCGGGCTGGCTCTCCCAGCTGATACTCACTTCTCCTGTTCCGCCGTCATGGATGATGCTCGTGATTGCAAACGAAGGACCTGAACCGGCGATTGACCCCGGCTTTCGGTATATCTCTGCCACCTGCTCCGGAGTCAGTTCCGCGCTGTACATCTGGAAGTCGTCCAGCTCCCCTTTGTAGCCAGGCCCACTGGATTTGCTTCCGAGCCAGATTACCCGGTAGATACCGCTTCCGTCCATGTTGGCTTCCAGGGTAGGCACCTCGGTTGGGTTCTCCACTTCGGCCACCATCACCCCGTTGACATAGAGACGCCCCCGATCCGTCCGAAAGGTGTCGGGCCCATCTGAATCGGCATGGGTGACCACGATGTGGTGTATTTCCCCGTCCACGATCAGTCCGGGATCCGTTTCGATATTTTGGTTTCGACCGGTGATCCAGGTCAGTGATCCGGAGGGGTTAATCAAGAGCGAATAGAAGACCCCTGGTGACGGCCACCAGACGTTTTCACGTGAAAAGAGCGGGTTCTGCTGGCCCGGCTTGTCCGGTTTGATCCAGATGGAAAAGCTGAACGAATCCGGGTGCGGAGGGTCGTTAACCAGAAGATAGCTTCCGGTGGTATGCCCGTTACCGGGTGCATCGAGCCCGATGGAGGAGCCACTTCCACCAACGAGAGACGGTTCCTCGAACCGGTGGGCAGGACCATTGGTTGGCGTCGAGAGGTCCACCAGGCCGTTTCCCGACGTGTCTACGAGCGCGCCGGTGTCGGTGTCGAATTGGAAGCGGAATTCGAGAAAGTCGTCGGCCGCTCCGCGATGGACGAAAACAAAAAGGATCATCGCCAACAACGGGACGATGAAGGAAGTATATGGAGTTGTTTTCATGAGTGCTCGATCGGATTGAAACCTTGGACGCCGGCAGGGGGATTGCTATTTCCATCCGTGCTCCCTTTTTGCCGGACGGTCAGAACATTTTTGGGGTGGACCGCACCGGGAGGAAGGGTCGTTTCATACCCTGACCGCAACAATGATCGACCGTATTGTCAAGCATGCGGAATCGCTCCTCGGGCCTCGTTACCAGGGGGTGCGGGCTTCCGATGTCGCTTCCCCTGTATCCAGCAGTGTGGTAGGACTCCAGAATCATGAAATCGCTCACTGTCTTTGTCCTGCTTTCCTTTGTCAGCGCATGGGATGGGTTTGCGGCGAATCCGATCACCAACATCAGGAGTCATTACCTCCTGGTTACCCAGAAGCGCGCGGTGGACCGCATCTACGATCTCAGCGATCCCACCTGGAATACGTCCAATGACACGGGCTGGAACAGCGTTGGCGGGGAAGGCTGGAACGGGAAAGGTCTCTACAACCCGAACGACGGCTACATCATTTTCGGCAAGGCACAGGGGCAGGCTGGCGGATACAGAACTGTCCTTTCTGATTTGCTTGCCGGTAATCCCAGGTCAAGCAACGTAGACAACGGCTGGATGTATGACACCCGCAGAATGTTCCTCGGCGGCGACGGGCGGACCTGGGGCCGGTATACCGGGACGCTTGAATTTGGGGATTATGATCAGGTCACTAACCAGTTCCGTTCACTGAATCCGTTTGTACTCAGGGACACCTGGTATAACCCGGGCGGGAGTCACCACGGCCAATCCTACGGCCGGGTCTTTTACAATGGAGCACTCGATGGTCGCAAGGGTGGCCTTTACGCTTCCTGGCACGGCGGCGGCATCCTTCTCTATGACTGGGTCAGCGATGCCCCGAACGCACAATGGGGACCTGGAAGACTGACCGGGCACACAACCTCGAATTGGACCGGGTTCAATTTTGCAGTTGACCGTAACGGAACGGCTTACGGCGGCCCTGGCGATCAGCCCCACCTCTACAAGATCAACCTCAACGTCGTCGGTGGTGACACCTTGGTGGGATCTGTTCCCAATGAGCCGCGCGGGGGCGCCAGGGTGATTGGCAATGACAGCGGTGATATCGAGGTCAACACCGAGGGCACCACGCTCTATCTCTGTGGATACATTCTCGGCGGCCCGATAAACGGCAAGAAGTGGTATGGCACAATGGACGTGGCCACGGGTGTTTATACGCCGGTGGCGGACAACGCCAACCTGCCCGACGCCCTTGGCGCCCCGGACAGGTGTGGAAAGTTTACCTATATCGACCTGAGGAGGACAGGGCCCGCTGAGCCCCTCGCCATCACGGCGATCAGCCGCGACGGGGCGACCGGAGAAATGACGATCACCTGGAATTCGATCCCGGATCAGGCCTACCTGGTCGAGTCCTCAATTGATCTGGCAGTTTGGTTGGAGGTTGATGGCAGAGTCCCCAGCGGCGGGGCGTTCACCAACTTCACCTACGTGCCGGATGCCGATCATCCGGTCAGGTTTTTTCTGAGGGTGCGTGAGCTCTAGGCAGAGCGCATCATCAAGAAGCGGCGGAAACGGGGTCGGAGTGGTGTGCGATGGGCATTGGCACGAACAGGGCGAGAAACCGGGTGATGATGAGGGGAGCAGAGTGCGGCAACGCAATCGCCATTCGAGATCGAGCACTTCGCGCAGAAACTCGCTTCAGGGCATGCCTCTCTGGATCCACACTTCATACTGCAGGAGAGTGTTGCTTTGGTCCAGATAGACCAGCAATACCACTCCCGTAATTCCGACGAGAACCGCGCAGAGGGCGCACCATCTGGCGGCGGTGTTGCCGCGCTGCATCACAAGTCGCAGGATCCCGGCGAGTACTACGGGGACGAATACGACCAGCGTTGTATAGGGATCAAAACCGGTGTGGCCGGAGTCATTTTGAAACGCATAGATCAGAATTCCGACAATGGCTGCGAGCCCCGTCAGTGTCGCAAGGAGTACCACACCGGTTGCCATGTTCGTTTTCATCTTCTTACTGCCAGTCGTGCTGCCCGTCGCAACAATCTGGACCTTTCCTCGCGAGTTCTCGTTATTGAGAATACAAACACCGCACAACTGCTAGTAAATCGCTTTTCCAGGCCGGGTTCGCAGGGAGGCCCGGGAAAGGTGGGGGTGCAGAAATCCGAACCACACCAGGCAGGGAAACAGCCGTTCACGAAGGCCACCACCCATAATTGAACATGCCTTGATAGGTTAGGATGACTGCAACCAGAGCTAGAACAAAGATGGCTCCCTGAGTGACCAGCCATGTTACACGTGTCTTTGGATTGGCTGTGCGCCCCTTCGCAAAAGCTATGGCACTGGTTGGAATCACAAGCATATGGGCAATGTGTCCAACGTAAAGCACGTATCCGTCGACAGGCCAAAGTGACTTGTCAAATGCCAACACCACACCGCCAAGCACAGTTCCGCCTACGGCAATGATTGCCAGGCAAGCACTGAGTAAATTTAGTAATCCAGTTTTATTCACAACACTCAGTGTTCCTTTCCTGGCAGGCGTTGAACCCCCCGTGTTAACCTCCGGAATTCGCGGGGGTTTCACATCTTTTCCCCGCCGTGATGTGGCCGTCCGCTGGTCTGAGCAAGCCGTAGGGTTCCCGCGAACCCGGGGAAAATACACCGAAATGAGGCCTGCTGCATGGACCGGAAGGATAAACCAGACGGGTGAAAATGCCACATCCAAGTCTGATCGCCCCACCCCCCGCGTGGATTGGCTTTGCCCCCTGCGCCTGGGGGGGGTGGCAGGAATGGAGTGATATGAAAAGACTGGCCAAATACAGGAGGAAGGAACCTACAAAGACAGTGAAATGACTTCAGTGGAATACTGGAACAGCAAAGGCGAAGAGGTTGATCTGCCGAAATCAATGTCGGAAAAACTGAGAGACGCTGAGTCGATAACAGAATCCCTCAAGTAACCACACCCCGTCCCGATCCGCGTGGATTGGGTCGGGAGATAATTGGTTGTCCCAGGTTTCACCCCTATTACATTTTTTCCCGAGGCAGGTGGGGGTGCCGTCCATACCGAGAGTCGGCTCTTCTCGGCGGGGGTCAAGAAGGACTGACGAACCTGATCCCGGCTCAGCTGGCGAGAATCCTGGCAAGCTCCAGCAGGTTCGCGGGCAGCTCGCGGGTCTCTTTCCAGGCCAGCTCGAGTTCGACCAGGGTGACCTGTCCATTTCGACTCGCCACCAGCTTTGAGGACTCTCCCGATAGCAGCGCGTCAACCGCAGCCTTTCCGAAGAGCCCTCCCTGGACCCTGTCAGCGGCGCTGGGGGCGCCGCCGCGCTGGATGTAGCCCAGGACCGAGACGCGCGGATCGTAGCCTGACTGGTCGGAAATCTTCCGGGCGATCTCATAGGCGTCGCCCGCGTCGTCTCCCTCGGCGACCACCACGATGCTGGAGACCTTGCCGGCCTCGCGGCAGCGCTCGAGCTGGGCGCAGAGCGCTGTGATATCCGTCGGCACCTCCGGCACCAGGACTCCCTCGGCGCCGCAGGCAAGCGCCACCTGGAGGGCGAGGAATCCCCGGTTGCGGCCCATGACCTCGACCAGGAAGAGCCGCTCGTGGGAGATGGCTGTGTCGCGGATCTTGTCGATGGCCTCTACCGCGGTATTGACGGCCGTGTCGAACCCGAGGGCATAGTCAGTTCCACCCACATCGTTATCGATGGTTTTCGGTATGCCGATGAGCGGCAGGTTGGTCTGGCGCGCGAGCTCTGAGGCGCCGTTCAGCGAGCCATTGCCTCCGATCACGATCAGGCCGTCAATTCCGCGTTCGAGGAGGTGGGAGGCGGCTTTCTTCCGCGCCTCGGGTTCCCTGAATTCCGGACAGCGGCCCGAGCGGAGAACGGTTCCGCCCAGGTTGACGATTCCTGCGACGCTGCGGGCATCCATGCGCTCCATCTCGTTATCGATCAGGCCTCGCCACCCGCGGTGCACCCCGATGGTCTCGATGTCGTCGGCAAGGGCCGTTCGTATAACGGCGCGAATGCAGGGATTCAGGCCCGGGCAATCTCCTCCGCTGGTCAGCAGTGCTATTCGTTTCAAGTGCGGGGGGGGTAGTCAGCAGCCGAGGTCGTCGTCGGTTGGATCCATTCCGGCCCTGGCGCTCGGATCAACCGAAATGCGATGCGATCTGCACCGCGATAAGAGAAGGGTCGAGGTCGCTCCCCTCGGTCTGCCATGCCGAAGATACGGCGCTCGCCGCTGCTTCGATCTGCTCCGTGCTGTAGTCAAGGGCACGACCGATCTCCGTAAGAAGTTCTTTCTCGGCGTCGTCAGCGTTGCCATCGGCCCAGACGGCTGATGCCATGAACACGAGGAAGAGAGCGCGTTTGAAAGGGTCCGTGGGCAAGGGGTTCTCCGCTGAATCCGGGTCATTGAGGATCGCGGCGATGGTCCCCTCCCCGATTCCGAGTCTGGAGGCGATATCCCGCAGAACAGAGAGTTCGCTCTCATCGACTTTTCCGTTCGCCTTCATGATGCCAACCGCTTTCGCAAGCATCGTTTCTGCTTCAACGGTTTCTGGTGATTTGAATTCTCCCATGAAGAAATAGGTTGCTCTGAAAACTACTTAATGCCGTTGGAGGACGGTGCCAAGGCTAGAATCGACGCTCGACGGCCAAGGAAGGACCAAATTGGCCGGGCAGGAGACAGGTTGAATGATTTCGGGCACCTGGGCCCATGAAGAGGACCTCGGTGTTCGCTAGGTAGGCGGAACGGAAGAGGGCCCCGATGGTGCGGTGATGAGGCCGCCTCTCCCCGCTTGCCCTCTGCGCCTCGGCTGTGCTAGGAGTCGCGGTGCTATGAAGATACTCGTCCTGCTGGTTGCCGCGCTCCTGGTCGCGGGGTGTGGTGAGAAGTCGTCTGGCAAAAAACCGAAGCCGCTGAGCGATGACGACATTGAGCGACTCCTTAAAGTCGCTGTTGAACAAGACTCGCTTCAAAAGCGAAACGACCTCCGCTACCAAGTCAACAAATCGAAACCATACAACGGGTGGGTAAAGGGCATATATGATTCGGGACAGGTATCGATCTTGGGCCAGGTCAAAGACGGCAAAAAGGATGGCCTC
>DLRK01000153.1 GCA_002501065.1 Akkermansiaceae bacterium UBA7890
GGAACGGAACCACCTTTTTCTCAATCGCGACCGGGGCCGGGACTTCGCCGACATCTCCGCGATTTCCGGGATGGACTCAGAGGCGGATGCCCGCGCCTTTGCCCTGCTCGATTACGACCGGGATGGCTGGCTCGACGTGGCGACGATCAACGCCAACCACCCGCTGGCACAGTTGTTCCACAATGATATCGCCCAGATCGTCCCGGAGAGCGCCTCCGGCATGATCGCGCTTCAGTTCGTGGGGGGCAACAAGACTTCGAGCAGTTCCGAATGGAGTAATCGCGACGGCTACGGCGCACGAGTCGAACTCCGCCGGGGAAAGGAAGTCATCGTCAGGGAACACCGCTGCGGCGAGGGCTTCGCCGCCCAAAACAGCTCGACCATGATGGTCGGCCTGGGCGATTGGAAGGAGGTCGACGAGGTTGTCGTGCACTGGCCTTCGGGAAAGGCTTCAACCACGGCAGCGGTCCCTGAGGGCTCCCTCTTGATAGTGCATGAAGATCGCGAGCGAGAGCCCTTCGTGAGATCCAGCTACCGCCGTGACCGCAAACCTGCCAAGCCCGCGGTAGTCCGCGAAAAATTTCCTCTCAGTCAACCAGGCAGCGGAAAGCTTCGGGTCTACACTACGATGGCCACCTGGTGTGCCTCCTGCATCGGACACCTGCCGGACCTGCAGCAACTCGCTCAGAACGGTGTGGCTGTCATCGCCGTGCCGGTCGATGAGGCAGACAACAACGCGAAACTACAGGAATACACCGAAAAGTGGAATCCCCCCTATACGCTGGCGGGTGCTGACCCCACAGAGCGAGCAGCCGTCCGAACATTCTTCGCAAGATCCCAGGACTCCGAAGAACCCGTGCTCCCCTCCAGCGCCATCGTGGACGCGGAGGGCAACGTCCGGGAATCCATGCGCGGAATTCCAACGCTTTCCCAGGTGCGAAAGTGGATCGCCGCAAGCCGCCCCTGACGATGCCGGCGCCGGCTGGGCAATTTCAGCACACGGTGACATCGGGGCTGACGTAAGGCGAACTCCCCGCCGGGATGACGGTCCCGCCCTGGAAGGTAAACTCGATCCCGCCATCCAGCTTCCCGTCCGAGATGTCGACCGCGATGCTGTTCGGATTGGTCAACTCGATGTCCTCCTCGTCCTGATTTCCCGAGGGAGGCGCAAACTCGAGCGCTCCGAAGTTGATAAATCGGTTCCGCAACACCCGCACCGGATGGGCCTCACTCTGGCGAGAACGGGGTATCCCGGGCAGCCCTGCCTCAACCCACCCGGGAACTGCGAGTTGCACATCGTGCACGCCCTGTTACCAACCTCAACGGCCGATGACCCTGTCCAAGTCCACCCCAGAACGGGGAACCCCGTCCCCCCGCCCGGTCCTGACCCTGCTCTTAGCTCTCTGCGTGCTCTGCTGCGGAGCCAACCTCTTTCTTTCCTGGAGTTGGCTCCCGGCTGCGGCAATTCTGCTCGCGGTCGCGACCCTGGTGGTGGGCTGGCGCCGAATAGGCTGGAGCTGGACGGCCCTGGTTGTTGTCACGCTGGCGGTGCCGGGCTGGAGACTGACGCAAGGCTCCACCCAGGATTCCATTGTGAACCCCGATGCCGCTCAAATTCGCGAGCTGGTAAGCGTGGAGGAACGGATCCTCGCCCTCACTCCACAACTCCGCGAGCTCTCGAAAAGCATGCAGAACCTACGCCTCCCGGACAGCCCCCGGCTGACCCACTTTGCGTCCGAGGTGACCGTGCGGGAAGCAGGGCAGACTGCGGACATCTCCGCCCCCGGGGATCTCGACCTGCTGCGCCCTCTCCTCAAGGAGGTGGCTTGGATCGAGCAGGCTTCCTTTTACTTCATCGATGGGAGGTTTCCGGACGAGGAGGAGGGTCTCTTCGAGGGTGAAGTGGGATTCCGTGGACTGGCCAAATTGAAATCCGGCGGATGGCAGGGACTGATCGGCAAGTTTCTCATCAGGTGGACCAGGAGCACAGGCGAGGAGGATGCGGATTGGAAGATCAGCGGCTGGGAACAGAAGGAACTAGTGACCATGGCGAGTGCGCGGCGTCTCTTTGGCGATGCGCTGGGCACCGCCTTGCCCCGCCCGGTCGACCGGGCCCTCGCACATCGCTCTCCCCACCAGGAGGCCGCCATCAAGTTCTACCAAGGGGGCGCGAAGAAGCATCCGCATCCCTACTTCGCTCCGATCTCCGTCAATCAGAAGCCCGGTCTCGCGGTGGTAGACATCGATTCAGATGGTGACGATGACATCTATGTCACGGTCCGGATCGGTCGCAACCTGCTCTTCGAGAACCAGGGCGACGGCACTTTCGTGGAAGCGGCGGAGAAGTATGGGATCCACTTCACCGGGCACTGCACCTGTGCCCTCTTCGCAGACTTCGACAACGATGGCGATCCGGACCTCTTCGTGGGCCGTAGCTTGCGGCCCAGCCTCTACTTCGAGAACCGGGCGGGCCGCTTTTATCCCGGCCCGCAGCAGAAAGAATTCCCGATGACGGCGGTCTCGGCTTCCGCGGCGGACTACAACGGCGACGGCTTGCTCGATTTGTACTTGCTGACCTACCGTCCGTCGACGATCGACGGCGGCTCAAGTCCCTCGGGCGGGGTCGGGGTCCAAAGCGAACGCTGGCCTGATCACTTTTATCCGCCCGGGATGGCCGCGGAGTATTACCGCCGCCACAGGGAAGCAAACTCGGGAAACGATCCCCAGTTCCCGAACCTCCTCAACCAGATCGGACCGCCGAACATCCTCTATGTGAACCGCGGCAAGGGGCGCTTTGAAATTGCGGAGGAGAACGCCCAACTGGGGATCTGGAGCAACTCCCTGCAGGCCACCTGGGCGGATTATGACGAGGATGGCGACCCGGATGTCTTCATCGCCAACGACTGGGCGCCCGACAACCTCTTCCGCAACGACGGAGAGTCCGGCTTCACCGACGTCACGAAGGAGGCCGGCCTCACCGAATTCGGGTTCGCGATGGGGGCGACCTGGGGCGACTACGACAATGATGGCCTGCAGGACCTCTACGTCTCCAACATGTTCAGCAAAGCGGGCGCCCGCATCACGAACCGCGTCCCGGGAATCGCCGGGATCTACAAGCAGTCCGCGGCCGGTAATTATCTCTACCGTCAGCGGGCCAATCACACCTTCGAGCTTGTCTCGGGAGACAAGCCCCCTGCCCTCGCGGTCACCAAGGCAGGCTGGTCGTGGGGTGGCCAGTTCGCCGATTTTGACAACGATGGCTTTCTCGATCTCTACGTGCTGAGCGGATACTTCACCGCGCCCGAGGCCGTCTCATCGGAGCTCGACTTGTGAAGTAACCTCTGGCGCACGGTCGTGCGCACCGACAGCAACCTCGCCCGGCGCAGCTTCCGCTTTTCCGAGGAATGGAGGCGCCGCACCGGGGATGCCCCGCTCACCCCGCAGATTGACCGGCGCCTGCAGGGAGGCCGGGAGGAAGACGGCCGCTATGTCGTCCATTCCCTGAGCGGAATGGAGCGCAACCACTTCTTCATGAACCGGGACGGAAAAAAATTCTCCGATCTCTCACTGATTTCCGGGATCGACAATCCGGCGGACAGCCGCGGATTCGTCCTGCTCGATTACGATCACGACGGCTGGCAGGACCTCGCCCTGGTGAACGCCAACGAACCGCTCTTCAACATCTACCGGAATCAGACGGGCGAGGCTGAAGGAAAGGCGGACCACCATGTCATTGCGATTCGCTTCGAGGGCGGGTCTCGAGGAGAGGCCCTCCCGAACGAGAGCTACGCTTGCCGCGACGGATATGGCGCCCTGGTCACCGCCGACCTGGGTGACCTGACGATCAAGCGCGAACATCGCTGCGGAGAGGGCTTCAGCGTGCAGAACAGCCGCACCATGGTGATTGGGATCGGCTCACGCGAAATGGTTCCCTCCCTCACGGTTCGGTGGCCATCAGGCAAGACAACCACCCGGGAGAACGTGGCAGCCGGCACCCTTCTCATCGCCTACGAAAATCCCATCCACTCGGGCGCCAGCACGCAGTTCACGCTGAGCAACTACCACGATGTTGTGCCGCGGAAGCAGGCCCCCGTCCCTCTCACCAGCTTTCCGATCACGGAGCCCGACGCCACCGCACCCATTCGGGTCTACACCACGATGGCCACCTGGTGTGCGGCATGTCAGTCGCATCTCCCGCAGCTCCAGGCCCTGAAGAACGGACTGGGTGAAGGGGCCGCTCTCATCGGCATTCCGATCGACCCGGACGATAACGCCAAGATGCTCACCGAGTACGCCGAGGAGTGGAAGCCGGCCTATCACATCCGCGCCGACCTGGAATCCGATGCGCGCGCCGCAGTGACAACATTTCTTGCCAGGCAATCCGGCGAAGAGGCCGCCCTGCCCTCCTCCATCATCACGAATGCAGAAGGCAAAGTCCTCAAGGTGATGTCCGGCGTGCCGGATGTCTCCATGGTTCGCAAACTCGCGGCTGGTCCCTGATCAGATCAACGGGCCTGGACGCGCAACCGGGAGAAGAAGCGCTCTCCGAGGCCTCCCGCAGGATTCAGTCGCACCGTCGTGAGCACCCGGCCATCTCCGAGATTGACCATGCTGACTACCACCGCCTCCGCTCCGGCAGTCTGCCAGGATTGCAGGTCGTTGGAGTAGTCGATCTCGATGGTCGCCCCGTCCGCGGCGATACTGACGGGATAGCTCAGGGTCGGCAGGGAGAGCATCTGTCCCTCGATATCGTAGTCCTGCATGATGAAGGTCGCCTGAAGAGGACCTGCGCCGAGACCATTTCCAAACGCGTAGTCGAGAAGATCCGTAATCCCATTGCCATCCGCATCGCCCAACGGGTTTACGGGCAGTGGAAGTGCATCCGTACCATTCGGATTGCCATCCGGGAGCAGGCTCGCGCGCCAACTCGCCGGGTCATCCGGATCCGGGCTGGTCCCGGGCGCGATGAGGACGATGCTGTTTCCGAGCCCGTCCGCTTCCTCGGGCCACGGGGCGAGGTCGTTGTAGCGGAACTCCGCGATCGTGCCGTTGAGAGCGTCCTCCAGTTTCACAGTGTCGCCGCCGTTGTTGAGAGCGCTCATATTCGCAAACACGCCGGCCACCGGCAGACCGATGCCGTGCACGCCTTCGAAGGCGGCGAGATTGCGGACCACGAGAACCCTCGCGCCAGGAGGCAGGCTGGTCACCGCGCTGCCGGAGAAATCGAACTGGATCCCTCCCGTGAAGCGAACATTGGTGAGATCGAGGGCAATCGAATCGCTGATGTTGATGAGTTCAATGAACTCGGTCAGCTCGCTTCCGGGTGGATGGTACATGACCTCGGTGATCCGGAGGTAGAGCTGCGCGTCCGAGGGATTGCCCACGTAGGTAGTCGCACTGATCTCGTTGCCGGCGGAATCCGAAAGGGTGACGGTCTCGCCGAAGCTGGAAAGGTGTCCCTCGTATGCGCCCTGCACGAAGAGGCCCTCGCCGCCCTTGGGACTCTGAGTGCGGGCGCGGAAGGCGGTGACATCGGGGCTGACGTAAAGCGAACTGCCCGCCGGGATGACGGTCCCGCCCTGAAAGGTAAACTCGATCCCGCCATCCAGCTTCCAATCCGAGATGTCGACCGCGATGTCGTTCGGATTGGTCAACTCGATGTATTCCTCGTCCTGGTTTCCCGAGGGAGGCGCAAACTCAAGCGCTCCGAAGTTGATGATCGGTTCGCCGGGAGGGCCCACTAACTGGGTCCCGCCGTAAAGTTCGGGCCTGATGATCATGTCGCTGCTCCCGGTGCCTTGGTTGAGACCATGAATGGCGAGGATATTCTGCCCGGTCTTCAGGGCGCCGAGGTGCTGCGTAATGTTGTAGATATCGAAACTCCCGGCATTGGCCTCGTGGCTGGCGTTGAGGGCCGCCGAGTTCCAGGTCACCGCCCCCGGTGCGTTCTCGGACTGGACCACCGTGCCATTGATGAAGGCCACGAACCCGTCGTCCCACTGCATGCGCAATTCGAGGCTGTCGAAGGCACTGGGATCCGCCACGTTGAAGGGGATGCGGATGTAGATGCTGTTGTTGCTCCTCATCTGCGTGTTGACGTCGGTGCCGATCAGGGATTGGTAACCACTGGTGCGCTCGTAGCCGATTCCGGTGGTCCCTGCGATCCAACCGGAGGTGTCGAAGGGCTCGAAGGCCGCGAGTCCGATCCAGGTAAGTCCCAGGCTGTTGTCGGAGGGGACAAAAGCATGCGAAGGCGCGGGGGCCTCTATCAGGGGAGTAAGCTGGAACGAGGCCACCCCGGTCTGCGGCAGGGGAATCTCCCCACCGTTGCCGACCGTCTGGTTGTTGTATATCTCGTTGCGCCGCGCCGGAAGATACTCGTTCTTCCAGCGCAGGACGGCCTCCGCCATCGACTCCACCGCGGGATTGGTATTCGTGTGGGAAACCGGCGAACCGCTGCCCTGGAGCCACGATCCCCACTTGACAAAATCGCGTTGGGCATCCGAGGGGACGATCGAGGGCGGGTCGATGAGGGCCGATTGCTCATCCAGCCGCCGCTCGTACCAGCGTTCGGCAAGAGGGGTGCCCGGCTCCTGGAGATAGCGGTCTGAGAGCGTCCGTATCCTGCGCAGGATCATGGACCGCATCGCGGGATCGCCGAACATGTGGGAGACCAATCGGATCGAGTTGCCGGTCACCACCAGACCATGGGAGTATATATTGTTGTCGAAGTAGGTGTTCTGGGAGTTCCAGACGCGACCGCCGGAGAGATCGAGGTCCCAGGGCAGGAGCGCCCACTCGCCGGTCTTCCCCGTGTCGCGATAGATGTACCAGTTCTTCGAGTGCATATCGATGTTCCGGATCACGGAGTTGGCGGCCAGCAGGTTGACGCACTTCGGAATGTCGATGTTGTCGTAGAGGTAGTTGATGCGCGCGGCTCCACTCAGGGCGAGATTGTCGATGAGGGCCTGCAGGTCGGAGTTGTTCTCAAACTTGCGGTTCTTTTTCTCGAAGCCGCTGTTGGCGGAGCCGGTCAACCTGTTGCTGTAGGCCTTGTAGAGGGCTCCATCCCTGTTGAGACCAGCTCGCTCGAGGTAAATGTCGTCTCCGTCCTCCACAAAATCCGCGACGCTGAAGAAGGCCCCGTTCTGCTCGACGCGAACGGTGAAGGAAAAGTGGGCGGGGACACCCGACTCGCGCATGATCTCATAGGCAATCGGGTGGCGGACCTTGGACTTGTCCGCCCAGTTGGTGAGCAGATCGATATCGGCCACGCGCGGGATATCGGGATCGAGGCTCCACTGGAATCGCTGGGTCCTGTTGAAGTCGATGTTGTAGCTCTTCTTGACGAAGCCGCCGGTCGATTGACCGTGACGACTGAAGTGCACGTTGTCGTAGAACTGACCAAGGTAGTAGAGCGCGCCGATGGTCCCGTTCGTATTGTTGGCCGAGTTCGGACTCGCCACAAACCACTCCAGCACTGAAAGGTTGGTCTGGATCGCCGGGTCGTGACCGACAGTGCCGAAGTATTGGTGTGAATCGCCCGCATCACGAAAAGCGGGCTCGCGCGTCTCGTTGCCCACCGCATCAAATGCGGAAAAGCGCCAACGCGTCATTTCACCAGGGACGATCTGGTTGGCCGGGATCACCGCGGTGTATATGTCATCGCCTGCCACCGCGTCCGCTCCGGTCCCGTTATCGAGCATGAAGACCGAGGCTTCGCCGCTGAACATGCGGCGATAGTAGAGCCGGACCGAGGTGATCGGACTGACCGAGCCGATCACTTTGGCCGTCACGGTCAAGGCACCACTCACGGGCTGGGGCGGGTTCTCGGTCACCTCCCTGAAGATCGGCCCCGACTGCTGTCCGCCGGTATTCGGAGCGCCGGGGGTCGGGTTGTCGAAGTAAACCCATGCCGCCGAGGCCCCCGGGTCCGCGGTGGTCGAGACCGTCAGGGAGATCTCCGGTTTGCTCCCGGGATCAATATCCCAATCCATGAACATGGGATTGGCGTCATTGAGAATCATCAACTGACCCCGCTGGGGAGCGCCGGGATTGTCGACCCAATCCTGCACCAGCGCAGCGATGTCCCAGGTTGCCACCGGGGTCTGTCCCGGCGCAGCGGTGAAGGCCGCCGCCGGCGCGTTCGCCGCGTAGTAATCCACCAGGTCGCTCCCCGAGTAGGCTGCTGCGATGCTGTCAACTCCGTGATTGGCGTCGGGAACTGCGAAGACTCCGAGATTTGCGGAGACCGCGGGTGAGCCAAAGACAGAGTTCGCCACCGCCCCACCCCAGGATAAGGTCGCAGAGTCCACCACACTTCCACCTGGGATCGTGCTGAGGTTGCTGGAAAAATCGAACCACATGTAAAGCTGCGTTCCCACTGCCCCGCTCCCAAGATCGAAGCTGTCCGCATTCGACGTCTCGCTCGCCGACTGAGTTCCGGTCAGCGCGACATTCGCGTAGTTTCCCGGCGAGTTCCAAAACGGGGTGAGGTCGAGATTCGAGGACGAACCCGGCACGCCGAACCCGAATGACTGGTCATCGAATTGCGGTGGATAGACCGGGCCAAACGCGCTCACGATGGTCGTTCCGTCGGGGGCCACCAGGCCGAGGAACTCGCCGCCGGAGCTCAGCCGGAAACTGGTATGGAGTTGCGAGGCTGGATCGACACGGTCCTTGTTGGAGGCAAAGACCACAAGATACTGGTCCGCGTTCAGGGTGATGGCAGGGAAGGTCCACTTGGTAAGATTGGCGGCGTTGTCGGTCAGATGATACCCGTCAAGTTGCACTGGAGCGGGGCCTGGATTATGAATCTCGATCCAGTCCGAAAAGTCACCATCCTCATCCTGGTAGGAGGTGTCGTTCACCGCCATGAATTCGGAAATCAGGGGAGCGGCGCTCAGCGGGGACGCGAAACAGAGCAAGGCCAGGATGCCCGCATGTCGCAGGCGCAAATTACTTTGGATGATCACGAGAGTTGGGGGGGCGCGAGTGCGGCTGATGGGACCAGGGGAACCGAAACTATAGGAGCGTATGGATAGATGGCAACGTCCACCGCCACCGC